>CAXYEO010000027.1:0-55719 GCA_964276085.1 uncultured Thalassobaculaceae bacterium | reverse complement strand
GTTCATCCATGTAAAGCATGTTTCCATTACGTGTTCTGTTAGCATTATGCGCATACTTAACCGCATATATTTCAAACACTTCTCTTTCCTCTGATTTATTCATCTGATCACCCTTTTAAACAAACTCTAACGGACAAATTAAATTTGATATAAACTTAGGCACCAGTTTTAATTCAATACAAGTAACTGTTGCTCTTACGGAGAAAATCTATGGCGGGTATCACGGTTGGGTTTATAGGAACAGGGGCAATGGGCGAACATATGTGCCGAAATGTTGCAAAAAAAGGTACATATTCTGTTATAGCGTTCGACTTATCTTCAGACCCGTTGCAGAGACTTGCAAATAACGGTGTTGCAATTGCAGAGACAGCAATGGACGCCGCTGTAAAATCTAATGTGCTTATACTTTCATTGCCTGGTGGACCAGAAGTGGAGTCTCTTGCGCATAATACCCTTTTATCTCCAAAACTAAGAGGGTTAACAATAATAGATATGTCAACAACACCGGTAAAACTAACCCGGGAAATAGCAACTAAATTCGATGATATGGGTATAAAATTTCTTGATGCCCCTGTTGCTAGAACCCAACAGGCCGCCATCGACGGGAATCTATCCATCATGGTGGGTGGTGATAATGAGCTTCTAGAAAAATATAGAGACGTTTTACTTTGTATGGGACCAGATATATCCCATTGTGGCCCGACAGGTTGCGGTCAGATAGCTAAGATTTTAAATAATATGGTCGTATTCCAGAATGGTTTGGCTTTAGCCGAGGCATTAACGATAGGAAGAGAGGCAGGAATGGATGGGGGTCATTTACTCGATATCATCAACAAAAGCTCTGGGGCATCTTTTGTGGGAATGAACCACGGGCTCAAAGCTATGGTGCCAGGAAAATTTCCACTCAAACAATTTCCAGCACGATATGCATTAAAAGATCTATCCTATGCACTGCAACTCGCAGATGAAAGCGGGGTCGTTGTTCCTGGCGCCGAACTTGTTGGCAAAATGCTCAAAAAGGCTATTGACATAGGTAATGGGGATGAATACTGGCCAACGATTATAAAAACAGTGGAAAATAGTAAAAAGTAAATGAACAACAACATATCATCGCATCGTAAGAATATAAAAATGGTTCGTGGATTTTTCCATTGAAACAGCCAGATTTATTCGGAGAGTTAGATCTAAAAGAACAGAGCTATATGAATAAACTTCTTTCTGTCATTTTGCTCGTGAGCTTCATTCGTATTTTAGCTCTGGGAACTTCTGAACTAAATTTTCACGGAGATGAAGCTCAATACTGGAGCTGGAGCCAAATGCTTGACTGGGGCTACTACACAAAACCCCCGATGATTGCATGGATCATTTATTCGACAACCTCAATTCTAGGAGATGCAGAATGGACGGCCCGGATCAGTTCACCCCTATTACATGCAGGTACCAGTTTCTTTTGCGCTTTAGTGGCGGATAAACTTTACGGCAGAGATGCTGCTTTCTGGACTGGGATTACATTCTTAACTATACCAGCGGTGTCTTTTTCAAGCTGTATTATTTCAACCGATGTACCACTGCTCTTTTTCTGGTCATTATCTTTGTATCTTCTAATAAAAACTCTTCAAGAACGATCTGTTATATGTTCAGTACTGCTAGGCGCCGCCATCGGTTTTGGATTACTCAGTAAATATGCGATGGCATATTTTTTCATTTGCATCTTTATTTCATGCCTCTTCTTCAAAGATTACAGATGGTTTTTAAAAAGTTGGAACCTTCTAATTTCTATCTCAATAGCGCTCGTTATCCTCATTCCAAATATCATTTGGAACATGGACCAGGGGTGGGTCACCGTTACACATGTTGGTGATAACATTAATTTAAAAGGACAACTTTTTAATCTACAGCAACTAATTAGTTTTTTGGGAGAACAATTTGGCGTTTTTGGGCCTATTCTTTTTTGTGTGCTGATTTTCTTTATTATTTTATTGTTGAGAGGTCAGATTGAAAAAAGAGAAGCTTGGTTGTTATGTTTTATCCTTCCTATTTTAGGAATTGTGACAGTGCAATCATTCCTATCGAGAGCCAACGCTAACTGGGCAGCTACAGCTTACGTAGGGGCGACAATATTAGTAACTGGCTGGCTTGTAGCTAATCACCGTAGGTGGATATTGAAAGTTTCAATCAGCCTCCATTTTATAACTATGGGAGCCATAACCTTCTACTTTTTAAGCCTTCCTGGGTATTATCCTCCTCTCAAAAGCGATCCATTGAGAAAATTACGAGGCTGGTCTGAACTATCTCAGAAACTTTCCAATACTATGCACAATTATCCAAACCATATTCTTTTGACTGACGACAGAAAAACAATGGCATCACTACTTTATGGTCTTAGAGGCAAGCCCCACTTGCTCCAAATTTGGGACTTCGATGGCAACCCAGATCACCATTATGAACTAACTGCAAAGTATACACCTAAAAAGGAACATAAAGTTATTTTAGCAGCTAAATGGAAAAACCCTCATCCAATATTGGCTCATTTTGCTTCTACGAGAAGATTGAAGAGCATTCAGGTCAAGACAGGGGGAAAAACACATCGAGTGCTCCATTTATTTGAATTAAAAGATTATCACAAGGACTGATAAAATTTTGTGGCATTCATCTCAGTATTACTGGTTAAAATTGACACTTCTGGTAACAATTCTATGCTCTCTAATTTTTATTACCTCACCAGAAATAGATTTGTTAGTCGCAGAGTTATTTTTTTTGGGCGATAACAATTTTCTTCTGCGCAATTCTATGGTTCACAATTTTATGGACGCTTGGGTGAGACCGTCCATAAAATATTTAGTTATGATACTTGTAACAGCAATGGCTTTAAGTGTTTTCTCAAAAGGAAAATACATAGGATGGTCCATACGAAGTATAAGTTTTATTGTCTTAACTTTTGCAGTGGGGCCAGGTTTACTTGTCAATGGTATTTTGAAAGAATTTATTGGTCGAGCGCGCCCAAAGAATATCACAGAATTTGGCGGAGATAGGCTTTTTTCACCTGCTTATTTTCCCAGTGATCAATGCGCCCATAATTGTTCTTTCGTGTCTGGCGATGTCGCTTTTGCGTTTGCATTTATTGCTTTTCCCCTCTTGTTAACTGGCAAAAAGAAAAGAATTGGGCTATTGATCTCTTTATTATTTGGAATAAGCATTGCTTTTTACCGATTGGGCACGGGCGCCCACTTTCTCAGTGATACTGTAATGGCAGGACTGTTTTCTATCCTTGTGACGCTGATTTGCTATATAGTAATAGAAGAAAAGCAATCATTACAAAACTGAATGTTGGCCCACAATGACTCACGACAATAGAGCAGAAGACAAGCACCTCGGAGAACCCATTACTTCAGTTAGGTTCTCTCCCTTAAAACAACAGTTTTCACAAGTCGATTCTATATTCGAAGAATTGAAAGAACTGGTAAAGAGTGGTGATTATACGCTAGGAAAACCTGTTGAAGAATTTGAACTATTATTTGCTGAAGCCGTTGGGGCCAAATATGCTATTGGAGTAGGTTCAGGTACTGACTCTCTAAAAATTCCACTAAAAGCTTTAGGAATAGGTCCTGGTGATGAGGTTTTAACCGTGGCCAATACATTTTACGCTTCGGTCGGCGCTATAGCCGAGGTTGGCGCCACACCACGATTTATTGATTGCGATGATACATTTTGTATGGACGTAAGCCAGCTAGAAAAAAAATCACCTCAAAAACAAAAGCGATCATGCCCATACATCTAACGGGCGACGTAGCAGATATGCCAAAGATTATGGAAATCGCAGATCAATATGGGATACCCGTTATTGAAGACGGCTGCCAGAGTTTACTTGGCGAACGCGATAGAAAACAGGTGGGATCTTGGGGTTTAGCTACTGGTTTTTCAATGCACCCTTTGAAAATAATCAACGTATGGGGTGATGCCGGGATTATTGTGACAAATAATGAGGAAATGAATAAGCAGGCACGACTGCTCAGAAACCATGGACTAAAGAACCGTGATGAGATGGAGATTCTTGGGTATAACTCTCGATTAGATTCGGTTCAAGCTATCGTAGGGAAATGGATGATCCGCCAAGTAGAATCTATTGTCAGCTCTCGCGCCCAAAGGGCATATCGTTATGACGTGGGTTTTTCACAAACACCTGGGATACAAATACCGCCAAGACAGCTAACCACCAGAAATGTATTCTTACTTTATATGGTGTTTGCTAAAAATAGAGATGCGTTACTTGATCATTGTTTAAAAAATGGCATTGAAGCAAAAATACATTATCCAATTCCTTTATACCAACAAGCCGCACTTGCACATTTGGATTATAAAAAAGGAGATTTTCCGGTAACAGACAGACATGCAAGCGAGTGTATAAGTTTTCCAGTCGATCAACATTTAAGCGATGCCGAACAAAATTATGTAATCGAAACAGTTAAATCCTTTTATAAAGATAAATGTAATGGTTGAGTTTAAAGTACCCCTTGTTGATCTAAAAGAACGCTATCAGGAGGAAAAGGAAGAGCTTTTATCCTGTATAGAAAAAGTACTAGAAAGCGGAAATTTTGTTCTGACACCAGAACTCACAGATTTCGAAAATAACGTAGCCGAATACACAAAGAGCAAACACTGTATTGGCCTAAACTCGGGTACTGATGCCTTAATGATGGGACTTATGGCTATGGGTATCGGTAAAGGGGATGAAGTAATTACTTCTCCAATCTCGTTCATAGCAACTACAGCTGCGATAGCGCATATTGGAGCAACCCCAGTTTATGTTGACGTCGGGAAAGATCAAAATATTGATCCCAATAAGATCGTGGAGAAAATCTCAAGTAGAACTAAAGCTATTATGCCTGTCCATTGGACAGGTCGAATTGCTGATATGCAAAAAATAAGCGAGATCGCAGCGCAACATAATCTTATGATTATAGAGGACTCTTGCCAGTGTATGGGAGCCTATTATTTTGGGCAACATGCAGGAACATTCGGAACAGTGGGTACTTTCTCTGGTCATCCATTAAAAGCGATGAATGCCGTTGGCGACGCAGGTTTCCTAATCACCAATGACGAAAAAATTGCAAATAAAGTAAGAATTTATAGAAATCATGGCCTCATAGACCGGGATACTTGCGTCGAATACGGTGTCAATTCTAGACTTGACGTATTACATGCTTCGGTTTTGCTATACCGAATGGGGAGACTTTCTGGTGTAATTGAAAAGCGAAAAAAAAATGTGAACTCATACAGACAACTTATTCAAGCCAAAGAAGTTTATATACCGCCTTGTAAACCGCATGAGCAAAACGCTTTTGTAATGTTTTTAATCCAAGCACAAAGACGCGACGAATTAAAAGAATTTCTCGAGAAGCGCGGCATACAAACGCTTGTTTATTATGCCAAAGCCCTTCACCTTCAACCAGCGGCGAAACGCTATAATTATAAACGTGGTGACTTTCCAGTTGCAGAAAAGCAAGCTGATGAAGTTTTGGCACTACCCCATCACCAATACCTTACAAATGAGCAGATAGAATTTGTATCCAAATCGATTAATGAATTTTATCAACCCTAGAATTCGTGAGCTTTTATATCTCTTAAATTCTCATCAGCAGACCGCATGCAAAACCAAATTAAACCAGAAAAAATTGCTGCTAATACAATTGAGCCTCCCCAAATTAATGATACAACTAATGAGATAGAGGGGTCCAAGCCCATAAGAGCAAATAGCGATACTAACGTTCCCTCTCTAACCCCCCACCCAGCAATGGATATTGGTACTAATTGTGCAAGACTAATAAGAGGTAAGAACGCCAAAACAACGGTATAATTAATATTTAATCCAAGGTTTAAAGCCAAAATCCATACACATAACGCCCCGATAGAGTGAATAATAATACTAATGGAAACAGTATAAAAAGCCGTCCACCCCACTCCAAAAAGAACACTAGCCTCATAAAGAAATGTTCTAATCCACTTCAAGCATTCAAATTTTTGGAAAAATTTTGAGATCTTCGCACCATTATAAAGGATAATAAGTAGGGCGCCCAAAATTGGCACAACAATTAACTGGCTCCCTTTAAGCGCCCACTCTTTTGGAAAATAACTTTCAATGACAACATAAGTTGCCGCAATCAGAAATATTAAAGATATTAGGCCTGTCATACGATCCAATAATACAGTTCGTATAGCTCTCCCTAAGGCCAATCCCTCTTTCGTCGCCAACGCAGTTTTAACCACATCTCCTCCAATGGAGCTAGGCAACACCTGATTGGAAAACATTGCTGCAAAATTGATTTTCATTGCAGTGAAAAAACTAAAAAAACTGCCCGTTCTAGTGCCGATAGCATACCATCGAATTCCTGCCAATATCATCTGCAAAAAGCATAAAGCAACAGAAACAAGAACAACTAATAAATTAATATTAATCATAGCGGATAGCATTTTTTCCGTATCAGTTAATAAAACGAGTACGACTAAAACGGCTGTGCTTATTAAAATTTTTAACAACACGATCTGTCTTTTGCGGCCCAGATAAACATTCATGTTCGGGAAAAACCCCATTTGAAGAGCAATATTACACGATAGCTGTATATGAGTGCTATCTACTCATACCTTCCCACTTATTCTTCTCAAGCATCAAAATAGGATGGCTTGCCAGAGCATGCCATATCACAGCTTGAAAGGCCTCGCTATGTGGCGTGACAAAGTTTTCATCAATAACTGGGACTACTACTACCACATCGCCAATCTTTTTAGTGTATCCTCCATCACGCCCTACTATACCAATAATTTTTAAATTGCGAGCTTTGGCTTCATCCAAGGCAACGACAATATTTGGGCTAATGTTTCGAGCCGCATCCCCGCCACCTACCGAAAAAACGCAGACCGCATCATTTGCATTGGCCTTGCTAGTTCGCAACCAAGATGCGAACACTGTGTCCCAACCCTCGTCATTCGTTCTTGCGGTAAGCTCTGCAACGTTATCAACAGGGGAATAGGACTCAATACCGCATAACTTTCGAAAATCATTCACAGCATGGCTGCAGTTAGCTGCGCTACCACCTACTCCTAGAAAAAATAATCTCCCCCCACAGTCACGAACCTGCGCGAGAATACTCGCCATTCTCTCAATTTCAGCGTGATCTATTTTGTTAGCTATCTCAACCACCTGCTCAAAATAGTTCTTTATATGTGACATGGGCTTTAGCCTTTTGAATCTGATTTCTCTTAACCTAACTTTTTACTTTTCACCAAACGTTAAAGACTCCAATATCGAATTAATTCTGGCATTTTTTTCAGATCGAATGCCGATTTTACATCAATAAAAATCCCATCTTTTTTCAACATAGCCATTAATTCGTTCATCGGCTTTTCCAAATAAGGTAAGTGAGGGACAATGATGACTAACGCGTCTAATTCTGTCAGCATCTCCATTGGACTCACTTGGATCCCATAGTTATCAAATAGTATTCTATGATCCGCGTATGGGTCATGGCAAAGAATAGTCGCACCATATCGGCTAAGTTCATCTACTATTATGGGCGATTGACTGTTTCTTACATCAGCAACATTTTCTTTAAAGGTAAGGCCAAGAATACCTATCTTACTATCATTCATTGAACGTCCTGAACTGACGATTAGATCGACAGTTTTTTGGCTTATGTGCTCTGCCAATCCATTATTCAATCGTCGGGCTGCTCTTATAAGCTCTGGATAGTAACCTAACCCCTCAGCTTTGGAGATTAAATAATAAGGATCAACTCCTATACAATGCCCCCCAACGAGTCCTGGAGTGAATTTTTGGAAATTCCATTTGGTAGCCGCAGCATCCAGCACGTCTGCTGTTCGGATCCCCATTCGATCAAATATCATTGCAAGTTCATTCATCAAAGCAATGTTAAGGTCTCGTTGCACATTTTCCACAATCTTGGCAGCCTCAGCCACCTGTATCGATTTAGCTGGATAAAGGCCAGCAGTAATAACTGGCGCATAAATCGCTTCCATTCTCTCTAGCGTTTCTGGATCTTGGCCTGCAATAATTTTAACAACGGATTCCAAATTATTCTTGAGATCTCCAGGATTAATCCGCTCTGGGGAATATCCAAGATAAAAGTCTCTACCTTTAAGCAAACCCGATACTTCTTGGATCAACGGGCCACAAACCTCTTCTGTGACCCCGGGATAAACTGTCGATTCAATAATGACGAGATTATCCTTTGATATTACAGAAGCTATTATTTTGCAGCTATTTTCTAAAAGGGTAAGATCCGGAAGTCTATTGTTATCTATCGGAGTCGGAACGGTGACGATATAGGCACTTGCTCTGTTAATCTTGCTTAAATCAGACGTGAATTCTAATGATTTTGGATAAGTTTTTTTAAGTTTGTTTGGATCATTCCTATCAACACCGTTAGTTAGCTCCCTTATCCGCTCCTCATCAATATCAAAGGCAACAATGTCGGCATGATGATTTGCAAGGCCAATAGCCAATGGCAGCCCCACATAACCAACTCCGATAATAGCAATTGCATTTTCTGCCACGGCACATCCTACTTAAAACTCATAAGTTCCTTAAACTTGTGTTGATTGAATTGATAAAAGTCAATCTAATCATCTTTTAGATTTTTACATGCCCCGATGACAGCGGCAATAATAAGCTTTAAAGTCATAGTTGAAAGTTCGAAAAAGAAATAGGGGGTCTTGTGAAAATTGGGAAGTTGGATACCTGCGACAAAGTCATTATTGTTGCTGAAATAGGAAATAATCACGAGGGTTCTATTGAACTAGCTCGAAAACTTGTCGACAAAGCCACAGAAGCTGGTGTCGATGCAGTAAAATTCCAAACCTTTACTACCAAAACATTCGTTTCTCCCCAAGATGAAGACGATTCAATCGTATGAAAGGGTTTGAATTAACCACAGAGAATTTTAAAGAACTAGCAATCCGAGCAAAAAATAATGGGTTACAATTTATATCGACTCCACTTGATATGCCTAGCGCAGTCTTTCTTATGGAAATAGTAGATGCTGTAAAAATTGCTTCTGGCGATAATACCTTCTATCCATTGATCGAATTTGTATCCGAGAGTGAAAAACCAATAATTTTATCCACTGGCTTTGCGAACGAGGAGCAAATTAATTTTTCTGCGTCTTTGATTGAAAAAAATAAATCAAAAAACAATTTCCATTCTCACTTAGCTTTGCTGCATTGCGTCTCGGCCTATCCAGTAAAGCCTGAAGACGCTAATCTATCCGCGATAAAAGAACTTTCTATGAAATTCCCCTGCACCCCAATAGGGTATTCAGACCATACATTAGGAAACGAGGCCGCAACTCTCTCTGTGGCAGCGGGCGCAAGAGATTGTTGAGAAACATTTCACAATTGATAGAAATTACTCAGGTTTTAGAGACCACCAATTATCAGCAGACCCAAACTCGATGGCGGAGTTAGTCACTAAAATAAGACAAGCTGAAATACTTCTAGGAACTGGATCCCTAGCTCCTCGTGATGTAGAGCGGGATAGCGAAACCGCTGTTCGCCGATCAATAGCAGCGGCTCGAGACATCGAAGCAGGCGACACCATAATCTATAAAGACATAATTTGGATCAGACCAGGAGAAGGTTTCAGTCCAGGTATGGAACGCCAGGTTCTTGGGAAAACAATTGAAAACTTCGATCCAGGCAGGCGAGATCTTCTCAAATGAGCATTTTTGTTAGAGCCAATAAGCGAGAATATATAAAACATGTGTGGAATAGCAGGCGCAATTAGCAACAAGGCATCGATCAAAATAAAATTGACCGCACCTTAAACTCTTATGAAGGAAAGAGGCCCAGATGGGCAGACCGTTAAAACTTTTTCTTTTGGGAAGCAAACTGTAACCTTACTCTTCTCCCGCTTGGGAATAGTCGACCCAACACCGCAATCAATGCAACCATTTACCCGACAAAATTTAACAATAATAACGAACGGTGAATTATATAATTATATAGAGCTTAAGAGGGAATTGACGGGCTTCGGGCATGTTTTTGCAACAAAATCTGATACCGAAGTAATGTTGGCGGCTTGGCAACATTGGGGCGAAAGCTCCCTAGATAAAATGGAAGGCATGTGGGCCTTTGCTTTGATAGATATGACTAAGAACCAATTAATATTATGTCGGGATAGATTTGGAGAAAAACCCCTTTATACTTGGACAAATAAAGACACACTTTACTTCGGGTCTGAACCAAAGTTTTTAGCCGCTTTAGCCGGAAATAAGCCGCGAGTTAATGAGAATCAAATTAAACGATATCTGGTGAATGGCTATAAATCTTTATACAAAAAACCTGAGACCTATTTTGAAAATATCCATGAAGTACCAGCAGCTCACTTTATTAAACTCACAGGGGCACAACAAAAACAAACTATTTGCTATTGGTCATTGAATTATGATCCATCAGAAATTACTGAAGCCGATGCTATCCATGGAGTTAAAGAACGCCTTATAAACTCAGTGAAAATCAGAATGCGTTCCGATATGCCAATAGCTTTCTGCCTATCCGGTGGGATTGACTCCTCGACAATAGCCGGCATAGCAGCAAAGAAAATTGACCCTAACATCAAAACTTTTTCGATAATAGACGATGACGAACGCTATAATGAACGAGATAATATTAAATCCCAAGTAGACTTCCTAGGGTGCTCTAATCACCGGATTCAAACAAGCACTAAGGGGTTCCTAAAGAGAATGAAAGAACTTGTCGCTTATCACGACATGCCCGTAGCAACCCTAACATACTATCTGCATTCTTTTATGTCCGAAGCCATAGCAGATGCGGGTTGTCGCGTCGCGATTTCAGGAAATGGTGCGGACGAATTATTCACTGGCTATTATGATCATTACTCGTTTTGGTTAGCCGAGATGAAAAATCACAATTCCTTTATTGATCTGCGGTCAGACTGGCAAAAAAGTTATGGGTCTCATGTGCAAAACCCTGTACTTAAAGACCCTCTGGTTTTTTGTAAAAACCCACATGAACGAAGCCATATTTTTCTAAATTCTGAAATTTTTAATGAATGGTTAAATGATCCTTTGACAGAGATCTTTGAAGAATCAACGTATTCAAATAACCTGCTACGAAACCGGATGCTTAAATGAAATTAATAATGAAACAATACCCGTAATTTTACATGAAGATGACCGAAACTCTATGCGCTACTCTATAGAAAATCGTTCTCCCTATCTTGATAGAGATTTGGCCGAATTCCTTTTTACAATCCCATCTGAACTTTTGATAAAAAATGGTTATGCTAAATACCTTTTGCGAGCCGCAGGAAATGGTTTTGTTGCCAAAAATGTTTTGTGGGATAAACGTAAAAGAGGGTTCAATGCTCCGATCGATCATTTAGTTAACAGAGAAGATAAAGATACTAGAGATTATCTCATGGCAGATGGACCAATTTTTGATATCGTGAAGAGAGACTCAATCGAAAATTTTCTTAATTCCGATTTGACAGATAACAGCTTCTCTAAAAATTTATTTAGCTTTATATCAGCTAAATTATTTTTAGAGCACTACCAGGGCCTGGACCCCATGAGATATTGCATCCAGTGCATCTTACCAGAAACACGTCCCGGCTTAATCATAGACGATGACGGAACTTGTTCAGCTTGCCATGGCCACGAAGATAAAGAGCATAATATTGATTGGGCGGCCCGTTCTGCGATATTCAGCAACATAGTAAACCAAGCGAAAGAAACGTCACGTGGATACGATTGTATAATTCCAGTTAGCGGAGGAAAAGATAGTTGGTATCAAGTCATTAAAAGCCAACTCCATGGTTTGAAGGTTTTGTGCATTACTTGGCGGACCCCTCGAAGGACGAAGATTGGTCAAGTAAATTTAGACTATATGATTGCCAAGCTTGGAGTAGACCACATTGACTTTTCTATTAACCCCGATGTCGAAAAAAGATTCATGATGGCGAGTTTTGAAAAGAAAGGAGCAACAGGGATACCAATGCATATGGCAATCTTTGCTATCCCATACAGGCTAGCCACACAATTACGAATACCTCTTATAATCTGGGGTGAAAACCCACAACTAGAATTTGGTGGCCCAGAGGCAGATAGATTAAGTACTGACCTAAACTTAGACTGGATTACAAAACACGGCGTCACTAACCAAACAAAAAGAGAAGACTGGATAGGAATAAATGGACTAACTGATGCAGACCTATCCGCATACATCCTACCAAGCACGGATGCTTTGAGCAATTTTCACCCAAAATCGATTTTTTTAGGGTCATTCTTCAAGTGGGACTCTTTTTCAAATTATGAAATAGCGACCGAGTACGGTTTTTCTAGTCATAGTTCCAATAAGAAAACAGGGAGCTGGGAATTTGCTGATATAGACTGTCATTTTATTTCACTTCATCATTTTTTGAAATGGCACAAATTTGGTTTCTTAAGGATTTTTGATAACCTATCGGTTGAAATTAGATATGGCAGGATCAATCGGAAAGAAGCCATTCAAACATTGACGGAAATAGGTCTGAATAAACCTCACGAAGATATCGAACGATTTTGTGATTTTATGGAAAAACCAATCGATTGGTTCTGGAGTACAACTGAAAGATTCAGAAACAAAAAAATTTGGAGGAAAGAAAAAAATATCTGGAAAATACCTGACTTCATAACCAACAACTGGAGATGGGATAAAGTATGAATTCCGATAGAAAACTTTGCCAATTTTGTATGACTAAGCAAGTATTAATTAAACAATTTACTAAATCTCCAAAAGGTGAAACTAACTTTGGATTTAAACCCTATAGTAGATCGTTATGGCAATGCGTGGGTTGCCATCATATCACGAACAAGCATCACTTCGATCTCAGCGCATCTTTTTATAAAAACCATTATCAAAAATCGACCTACCGAGAAAAGTCGCGATCCAGGTTTCTCGAATTGATGTCGTTACCAGAGGGTCAATCCGACAATCGGCAACGAGTAAAGTTTATTAATAATTTCTGGAACTCCAATAACGCAGATAAAGAAAAATCGTGCTTAGATATAGGGAGTGGTTTAGGGGTATTTCCAGCCGTTTTAAAAGAATCAAATTGGGATTGCGTAGCGCTTGAACCAAATCTAGAGGCCTGCCAACTAATCCAGGAAATGATTGGAATTAAAGTCCTATCAGAGAGCTTCATGGAATGTGATAAAATTGGCGACTTTAATTTAATTAGTTTCAACAAAGTTCTCGAACATACTAAAAACCCGAAAGCAATGTTATTGCGATCAAAATTACACCTTAAGACTGAAGGAGTTGTATATATTGAATTGCCAGATGGCGAAACAGCGCTGCTAAAATCAGGACCTGATCGAGAGGAGTTTTTTGTTGAACATTTTGACGCGTATTCTCTTAAATCTCTCGAACTTCTAATAAAGTTGGTGAAATTTGAAATTCTTACCCTTGATCAAATTCATGAGCCTAGCGGGAAATTCACACTTCGCGCGCTTGCAAAGCCACAATAACGAGGTCAAGGATATGAACTCTATAAACATGACCCTACAGCCATTTGATACGGATCTTTTTAGTTTTCCCGTTTATAAGGCGGCATTAAGAAAACATTCGGATATAGTAGATTTGGATAAATCTGTCCCGAAAGATGCTGGACTGGTCTCTATTCGCGTTCCATGCGAATGGGAGAATGCTATGAAACATACAAAGTTCCGTAAAATAGAGCATTTAATTTATTTTGAACGAACACTAAACCCTAGTGACCAGCTAGACTTACCCTCTAACACGCGTCTGGCTATTAATGATGACGTTCACGCCTGTTCAAAAATAGCGGGTAACTGCTTTAATAAGGACCGCTATCATGCTGATCAGCACCTCGATGATAGAATTGCTGATCACAGCAAGTATACTTGGGCGAAAAATAATATTTTGGGACGTTGTGACACAAATTTTGTTGTTGAATTAGAAGATCAAATTGTTGGATTTATTTCATGCTTAAGAGAGACCACAACAGCGGTCATTGATTTAATTGGCGTCACCTGTGAGGCACAAGGAAAAGGAATAGGAACATTATTAGTAAAGACGGCCATATCTCACTATGCAAAGCAAGTCTCCTCAATAAAAGTTGGAACACAAAAAAGTAACACGGCATCTATCAAGCTATATGGGGCAGCTGGGTTTATAAAAATTGATGAAGCAATCACTTTTCATTGGACCCCAACACATGCAGAAAATATTTGATGAAGAAAAATCTAAACGTAGGTGTTATTGGACTTGGAGTTGGCGAACAACATGTGATGGGCTATCAGCAATTGAAGTCCGTACAAGTTACTGATATATGCGATATAAACCCTGAAGTTTTAAAAAACGTCGGCGATAGAAATGATATTTCTGGGCGCCACGAAGATTATAAAATGATAACTGAAAACCCTGAAATCGATATTGTCAGCGTTGCGAGCTATGATGATAACCATGTCGAACAGGCAATAAGCGCTTTCAATAACGGCAAGCACGTCATGTTGGAAAAACCAATAGCATTAAATAGAAAAGACTCGGAGAGGCTTTTGAAGGCTCAACAAGATAGCGGGAGATTAATGACTTCCAATTTAATTTTGCGGCAATCCCCTCGGTTTAAAGAACTCAAGTCCTGGATCGAAGCAGGTCAATTTGGAGATATAGTTGCTATAGAAGGTGATTATATCCACCAGATATTATGGAAATTAACCAAGGGCTGGCGTGGTAAAATGGGCTTCTATTGTGTGACCTATGGCGGGGGCATTCATATGATTGACCTTATGCGATGGCTCATAGGTCAAGAAGTAGTAGAAGTGAGTGGGATGGGTAATAAAATACTCACAGCGGACAGCTCATACAAATTCGATGATATGATTATGAATTTACTACGGTTTGACAAAGGAACTTTAGGAAGGTCCATGTCCAATCTTGGACCCCAAAGAACAAAACTACACGGATTAAATGTATACGGAACCAAACAAACATTTGTAAACGATATTCCACATGCAAAATTATTTAGTGGAGACCAATCATATCAAGAAACTACCATTACAACACCCTATCCTGGTGTCGAAAAATTTGATCTGATACCCGATTTTGTGTCAGCAATCGAGGAAAATAGACAGCCCGCGGTGCCACTGACTGATATTTTCAGAGTAATGGATATCTGTTTTGCTTGCTATGATTCTCTAGTAGCTCAGAGGACAATACCTGTTACTTATCTTATTTAAATTTTGTACAAGAGATAGCCATGCCTGATCATAAAATACCTTTTGGCCAACCATTACTTGATCAAGATGAAATTGATGCCGTCACTAAAGTGCTAGAAGGCCCTATTTTAGCCCATGGTTCCGTCTGTCTTAAATTTGAAGAAGCCTTTGCTAAACGTGTTGGCGTCAAACATGCTGTTTCAGTTTCCTCTGGAACAGCTGGTCTTCATTTATCTCTCTTTGCAAATCAGGTAGGGCCAGGAGATGAAGTAATTGTCCCCGCAATGACACATGTCGCAACAGCGCACGCAGTAGAATATTGTTCCGCTAAGCCAGTCTTTGTGGATGTGGATCCAAAAAGTGGTAATATCTCTCCTGAATTGATCCCAGATCAAATAACTAAGAATACTAAAAGTATAATGGTAGTACATTTTTTAGGTTTGCCATGCGATATGGAAAAAATAAAAGCAGAAGCTGATCGAAATCAACTATTTATAGTAGAAGATGCCGCCTTAGCTGTGGATGCTTTATATGGAACACAAAAAGCAGGTGCGTTGGGTAAATTAGGTTGTTTCTCATTTTATCCGATTAAACACATGACATCGATTGAAGGAGGAATGGTTACCACTGATGACCATAATCTCGCTGAATCAATAAGAAAGCGCAAAGCATTTGGGTATGATCATAGTCATCAAATGCGCAAAAAACCGGGGATTTATGATGTCCCTGTGCTAGGTTACAATTACCGAATGAACGAAGTAGAAGCAGCCGTAGGCCTGTGCCAATTGACAAAATTAGACTCTCGATTAGAAATTAGAAAGCAAAACTATAGCGCACTTAAGAATGCTTTATCTGAGATTGATGAGATAACTGTTTTTGACTCTATACAAGGGAAGGCGCAATCTTCATGTTATTGTTTAAACGCCGTGCTTCCCCAAAATGGCAATTTAAATAGGGATGATATTGCGGCCGAATTAAATTCACAAGGAGTTGGAACCTCAGTCCACTATCCTGGCCCAGTGCCGATGATGACATATTACAAAGACAAATACGGTTATAAGTCTGGACAATTTCCTATTGCAGAATGGCTGTCTGCTCAAACTATTTCACTTCCGGTTGCGCCCCACGTGCCCAATGGATTTGAAATTCAAATTGCCGATACTATTAAAGTTGCTATTCATAAAGCACGCAAAAAGAATTAATGAGTTGGAAAATTTATGACAATAAAAATCCCATATGACCCCTCTGTGTTGCCTGCTGGGGTACGATCGCGATTCATCGATAATACCAACGGTCTATTAATGCACATATTAGAAGCGGGATATGATGGAGAAGACAAACCAGTTATTTTATTGCTTCATGGGTTTCCAGAATTAGCTTACAGCTGGAGGAAAGTAATACCCGTGCTTGCAAAAGCTGGTTTTCATGTAATCGCCCCAGACCTAAGAGGATATGGCCGGACACTTGGTTGGGGCCCTGTGAATTACGGGGATGACTTAGGCCCATTTAATTTGTTGAACACAGTTCGAGATTCTGTAGGCTTGATCAACGCTTTAGGGTACAACAAAATTGCTGGGATTGTAGGGCACGATTATGGTGCGTCCGTGGCGGCATGGTGCGCTCTTGTTCGCCCCGATATTTTTAATCGGTGTGTTTTAATGAGTGCACCTTTTGATGGACCTCCTAAACTACCCACCACAACAGATGTTGAGATATCTACGTCAGGACTCCAAGTCGACATTCACCAGTCGATGCAAGAACTTGCACGTCCAAGAAAGCATTATCACTGGTACTACTCCACAGAGCCGGCCAATACCGATATGACAAAATGCCCACAAGGCATCCATGATTTTCTGAGGGCGTATTATCATCATAAAAGTGCTGACTGGAAAGCAAATAAACCGCATAAGCTGGGGGCGTGGGTGGCGACCGAATTGGAAAAGATGCCCACCTATTATATAATGGATCTGGACGACACCATGCCACAATCTGTTGAAAAAGAAATGCCAAGTCGTTCTGAAATTAACTCGAATGCTTGGTTAACTGAAAATGAACTCTCTATTTACGCAGAGGAATATGCAAGGAATGGGTTCCAAGGTGGCTTAAACTGGTATCGACGCGGCACAACAGGCTTAGACACAAAGGAACTCGAAATATTTTCGGGTAAAACCATCGATATCCCTTCTTGTTTTATCTCAGGCACCAGTGACTGGGGAGTTTTTCAGAGACCCGGAGCTGCTGAAAGAATGAGAAGCGAAGTATTCACTAAAATGAATGATTTTCATCTTGTTTCAGGAGCAGGGCATTGGGTGCAACAAGAGCAATCTGGGGAAACTTGCCGATTATTACTTGATTTTTTTCACAAGACCGATGCTTAGCTAAATTTATAATTTAAAACCAACTGCCATACTCAAAGGAATAAAGATGCCTGCTTCAATCGCTGAAATTTTAAAACGAGAAATAGAGATATTAACTTTCGATCAATACGGCACAATCGTTGATATGCAGACAGGACTGACAGAATTAGTAACACCTTTTCTTAAAGATAAAGGATGGACAGGAAACCCGAACCAATTCGTAACTTGGTGGAGACGTACTCATTTTGAAGATTCGATGATTGACTCTCTCATTGACCGAGGACACACGCCATACAGACAAATTGGGCACAGAGCAGTAAGCCAAGTACTCACAAGGGCAAATATTAATTACTCTCAATCCGAAGTAGAATGGCTTGTATCAGGCATTGAAAGTCTAACACCGTTCCCTGATGTTCTGCAAAATTTACAGGAGCTACGCCAAAAATATAAACTGTCCATACTCTCTAATGGCGATCGCGATATGCTGGAAACAGCCAAACAATATATTGGCTTTAAATTTGATCTCACAATCTCGGTACAAGAGGCTGGCGCCTTTAAGCCGGATAAAAGAACATACGCCAAAGCAGAAGAAATAATAGGAACTAAATTCAAAAACATAGAACGTGCTAATATACTTTTTGTTGCTAATCATGCTTTCGATTGTATTGGAGCAAAAGCATGGGGGTTCAGAACTGTTTTCATAGACAGAAGAAAAAGACCTTTTGGAGAAGGCCCCCATCAACCGGACATGATTGTGAAAGATTTTACTGAGTTAAAAACTATACTGAGTTAAGTGATTTTGAGTTTGGTTTATTGTAGTTAAAAAATTATACTGACAAAAAATGAAATTCATCAAGGAAAGTCAACCTCCGGAGAACATTATATGAAACGAATTGCTGTAGGTTTTTCTGGCGGACCAAATGCTTCCCAAATAGTAGAGTGTGTGAAATTAGCAGAACATCTAGGATACGAATCTGCCTGGGTTGCTGAAGGACACGGAGGAGATCAATTCTCTATTCTCTCAGGATGCGCTGTAACGACATCTAAAATCAAACTTGGAACTGCAATAAGTAGTGTTTTTGTGAGGTCGGCTCCCACAATTGCCATGGCTGCAGCGACAGTTGACCAACTATCTGAGGGACGGTTTATTCTTGGTTTAGGTTCCAGTCATAGAGTTCAAGTCGAGCCTGAACACGGGATCGAATTTGGAAAACCAATGTTACGTGTCCGTGAAACTGTACACTTGATACGACAATTGTTAGAAAATGGGTCTGTTAATTATAATGGAGACACAATTAAGATTGAAAACTTTGATCTATGGTTCGAACCCCATAGAAAGAGAATTCCAATTTATCTAGCTGGGTTGTTTCCCAAAATGACTGCTATCTGTGGAGAAATTGCTGACGGTATTATTTTAACCCGAAGTACATTAAAAACGGCTACAGATATCCGAGAAAATCTATCTGTTGGCACTGCCATTGCGGGGAGAGCCCCATCAGAAGTTGAGATCACATCACTATTACCAACAGCTGTTGCTGAAACGCGAGCGGAAGCAATGGACCTCATGCGCCCAGGACTAGCGTTATATATAGGGTTTTTCCCACGTTACAATAAACTAATAGCCTCCCATGGGTTTGAGCAAGAAGCGGCAGACATCGCAACAGCGTTCAAAAAGGGTGATATGGAGGCGGCACATAAAGGTGTCACAGATGCTATTGTCGATGCAACAGGGGTAGCAGGAACGCCTTCCCAATGCCGAGATAGAATAGAAGCTTATCGTGACTCGGGGATCGAGCTACCCATCATCAGCCCTTTTGCGCGTGGTCCAGGAGCACAGAAAGTATTTATGGACGCAATCAAAGCTTGCGCTGAAGATTGATCAGAAATGGCTATCGATAAAAGGATAGAAACTGCGGCAGAGGTTATATCAAAAATATTTGATGGCGCTGTTATTATGGTATCAGGCTTTGGTGGAGCAGGTTTTCCAAATTTTTTATTGCAGATATTAAGAGATGTTGCACCTAAAGAGCTTACCCTTATTGCAAATTCCGCTACACATCCATACTCACTCACCCATACGTTGATAGAAGCAAAAATGGTAAAGAAGGTAATTGTTACAGCGGCAAGAGGTCGGGGGAAAGAGCTATCGCCTTTTGAGGAACAATGGAGAGCAGGGCTAATCGAACTTGAGTGCGTGCCGCAGGGAAATTTTGCAGAAAGGATCCGGGCAGGTGGAGCTGGGATACCTGCTTTTTATTCACCAACCGGATTTGGTACAGATCTCGCCAAGGGCAAAGAGACCCGAGAAATAAACGGTAAAAACTGTGTTCTTGAAGAAGCGATCAATGGTGATTTTGCTTTGATTCGAGGCGATCGAGCTGACCGTTTCGGTAACGTTAACTTCAACACCACTCAAATGAATTTTGCACCTGCTATGGCAACTGCGTGTAAAGTTACTATTGCCGAAGTTCGCGAAACTCTCAGTGAGGCCCTTCCGACGCCAGACGTGCACCTACCCAGCGTCTACGTAAATCATGTCATAGCCACAGGAAAAGAAATTTGACGCCACTTAATCGAAATCAAATAGCATGGCGAGTAGCACAGGATATCCCTGACGGAAATGTTGTAAACCTAGGGCTCGGAATGCCTGTGCTGGTTTCAAATTATATTCCTTCAAACCGTGAGGTTTTTCTGCAGTCCGAAAATGGTATCTTGGGGGTCGGACCGGAAGCTAATGAAGCCAACATAAATCCAAACCTTGTTGATGCGGGAAGCCGGAAAGTTACTCTTAGAGATGGTGCCAGCCTTTTTGATTCAGCAAACTCATTTGCAATGATAAGAGGCGGTCATATTGATATAACAATATTGGGTGCCTTCGAAGTTAGTATCTCCGGTGATCTTGCCAATTGGGATTCCAGGGTCCCAGACAAAGGACCATTGGTAGGCGGCGCCATGGATCTTGCGGTTGGTGCAAAATCAACATGGACGATGATGCAGCACAATACAAAAGACGGCGCCCCCCGGTTACTGAAATGCTGTAACCTTCCTCTAACAGCACCCTTGTGTGTTGATCGGATCTATACTGATATCGCGGTAGTCAATGTTACTAATCAGGGTTTTGTTGTTGAAGAACTGCTTGAATCGATAACGAAAGACGAGCTTAAAGCCCGAACAGAAGCCGAAATTTCGTTAGCACCAGACTGTAAGCCACTAAATGCGCCGAGTGATATAGTTTGATTTAGCAAGCCGCCCCCTAAAATAACGCCCTAATAATAGTATTTATTGACCTAATCTTTTTTATTGAGACAATAACTTTCCAATAACATCATTCATCCTGCTCAAACCCTCATGAAGGTATTCTTTAGGCAAAGCAGAACTGATACGAAGGTGATGATCAAAATCAAAGCAGTCTCCCGGGACAATCAGAATATTTTTTTCCTTCCTGAATTTATGGATTAGCTCTGTTGAGTTTATTGGAAGGTTATAACGAACAAATGAAAGAGCAGAGGCCCCGGGAGGTACAACTGAGTAAACATCCGGATACTCATTTAAAATTTTCTGCAGCACATCAAAACCTTGCCCAACTAGTTTTCGGGTCCGCCCTAACAACTGTCTTCTAACATCCGGCCGAAGCGCCATTTCACCAAGTCTATTTCCAAGCATAGAGCTACTGACTGTAGTATACTCGTGACGTTTCCATAGCTCCTTTATCAAATTAATGGGTGCTACAATCCATCCTATTCGAAGCCCTGGAAGTCCATATGCTTTGCTTAAACCATTTACTGCAATCATCTTATTATACTTTCCATAAAATGAACTTGTTGGTTCAGTTTTCTCTCTCTCAGCTCCACCATACACTTCGTCTACAATCAACCATGCATTTACCTTCTCGGCTGTATCTATCAAGGCGTCCATTTCTTTTTCTGATAATATCTTACCAGTTGGGTTATTAGGATTTACAGCTGCTATGACTTTCGTATTGGGAGTAACTGCTTCTCGAAGCTCTTCAAAATCCAAAGCCCAGCTCATATTTTCGTCGAGGGAAAATGTTCTAACCTTTGCACCCAAATTAGAGGCTGCACCACTGAATTGCATATAAGTCGGCCTCATTACCGCTACTTCATCACCAGGCTCGAGAAGAGTATTCGCCAGGATATAATTAGCTTCAGATGCGCCTACTGTCACAATAATGTTGTCAGGTGCAGCATTATTATAAAGTACCTGAATTCGTTCTCTTAACTTAAGGTCACCATTAACCTCAGGATAATTCAATGGTATGTCTAGAAACTCATCGAGATCAGCATCAGCGAAATTTAATAATTCCTTCAGCGGTACTGGGTGAACACCACTTTCAGCAAAATTAAAATCTACTGTCTGTTCCCAATCAGAAAGTAATCGTTCAAGGTCGAATGCTTTAAAAGTCATTATCTCATTTCCAAAATATATTTTTCGCTGATATTTTCTTTGTAATGGTTCTATTGTGTAAACACACTACCAAATAATTAATAACATTATGTGTAAATTATGTAGTCCAATAAATTTTTGAGGAGATTAACATGGTCGAATATGACCTCTTATTAACTAATGGCCGTATCCTCGATCCCTCCCAAAATATCGACAGTATTGCTGATATAGCTTTTAAAGATGGCAAGGTGCAGGAAATTTCTAGCACCCTAGATAAAGAAAAGGCATCCCAGAGTTCGGGATGTCTCGGGAAAACTTGTGACACCAGGATTAATTGATTTACATACCCACATTTACTGGGGAGGGACGTCAATAGGGATAGACCCAACAGACTATGCACGACGTTGCGGAACGACAACGATGATTGATGCAGGGACCGCAGGTGCCGGGAACTTTGCTGGTTTTAAAGCGCATATAATTGAACCATGCGAACCCAGAATTCTAGCGTATCTGAATATATCATTTGCCGGTATCTTCGCCTTTAGCGATACAGTGATGATTGGTGAATCTGAGGACATCAGATTACTTCACCCACGAGCCTGTCTTAACGTGGCTAAACTCCATAAAGATTTTCTTGTTGGAATAAAAGTGAGGGTTGGAGCCAAAGCAAGTGGCTCAATGGGATATGCCCCACTAGACATTGCACTTGAAGTTGCAGAAGAAGCTGGCTTACCTGTTATGTGTCACCTGGATTGGCCCCCACCAAACACAAAAGATGTCGTAAGCCGGCTTAGGCCGGGCGATGTTCTAACCCATTGTTTTCGACCTTTTCCCGGGGCACCCACAAAAGGCGATGGGGCAATTAAAGAGGAAATAATCGCAGCACGAGAACGTGGAGTTATATTTGATATTGGCCATGGAGTAGGGTCTTTTGGCTTTGCTACGGCAGAGACAATGCTAAAGGCTGGATTTTTGCCAGACGCCATATCAAGTGATGTTCACTCTTTAAGCATTAAAGGGCCGGCATATGATCAACTCGTAACACTTTCAAAATTTCTACACCTCGGGATGGAATTAAAAGATATAATAGCAGCAAGCACCACAGGGCCCGCAAAAGCAATTCGTCGCCCGGACCTAGGCACTTTATCACCAGGGAGTATCGGCGATGCGACAATATTAAAAATAAATAATACTCGGACTGACTACGTTGACTCACTTGGGGAAACTCGGACAGGCGACACAGCGTTTAAGTTAGAAGGTATAGTATTAAATGGCTCATGGTGGCATGAACCAGATTAATCCATCAGCGTTACGCCAAAACGTCGCTTACAAATATCCGCTATGATTTCATAGTTAGAACCTTTTCGAACGACCTCGAAAGTCTCTACGTTTAACAGGGTCGAAGATTGCTTATAAAAATGATATTTCCGTAAACCATGGTCTATAACAACATCTGATATATTTATAATTTCTTCATCAATATCCTCTACCCGGAATTTGGTTCCAGCAAGAGAGATATTTGCGGACGACCCAAATATGGGATGCTTTTCCAGAAGCGACAGACGGCAAATTTCCGAATGAAATGGTCCCGCGTTTAAAAGCATGACTAATGTGCCGTCTTTTGTACTGGCTTCTAAGGCTGGTTTATCTAGAACCTGTAATAAAGGGTGACCTATTTTACACGGTCCAACTGCACCAAGTGGAATGTCATAGTCTTTAGTGATTACTTGTATGACGTCCCAACCCTTTTGACTCAGATCATACAGCTCATTTGCAATAGCCATATCGCCCACCATTGCATTTCGTTTAGAGGCAGCTCGTTTTTTCGTTTCAAATATTTTTTGTAAAGCTTCTGTCGATCCCCCTGCACATGTATACCCAACATCCATAGGTATGACAGCTATTCCACCGCCTTTGAGCACATCAAAAGCACGGCGAGCATCATTTTTTATAAAATCTGATATCATTATGGTCTCATTTTAAATGATGTTAATCCAACCTCTCTAAGTGGAGCCGCCGTTTCTGCAAAATCACAAAGAAGAGCCCTCGTATCCCGGGGGTCCACTATTTCTTCAATCCAGAATGTTTCTGCTGACCTGAAAGGCGAACGCAATTTATTTAATCTATCTTCAATTTCTAGAAGTTTTTCTTCCGGGTTTTCAGCTGCTTCTATATCAGCACGATACGCCGCTTCTATGCCTCCTTCTAAAGGTAATGAACCCCATCGCCCCGATGGCCATGCGTAACGGGTGCAGTACCGTCCCCCACTTTTATGCGCTGCGCCCGCTACGCCAAACGCATTTCTAATAATTACGGAGCACCAAGGTGTAGTTGTTTGCCACATCGCACTCATAGCTCGCACCCCTTCCTTAATCGTACCTGCCTGTTCCGATTGAAGGCCTATCTGGAAGCCAGGACAATCAACCAAATAAACAACTGGCAAATGAAATGTTTCTGCCATATCCACAAACTTTATAACTTTTTTACATGTTGCAGCAGTCCAGCAGCCGCCGTAGGAATATGGATCACTAGCCATCACCGCTACAGGCCATCCATCAAGACGAGCGAATCCTGTTATAACTGATTTACCATACTGCTTCCCTATTTCAAAAAAAGAACCTTCATCAACCACCGACTCTACAATCGGACGCATTTTATAAACTTTACGGATATCCCTTGGAACTGCCTCTATTAGCCCATCAACCCGACGATCTGGACTATCTTTTTGGGGCCCACGAGGAGGAAGGTCATAAACCGAGTTCGGAAGATACGATAAAAATTTGCGCGCGCATTCAAAAGCTTCTTCTTCGGTATCTACTGCGTGATCTACCGCTCCTGCCTTTAACTGTATTTGGTATCCGCCAAGTTCATTTTTAGTTAAATCTTGGCCGGTTCGAGCCACTACTGGTGGTCCCGCCACAAAAACGGCAGACTTATCCTTTATCATTACCGAATAATGTGACGCAGCTAGGTGAGCGGCACCGAGCCCAGCTACAGAGCCTAACCCTAGGGCGACTCGAGGGATGGTTCCCATATTGGCAACAACAGTCTCCCACCCGGCAACACCCGGCACATTCGCTCGACCGGTTGTTTCAATCGTTTTAACCGACCCCCCCCCCCTGAACCTTCTACCATTCGAATAAGAGGTAAACGCAATGCATTAGCCATTTCTTCACATCTATTATGCTTTTCTTTAATCGTGGCATCAGCAGAACCACCACGCACAGTAAAATCATCTCCTCCAATAATAACTGGTCGACCGGCAACCTTCGCCTTACCAAAAATAAAATTAGAAGGCGTTAACTTCTTAAGATCGTTATTTTCATCATACTCCGCCATTCCTCCAATTTTTCCAGTTTCATGAAATGTTCCTGGATCAGCCATCAACCCAACTCGCTCACGAATTGTATAACGGCCACCATCTTTTTGTCGTTTTACGCGTTCTGTACCGCCAAGTTCTTCGGCAAAGGCCTCCCTCTTCCGGAGTTCTTCGAGTTCATTTTGCCAAGACATAATATTTTCCTATTTATTGATTTGTTATTTATTGTAATGATGATTAGTCGCAGATTAACCCGCTAGCGACAATATTGTTGTCACCATAAAAATATAAGCTTAGCCAAATTTTTTTCATTTTAACGATATATCCCATCTGCGTTATTATTACTCATAAAAGCTTGGCCTATACTATTTTCTCGTTTACTGAACCCTCTAGTTGTTTAATAGACCCATAAGTTGTGCAAGGAGACTAGAATGGCTGATATAAAAATCTGCAGCGAAGTAACAGGAACAGCCTGGAAAATTTTAGTTACGGAGGGCCAAAAGGTTGACGAGGGTGATGAACTCATAATTGCAGAAGCTATGAAAATGGAAATACCCCACGTTGCCCCAGAGTCCGGCATGATCAAAAAGATCTGCGTCGAGGAGGGTGCGTCTATCTCAGAGGATGATCTGTTATTCATTATAGAAACTTAAATAATAAACTTTTTCCTATAGAAAATAATTAATGAAAAAAGTCTTAATCGCAAATCGTGGGGAAATTGCTTGTCGTATCATGCGAAGTTGCCAAGACTTGGGGTATTTAACAGTAGCAGTATATTCAGAAGCCGATGCGTCTGCACTCCATGTGCAAATGGCCGATGAGGCGTATCTAATAGGCCCACCGCCAGTTAATCAAAGCTATTTGAATATTGATGCGATAATCGGACAAGCAGTTCAATCAAATGCCGACTTGATACACCCAGGGTATGGCTTGCTTTCAGAAAATGCTTCCTTCGCAGATAAGGTCAGATCAGCGGGTTTAATATGGATTGGACCTTCATCCAAGACTATTTCTTCAATGGCCGACAAGGGAAAGGCGCGAGATATTGCTATTAAAGTTGGGCTACCAGTATTACCAGGATCTCCGCCACTAAATGTTGAAGACGAAGCTTTGTTAATAGAAAGTGCGATTGATATTGGTTTCCCATTACTAGTTAAAGCAACTGGCGGGGGCGGGGGTATCGGAATGCGGGTAGCCGAGTCTCTTGAAGACTTATCCAAAATTGCCAAAACGGTGGCAGCTTTAGCTGAGAGGACATTCGGTAATAATGAAATTTTTCTTGAAAAATATGTGGCTGATGCTCGGCATATTGAGGTACAGATTTTTGGACTTGGAAATGGCGAGGTCCTTCATTTACTTCACCGGGAATGTTCAATTCAAAGACGATTTCAAAAAATTATAGAAGAGGCTCCAGCTCCCAATATACCCATTGAGCTTGAGCAGAATTTGCTTCAATCAGCATGTGAACTAGCAAAAAGTCAGCATTATGAGGGCGCAGGAACAGTTGAATTTATTCTTGATCGAAATACTAACGAATTCTTCTTTCTAGAAATGAATACTCGAATTCAAGTAGAACATCCAGTAACAGAAATGATTAGCAACCAGGATATTGTCTCTTTGCAACTATCCTTTGCGACAGGCCAAAATCTCAATCATCTTGCAAATCATAATTTTGAATACTCTGGTCATGCGCTCGAATGCCGTCTTTACGCTGAAAAACCTGAAAAGAATTTCTTACCATCACCGGGCACTTTAACAACATTTCAATTTCCTGCCGAAACAAGACAACTAAGAATAGATACGGGTTTTAGAGAGGGAGATACTATAACACCTTTCTATGACCCAATGATCGCAAAAATAATAGTCGTGGGAGAAAATCGAGATCAAGCAATCGAAAAGATGGCAATCGCTTTAGAAAAAACCAAAGTTTCAGGCATATCAACTAATCTAGAATTTCTTAAAAATATTCTATCTAACACCGATTTTCAAACTGCCAACATCAACACCAATTTTATTGATTTTCATAGACAATTTCTCATAAACAGCTAACACTTTAGCTGACTAAATAATTTAGATATTTATTCCGCCGCTGCAGCCTTACTGCCTGCCCGGACTAATGAACTATAGTCATCGGCCAGTGTACTACAAATTTCTGCTGGAATAAATCTATAGTCTCCAATTGCCCCAACTGGCGTGACTTCTACAGCTGTTCCAGTTAAAAAGCATTCGCTAGCATTGGCCATTTCTTCTGGCTTTATGTGTCTCTCAACAATCTCGTAACCACGCTTTTTTGCAAGTTCAATTACAGTTCGGCGGGTAATTCCATCCAGAAAACAGTCTGGAGTTGGAGTATGAAGTTTCCCGTCCTCCATAACAAAAAAGATATTGGCTCCGGTTGCCTCAGCGACCAAGCCACGATAATCCAGCATGAGTGCGTCGTGAAGACCAGCTTGCTCAGCCTCATGCTTCGCCATAGTACAAATTTGATAAAGTCCAGATGCTTT
Organism: uncultured Thalassobaculaceae bacterium; assembly: GCA_964276085.1. GTDB lineage: Bacteria > Pseudomonadota > Alphaproteobacteria > Thalassobaculales > Thalassobaculaceae > UBA7326. The sequence goes on along the minus strand of CAXYEO010000027.1, from coordinate 27,884 downwards.
ACTATTAGTTGGAGCTGTATCAGGGGCTGGACGACGCCATTTAGACAAGGCTAAGTTTATCCCTTTTGTTTTCGCCTCGGGATCAAAATAGGATGGCCAATCCCAAGCAGTGATAGCCAAGTGTATCTTATTCTGCTGAGCTGAGACCCCCATCATCTCAGTACCACGCCAAGCTATTGGTCTAACATATCCATCTATAAGTTCCATCGCCTCAACGACTTGCAATTTAGCTTTCTCAATCTCTTCGATTGAATAAGGAATTTCATAACCAACAACATTGGCAGATTTGAGGAGCCGGTCGGTATGCTCTCGTGATTTAAAAATTGAGCCGTTGTAAAGTCTCTCACCTTCAAAAACTGCACTTGCATAGTGCAATCCATGCGACAGAACATGTATTTTAGCGTCACGGTAATCAATAAGAGAGCCATCTAACCAAATTGAACCGTCTCGATCGTCGAATGGGGCTGCAGACATAACTCTTGTTCCTATTCAGTTTTAGTTGGCCTATTGTTTATATAAACCACGTAATCGCTTTTTATTTTAATGTTACAGTATTTAGGATTCAAAGATAATATTTTAGAAAAATATGTCAATATCGCTAATATATAAACAAAAAAAAGATACGGATATATAGTCAAACGTAAAAATTCCACGAAAAATTAGAATGTAAAGTAATTAAAGTACTCCAGAAACTAATCGTGGTGATAACATCAAGATGAAATTTGAGCTCTGATAATAAAAACACCATTAAAACAGGGATGGCTAATGGAAGATCAAGACGTTAATATAGATCTCCCGCATATACTAATTGTAGATGATGATAACCGATTACTTAGTTTACTAGATCGCTATCTTCATCAAAATAATTTTCGGGTAACATGTGCGTCAGATGGAAATGAAGCGCGTCAGCAGCTTGAATTTTTTGAGTTTGATTTACTAATTATAGATGTAATGATGCCTGGGGAAACAGGAATAGAATTAACGAACGGTTTACGCAAAGCTTTGGATGTCCCAATTTTGCTATTAACTGCTATGAACGAACCTGATGATCGGATACTTGGTTTAGAATCCGGTGCAGATGATTATTTATCAAAGCCATTTGAGCCAAGAGAACTCGTTTTACGAATCCAAAAAATCCTTCATCGTCTGCAACAAACATCTAATAAAAAACCTAATATACATCGAATACATTTTGGATCATTTCAATACGATCTAATAGAAGACCTGTTATACAAGGGTAACGAGATAACCAAATTAACAGAATCTGAAACTCGGATATTAAGAGCTTTCGCAGAGTCTCCAGGAATCATTCTAAGTCGGGAACATTTAATAGAGGTAGATCAGAAACTTGGAAATGCTCGAACTGTTGATGTTCAAATGACTAGGCTTAGAAGGAAAATTGAAGAGGACCCAAAGTTTCCCCGTTACCTTAAAACAATACGCGGACAAGGATATATATTAAAAACGACATGAAGAAAAAGATAAAACGGCGCCCTACATGAAAAGAATAGAACCACTAATTAAATATCTACTTCCCAAAACGCTATTTGGGCGTTCTTTATTAATAATAGTTACGCCATTAATACTAATGCAAGCTATATCCACTTTTGTATTTTTTGATCGACATTGGGACACTATGACTAGACGCCTCTCCCATACGCTTGCTGGGGATATGGCATTTATTATTGATGCTATAACTCCAATCGAAGACGGCAAAAGACTGCGTTATGTCACTAGCCAAGCAAAAAAAATCCTCCACATCAACCTTTCTTATAATCCAAATGAAATCTTATTAAATTCTGAGCAACAAACAGGCGACCGAGTACAGCAGACCCTTTCCAAAGCGATGATGGAACGAATAAAACGCCCCTTTTTAATTGATCCACATAAACTCAATCGTCGGGTTTTAATATATATTCAATTAGCTAAAGGTGTACTGACCGTTGATGTTCATCAGAAACGGCTTTATAGCTCAACCCCATATATATTTTTAATGTGGATGATTGGCAGCTCTCTGGTACTTTTTGCTATTGCAATAGTTTTTATGCGTAATCAAATCAGACCTATTCGCCGTCTAGCCATTGCAGCTCGCAGTTTTGGAATGGGTCGCGACCCTGGAGATTTAAAACCTGGTGGAGCCACAGAGGTGAGACAGGCTGCGTTTGCATTCGGTCAAATGCGTCAAAGAATCCTGAGACAATTTTCCCAACGTACGGAGATGCTCGCTGGAGTTTCTCACGACTTACGGACCCCTTTAACCCGCATGAAACTTCAGCTTGCTATGCTTGAAAGAAGCCCAGAAATAAAAGAGCTGGAAGATGATGTTCATGACATGCAAAAGATGATAGAGGGCTACTTGGCCTTTGCCCGTGGAGAGGGGACTGAAACTCCAATAGTTACTAATTTACAAAAATTAATCGGCGAGGTGGTTGCGGCAGAGAAGCGTGACGGCTCAAAAATTAACCTAACAATGAACATGCCTAACCCACAACAAATAGAGGTGCGTCCCCAAGCATTGAAGAGGGCTATAACCAATTTAATATCCAACTCTAAAAGGTATGGAAAGAAATTAGAGGTACAATTATTTAGTAACAAAGACGCCGTCACGCTAATAGTTGACGATGATGGACCTGGTATACCAACCGAATTTCACGAAGATGTTTTCAAAGCCTTTTTTCGACTAGAACCATCTCGAAATCCCCAAACAGGAGGGACAGGGCTAGGCCTCACAATCGCCCGAGATATAGCTCGCAGTCATGGCGGAGAACTAGAACTACGGAAAGCGCCAATAGGCGGATTGAGAGCCGTGATTAATATACCGGTATAGATGGAGTTTTAATCAGGAGCATTTTCAAGGATCTCCTTCCACGTGGTTCTCATCCAGGACGTACATGCTTTAGCCTGTTCGAATAAAGAATATTTGCAACCCTCTCCATAATCGAAATTAGATATAAATTCGGTGCTTATTTGACCTAACTGGCTATCATCATTATTTGCATGGTAATACATCAATTGCCGCACGACTTCCTTCCATGGTTCCAACAACTTTTCGTTCCACGGTTCGTGATAATTATCTAACCCTGGATCACAAAAAGGATATTGAATTCCTCTGCCATTATTTCCATTTTCATCAGCAGCACCGATATTTTTTGGATTGTTTGGAATTGCTGAACGGGCATGGCAATGCCGAACCCAGCCTCTCATGATCCAATTACCGCAAATATGACCAGGCGTGAACGGATCTAAGATTAAATTTCCTTTTTTAATATCATCGTTTATACAAAAAACTTCCTGTTCAATAGGATTATCAATCTTAAAAATTATATGGCTATGATCCAGTGTTATTTGAAAAGGTAGCCCCATGGATTCAACTAGATTGCCAACGGTATCAACTCTTAAAAAGTCCTCTGACCACATGTTTACATGCACTTCTAAACAAGGATAGACATTCAACTTGTCACCCTCCTCCAAAGCAAATGCATAAAAATTAGCGACATCTCGGTCACTTATAACTTCACCAGAAACATTATGAGAAAAAAGTTGAATGTTATGGACACTAGAGCCAAGTGTCTTGGCTAACTGCAGGTTTTTTATTAGCAAATTCTTATCACGCCCTAACATATAAAACCAACCTCCACACCGAACAGGAAGATTATATTTTTTACTAGCTAATAAGAATTGCTCTACTTCATCAACAGCTGGTGTTTTGTCAACATAATCGAAAAGGCATGTTTTCTTGACCATCTGAAAACGGGTATCAATATCTGGCATCAGATCTTCGTGCGAATGCTTAATACCGTTAGTTTGAATACCAAACTCTAGATTTTTTGGCATCTTACTCCTCCTAACGCTTTTTCAATGATCACATTTGCAAATTTTATCTTGTAATTTGTTTATATTTGTTTGAGGCATTCACTCCCCCAAGAGAAATTAGAATAATTTGCCGCCATTTGGCACAATTTTATCAATAGAGATTAGAATAACCTCACCTGCTTTATCTGGGAAACCTAAGACTAAGACTTCACTCATGAATTTACCAATTTGCTTTGGCGGAAAATTTGTTACAGCAGCCACCTGGCGCCCGATCAATGTGATTGAAGTATAATTTTGTGTAACCTGAGCTGAAGTTTTTTTGACTCCAATCTTCTCTCCAAAATCCACCCAAAGCTGGAACGCTGGATGCCGTGCCTCGGGAAAAGGTTTGACATCGATAATTGTGCCTACACGAACATCAATCTTCTCAAAATCTTTGTACTCTATTGGGTTTAAAACATTTTCATCCAGCATATTAAGTTCCTTATATCTTGAAATTAAATATCGCAGGAAAAGGCATCAATCTATTTTAAATTAGTCAACCCAAAATTCAGCATTAGTTCTTCCGCGTTTTTCAACCGTTTGTCTAACACTCTAGTTGTCGCTGATAAATCTTCGCTATCATCTCTTGACCAAGTAAAAATCGCACTCAAGAAAATCATACTTAAACCCTTTACTCTGATAATCCTTTTTACTCCATTAGATTCCAAACCGATAGCAACGAGCGTCGCTTCCATGGATAGTCTCAGGGAATTAGCCCCAGTCAAAGCAAAGTTTGGGCTATTAGGAAGTGTCTTCATTAATTCGACAATACCTACTTTATAAGGTGCTAATACATCGAATCTGATGAGCAGTGCCTCTAATAGTTTTTCTCTAACAGGAATTTCACCATCTTTTAAATCATCATCAAATAGCTGCTTCACCGATGCATCTACGAACTCAGAAAAAGCAACCAGCAGGTCCATTTTATTTCTCACCCCGCCATTTTTCGTCAACACGTCAAAATCAAACTCTTTTGACAAACCCTCAAAATCGAGCAAGTGCCAACCATCGGAAGCAATTTTTTCCATTATTTTTTTGTAAATTTGGTCTTCTTGATTAATTTTAGTCATTTCAAGTTACGCTTAATTAACCCGCAAGCTCTCTAGATCTTCTACTTGCAGCCTCTATTGCTTTATCTAAAACCGGTTGGATGCCATCTTTCGCCATTAATATGTCTAGTGCCGCAGCAGTAGTTCCGCCAGGACTTGTTACATTTTTTCGCAACTGACTAGCCGAATCTTCTGATAAATAAGCTAATTCTCCCGCACCAGAAACAGTAGCCTTAGCTAAACGATAAGCTAAGTCTGTCGGGAGCCCTGCTTTTTCACCAGCCGCCGCCATAGCTTCAATAAGAAAGAATACATATGCAGGCCCGCTGCCAGACAAGGCTGTTACTGGATCTAACAAAGACTCATCCTCTATCGATATGGATTCACCAACTGCTGAAAGAAGGTTCCCGCAAAGTGCGGCTGTTTCGCTTGATACGTTATTATTGGAGACAAATACTGTAACACCTCTTCCAACAGAGGCCGGCGTGTTCGGCATGGCTCGAACGATTGGTGCTTCCACGCCCAATTTATCCTCAAAATAGCTAATCGTTTTCCCTGCTGCGATAGAAAGGAAAACGGTGTTGGTTCCTACGAACCGTTTTAAGGGCAAAAGGGCCGCGTCCATAATTTGGGGTTTGACTGCCAAAATAACGACCGTTGGGTCGACATCACCTGGAATATCATCGGCACTTTCAACAACTGTTACACCGGGCATATCAGCAAATTGATCTGCCGAGGCAAGATTAGGTTCGATAACATGGATAGCGCTATCGACAAATTCCGTCTCCAGCCAGCCAGCCAGCATCGCACCGCCCATTTTACCGCAACCCGCCAAAATAAGTGATGTCATCTCTATGCTTCCCCAACAACCTCAATCAACGCGGCTTCTAACGCCTCTTTAGCTGTCTTACCACCCCAGATTACAAATTGAAATGCCGGATAGTACCTATCCGACTCACTAACTGAAATATCCACTAAATCTTCTAATTGTTCGACACTTGCAGGACCTGCACCTCTAAGCAAAAGTGTATGCCTAAACATTGGCGTTCCATCTTGAGAGGATAAATCAAAATGGCCTAACCAGAGCTTTTCGTTTATCGTTGCTAATAGAGAATGGACAGGCTTGAAACTTTCTTGATGCACTCTTGTTTCAAAAACACACGAAAAATGTAACGCGCCTATTTCTTCCTGCCAGATAAAAAAAAGGCGGTAATTGCACCAACGCCCGTTAATTTCGACGGCGAGCTCATTCAAACCCGAACGCTCATAAGCCCAGTCGTTTGCGCCAACTATTTCCTCGAGCAACTCTATAGGGTTACTGGATGAGCTTTTTTCGTCAACGTAACTTAGAGACATCGGCCACTTCCTTTTCGCCGTCCACGCAAGTGCATCCAAAGATTGTTATGTTTTGTACTTACCAAACTTAGACCTACTACATATAGCACCATCTCATAAGATTTGGGCGTGTCAACCCCTAACACACTCCATCTGGTATTAAATCTACTTCCCTTATCTTATTGAAGTGTACTCTAAGACTTTTTCGCTCCTGATTTTAGTCTTGTTGACGATTTTGGGCTTTCAAGTTTTTTCAATCTTTCCTCGAGCTTCATAAAGCTTTTCAGCATAGTTTCTTGCTCTTCTCGCGCTTTTTGAGCCATAGCACTAACTGCATCAAATTCTTCCCGACTGATCCACCCACGTTCATTTACGAAACGCTCAAAACGATGCTGAAGTAATTGTTCAATTTCGTCACGGGCCCCTGCAGCAACTGACATAGCACCAGTAGCCACACGAGCAAGGTCACTCAAAATACGATTATTAGATTGCATGGTTTATATTCCTTAAACAGTTTTTCATTTCTTTTAAACCAACATATAAGGTAGAACACGGAAGATTTCTCTTAAAGTTGCAAATCAATTTTAATTTTTTATCGATCTATCAAGAATACTCTAGACTTATCAGTATAAAAGACGATGAAATTGAAAGGTAAGCATGATCTTAATTACAGGCGGCGGTGGTTTCATAGGCTCAAACCTCGTTGCAACTTTATCTCAGAAACTAGGTTCCCCAAAGATTGTCATTAGTGATCGATTCGGGATAGATGATAAATGGAAAAATATATCCAAGTATTTAATAAATCAAATCATTGAACCTGGACAACTGGAGGCTTTTCTTGAGAAGAACCAGGATAGCATAGAATATGTATTTCACTTAGGTGCTATTTCATCCACTACCGAGAAAGATGTAGACCTTATACTAAAAAATAATTTTAGTTTATCCGTCCAGTTATGGCTTTGGTGCACTGCACATAAGGTTCCCTTTATGTATGCATCATCGGCTGCCACTTATGGTAATGGCGACAAAGGATTTGAAGATAATGCTGTCCCTCATAAACTTGCTCAACTTCAACCCCTAAATCCCTACGGTTGGAGCAAACATCTTTTTGATAAATGGATAATTTCAGAACTATCATGTAAAGGACAACATCCCCCTCAATGGTCTGGTCTAAAGTTTTTTAACGTATTCGGTCCAAATGAGACCCATAAAGGCTCTCAGAGCAGTCTAATCGCACAAATGTATCCAAGAATTGTAAGAAATGAGCCCGCTAAACTATTTAAATCTCATCGGGATGGGATACAAGATGGTGACCAAAGTCGTGACTTTATATGGATAGACGATTGTATTGATGTAATGCTGTGGCTTTACGAAAACCGAGAAATTTCTGGACTATTTAACGTTGGAACAGGCCAAGCACGTAGTTTTAAAGATCTTATCACAAATATTTTTTGGTCACTAAAAAGAGAACCTGAAATTGAGTTTGTCGACACCCCTCTTCATCTCCGTGAACAATATCAATACTATACACAAGCCTCGATGCAAAAATTGAAAACAGCAGGCTACACAAAGTCTTTCACATCATTAGAAGATGGTGTTCAAGAGTACGTTGCCAATTACTTATCAAAAAACAACCTTTATAGGTAAATATTATGTTAACTGGGCTTCCATTCCCAAACATAGATCCAATCGTATTTCAGATAGGCCCAATAATAATCCGTTGGTATGCACTAGCTTACATCACCGGATTATTATTAGGCTGGCGTGTTTGCCTTGTGCTAGCAAAGAGGGGACCGATAAATCTTGACTTAAAGAAATTTGAAGACCTTTTAGTTTATGCAACGGCAGGAATTATAATAGGCGGCAGGCTTGGCTATGTGATTTTTTATTCTCCTACATTTTTTTTCTACAACCCTTTAGAAATATTTATGATATGGCATGGCGGTATGTCTTTTCATGGTGGTTTTTTGGGAGTTGTCTTCTCGAGCTTTATTTTTGCTAAACGCAACAACGTACCAGCTCTAGAATTAGCAGATATTTTAGCTTGCGTAGCCCCAATAGGTCTGTTTTTTGGTCGCATAGCTAATTTTATAAATAGTGAGCTCTACGGTCGCGTTACTGACGTTTCTTGGGGGGTTATATTTCCTAATGGGGGCCCTATCCCCCGACACCCGAGCCAACTTTATGAGGCTCTATTCGAAGGACTAATCCTATTTATTATACTCATAGTGGTCACATGCTTTACTAGGGCAAGGTTTTTCCCTGGCGTGGTGCTAGGTTTATTCTTAACTGGTTATGGTTTATCCCGATCATTTGTTGAGATGTTCCGAGAGCCAGACCCACACATCGGATTTTTAATAAATAATGTAACTATGGGGCAACTACTTTCACTCCCCATGATCTTTATCGGAATATTCTTTTTATACAGAGCCAACGACCGCAGGGACAAGGTACTTTAGAATGTTGCAAATAGAGCAATTTAACAGAAAAAATATTCAACACGCGTTTTTTACACGCCATGGTGGCAAGAGTATTGGTTTATATACGGCCCTTAATTGCGGAATTGGTTCTAACGATAATATATCATCTGTTTTAGATAACAGAGCTCTAGCAATGAAAGCTCTATATTTAACAGCTAGCTCTCTAGTCACATGCCATCAAACTCATTCCTCCAAGGTGATTGTTATAAACAAAGCAAATAGATACGCAACAAAACATGATGGCGATGGACTCGTGACCTCACTTCCCAAAGTTTGCCTTGGTATTTTAACCGCAGATTGCAGCCCCATTTTGTTTTCTGATGAAAAAAATGGAGTGATTGGAGCCGCTCATGCTGGTTGGAAAGGAGCTCTTAATGGTATCTTGGAATCAACGGTTAATGGCATGAGCAGTCAAGGAGCCGAGATTGATCATATTGTTTGTGCAATTGGACCCACAATAGGGCCAAGGTCATATGAAGTTGGGTCTGAGTTTAAAGAGGCGTTTTTAGATTCAGATTCTATCTGCAGTCAATTCTTTACAAAAAGTGGGCGTTTGGGACACTACATGTTTGACTTACCAGGCTTTATTATCTCGCGGTTATCAAAAATTGGTATTAATACCGTATTTAACATCGATCGCGACACTTATAGCGATGAAACCAACTTCTATAGCTATCGTCGTAGTTCCCATAAAAATCAAGATGACTATGGCAGATTGCTCTCAACGATTGTTATAAATCCAAAATAAATAGGAACACATGGCTCATCTATATATTTTTCTGCTATCATTTATTATTCTTGGGTTTAGTACATGCGTCTTCATCTAACCTTAGGCGTCCTACTGTTATATTTTTTTTTAACCGGCTGTGGCTCGATTCCCCAACCCTTTCAAAAAACAACATTAAATAAATCGAAATTAACTCTTCCAATCATATCAAGTAGTGCGGGAGTAGTTATAAAAGGAATTAAGGGTCCCGTAGGCTGGGTAGGAGATGCTTTTGCAAAAGCTATGGCAGAGTCCCTGAGGAAGCGGGGCATTATAGCGAGCTCTAGATGGTCAAATCGCCTTGCACTTTCCCTTACAGCCAATGGGTACCAACAATTACATACTGATCGAGCACCTGAGCTCGTTGTTTCATGGTTATTGGTTAATAGTAATGGAGATATCAAAGGCATAAAGGAAACCCGGTCCACCCCCCCTGACGAATTTTGGAATCAACCTTCAGGTAAAATGTTTGAGATCGTCGCAGATACAAATGCAGATGAAATTGCAAATTGGATAAATCCATCTCCATTGATTAATAAAAAAACCTCTTATTCCACGATTAGAATGCTTGATATAAAAAATGCACCCGGTGATAGCGCCTTATATCTGTTTAAAGCAACAAAAGCAGCTCTTTCTCATCAAGATATACGATTAGTCAAAAATGGCAAAAGCGATCTGACGCTGAGACTTATAATAAAAACCAGCGCTATTGACTCCGAAAATCATAATATACAGCTGAACTGGATACTGAAGGCTGGGAAGTCTAAAGAATTGGGTGCCGTATCCCAAGAAAATGTAATAGAAACCCAATTATTAATTGAACCATGGGATAGTCTCGCAAAGGATATTGCAATAGGGGCTGTGGAAGGGCTTATGCAATTAATAAATCAGTATAACTCAACATTATCAGTTGATGTCCCACACCGAATGCAATAAACGTTGGGAAGTATTACAGATTTTTTCGAAGAGGTAATGGTATTGAAAACTATTACTTTAGATTGGATATGATAGTAGCATGTCAACTAAAATTATGTCCTGTAATAGCAATCGACCTTTAGCCGAAGCTATATCCACTTATATGAATTTGCCTCTCACAAAAGCAGATGTCCGTAGATTTTCTGACATGGAGGTATTTGTCGAAATTCAAGAGAATGTACGAGGGGAAGATGTTTTTGTCATACAATCAACGTCTTCTCCAACTAACGATAACCTTATGGAATTACTAGTAGCTTTAGATGCCCTTAAAAGAGGATCGGCAAATAGAATAACCGCTGTTATTCCATATTATGGATATGCCCGCCAAGATCGAAAATCAGGGCCTAGAACCCCCATATCCGCAAAGTTAGTAGCTAACCTTATAACGGTTGCAGGAGCACACCGAGTCGTCACTTTGGATTTGCATGCTGGCCAAATACAAGGTTTTTTTGATATCCCTACAGATAACTTGTTCGCTGCGCCAGTTTTCCAATCCGACATTAAAGATAAATTTGGTGATGAGTCATTAGTTATAGTTTCTCCAGATGTCGGAGGTGTAGTAAGAGCTCGTGCACTAGCAAGGAGTTTAGACGCAGACTTAGCTATAATTGATAAACGTAGAGAACGCGCCGGGGTATCAGAAGTCATGAACATTATTGGGGATGTAAGCGACAGACATTGTATCCTAGTTGACGATATCGTTGATTCAGGTGGCACCTTGTGTAACGCTGCAGAAGCTCTAATGGCAGCTGGAGGTTTATCAGTATCAGCATACATCAGCCATGGGGTACTCTCTGGGGGAGCAGTAGCTCGAGTAAAAAATTCCCCATTAAAAGAGCTAGTTACAACCGACAGCATTAAACCAACCAATGCTATGCTCGAAGCAGACAATATGCGCCAGATTAGTATTGCTTCTTTACTTGGAGAAGCGATACTAAGAATCGCTGAGTCGAGATCAGTCTCAAGTCTATTTAATTATAATAGTTCCGATTAAAGCCAAGCTGACATCTGACATATTATTGAACTTTTGGCTAGCTATTGAGACAAAAAACGACTAAAACCTGCCTTCTGATGTTAAGAGATAGAGTATTCTGGCACCCCTGGAGGTCGATCTTTTAACCAATTACATGGTGAAACGAGGAGTTATTGATGGCTGATATAACAGTTTTAACTGCCAAAGCACGCGCAAAGGTCGGTAAGGGGTCCGCCCGCGAAGCTAGGCGCAACGGAAGCATCCCTGCAGTGATTTATGGTGACCAAAAGGCACCTAATCCGATCGTTATAGAACAAAAGATATTAGTTCGACATCTCAATACTGGTGGCTTTTTTAATACACTGTTCAATATAGACGTGGATGGTGAATTGAACCGTGTTCTACCAAGAGATGTGCAACTGCACCCAGTAACGGATGTACCAGAACACGTAGATTTTTTAAGAGTAAGCTCTTCTACAAAAATTTCCGTAGAGGTCCCAGTAGAGTTCACGGGAGAGGATGTTTCCCCTGGATTGCGCGTAGGAGGAGTTCTCAATGTAGTCAGATACACTGTCGAGGTTTCTTGTACTCCAGACTTGATACCCAGTAATCTGGTAATAGATTTAAGTAACTCGGAAGTTGGAGACAGCCTGCACATCAGTGCTGTGAACCTTCCGGAAGGCGTGACAGCAACGATTAATGATCGCGATTTCACTATCGCTACGATAGTAGCCCCAACCGTTGTTCGTGAGGGAGCGGCCGGTGATGGAGAAGGCGATGACTCCGATACAGAAGCAGCTTCTGCAACTGAGGACACTGAAGAAAGTAGTGAAAACAATTAAGAAGTCTTAAGTATTTCCTTGTGCAAATGAAAAACTGGGAAATTTTCTATGTTCCTGTTCGTTGGTCTAGGTAACCCCGAAAAGAAACACATTATCAACCGCCATAATATTGGTTTTATGGCGGTTGATAATATAATGGGAAAACATCGATTTCCACCCTATCGGAGCCGTTTTCAAGGGTTTATTAGCGAGGGAAAGATTGGGAGAAATACTGTCAGAATCCTGAGGCCAACCACCTACATGAATGAGTCAGGGCGATCCGTTAAAGAAACAGTAAAATTCTTTAAGCTTAAAAATGACAAAGTTTTTGTCTTTTACGATGATCTCGATCTCATTCCAGGGAAATGCCGTATTAAATATGGAGGTGGGTCGGGAGGGCATAACGGATTAAGAAGTCTTAGTGCTCATATAGGGGCCGACTATTGGAGAGTACGATTAGGTATTGGACATCCGGGGCATAGAGATAAGGTACTTCGATATGTTCTGCAAGATTTCACAAAAAAAGAACAGAGCAGTTGGATACCTAATTTACTTAATACACTAGCCGACAATGCCGAACTACTTCTGCAAAATAAAGAAAATACCTTGATGAGTAAATTAGCCGTGTCTGTATTTTCTGAAAAAGAAAATAAACCTGAGTAAACGATTTCAGACAGAGATAGAAGCATAAACTAAAAAGTATCCGGAGTAACACTTATGGGTTTTAATTGTGGAATAGTGGGGTTACCAAATGTTGGAAAATCAACCCTTTTTAACGCCTTGACATCAACGGCCGCTGCAGAAGCTGCCAACTACCCCTTTTGCACAATAGAACCCAACACAGGTCGCGTAAGCGTGCCAGATATACGTCTAGATAAAATAGCTGAACTTTCTAACTCAGCTAAGATAATCCCAACACAGCTCGAATTTGTAGATATTGCCGGCTTGGTAAAAGGAGCAAGCAAAGGAGAAGGGTTGGGAAATCAATTTTTAGCTAATATCAGAGAAACTGATGCTATAATCCATGTGTTACGATGCTTTGAAGACGAAAACATCACCCATGTTGATGGTGCAGTTCAACCATTGCGCGATATAGAAACTATAGAAACCGAATTAATGCTTTCGGACCTTGAGAGCCTAGAACGCCGTATAGCCGTAACTGAAAAGAAAGCAAGGAGTGGAGATAAGGAAACAAAAGCAGACCTGCAGGTCATGACTAAGGTTCTTCAATCATTACAAAGCGGTGATCCTGCCCGTAACATAACTGATTGGGATAGCGTAGAGTTACGGAGGTATAAAATGCTAAATTTGTTAACCGCAAAACCTATATTATTCGTATGTAACGTGGAAGAAGAGTCTGCAGTAGATGGGAACACTCTAAGTACAGAAGTATTAACGTATGCTGAAGAGAATGGATCAGAATGTGTAGTGATATCAGCAGCCATAGAAGCTGAAATTGCACAATTAGCATCTTTGGAAGAAAAGAAAGAGTTTTTAAATACTCTAGGACTTAATACTTCGGGATTGGATAAGCTTATACAATCAGGGTATCGCTTACTGAATTTATTGACCTTTTTTACAGCTGGCCCGAAAGAAGCCCGCGCCTGGACAACGTCCATGGGAGCCAAAGCGCCAAACGCTGCAGGAGTTATACACACAGACTTTGAAAGAGGTTTTATTCGTGCTGAAACAATTAGCTATAACGATTTTATCGAAAAAAATGGTGAACAAGGTGCAAAAGAAGCAGGGAAAATGAGAGTGGAGGGAGCAGAATATTTAGTTAAGGATGGCGATATACTCCATTTCCGTTTTAATGTTTAAAGAATCTTATCGTTTGAAAAATCCAGGACACCGGCCACTGAGTTTAATATAACTTACAAAGGTTAAGCTTAAACTAATGCGAAAGCTAGATCGCAGTATTGGAGAACCTTATGGGAGAGGTTATTAAGGGAACTGCGACAGATGGACATAAATTTGATCTGTACTTGGCACAGCCAAACTATGCCGCAAAAGGTGGGATCGTATTAATACAAGAAACCTTCGGTGTTAATGATCATATTAGAAGTGTTGCCGAGGACTTTGCCTCTGATGGCTACTTAGTTGGAGCACCATCACTCTTTGATAGGATAGCATCTAATATCGAATTAGATCGTAGCCCCGAGGACATTGCGCGTGGAAAAGGCCTCAAGGAAAACCTCGGCAACGAGCATCCCTTGTTTGACATCGCTTCAACTATAAACATAGTCAAATCTGCTGGAAATGTAGCTGTTATTGGCTATTGTTGGGGAGGCACTTTAGCCTGGCTGAGTGCCTGTCAAATTGATGGCTTGAGTGCCGCAGTTTCCTATTATGGAGATGAAGTTAGTGGATTAACTCATATGAATCCAAAATGCCCCACAATACTTCACTTTGGAGAGAACGACCCTTTTATCCCACTTAGTGAAGTTACCCTATTCAAAGAAATGCATCCAGATTGTACAGTGCATCTATATCCAACAAGCGGTAGTTTTAACTGTCAACAAGCCAATAGCTTTAATTTCACTAGCAGCAAGATCGCTTTAGAAAGAACCATGGAACATCTAGCAAAGTATATCATTTAAAAAACGAAGAGAATATTAGGTTTGCCTCACTAGATCAGTGTAAGATATTCAAAATTCCTACAAAAAAATACCTCGGGTTACCCAAACAATCCTGTTCTATTATCAACGAGCGTTAAGAAACTCTGCCAGTTAATTTTTTATAATGTTTAACAATTCTTAAATACCCTCCCTGCCACTGCACCTAATTTTTCCAACAAAAAAGGGTCCCGAAAGCTAGGATTTGTTACTAACGCATCGTCTAATGCTCGGTCACCGCCTTGGATGTCTATCGCTGGACGTTCTGCAATACGCGGAAGAACTTCGCGTATCAAAGCACACGCATTTTTAGTATTCTCAACCATTACTTTAATTACCCCCTCAACAGTCACGCTCTCATGGTTCGGATGCCAACAGTCAAAGTCAGTGACCATAGCTACGGTGGCGTATGGCAATTCTGCTTCGCGAGCAAGTTTAGCTTCCGGCATATTAGTCATGCCAACAACATCACACTCCCAGGATCTATATAATTTACTCTCTGCCAAAGTAGAGAATTGTGGCCCCTCCATACAAATGTATGTCCCATTTTTATGAACTGGTATATTTAATTCCATACACGAAGAGTACAGTGCTTCTTGCAGTCGACTAGAAACAGGATGAGAAAACGCTACATGCGCCACACACCCTTTCTCAAAAAATGTTTTCTCTCGTGAAAACGTTCTATCTATAAACTGATCAATTAAAACAAAATGGCCTGGTTCAAGGTTTTCTTTAAGTGATCCCACAGCACTCAATGAAATTAAATCCGTCACCCCGGCACGTTTCATAGCATCAATATTGGCTCGATAGTTAATTGAACTCGGCGACAATCGATGTCCACGGCCGTGGCGTGGCAAAAATACAATCGATTTCCCATCGAGTTTGCCAAATAGAAGTTCATCAGAGGGGTCTCCAAAAGGTGACTTAATTGCCTTCCATTGTTGGTCGATTAGACCCTCAATATGCTCGACGCCACTGCCA
This sequence comes from uncultured Thalassobaculaceae bacterium, assembly GCA_964276085.1. Classification (GTDB taxonomy): domain Bacteria; phylum Pseudomonadota; class Alphaproteobacteria; order Thalassobaculales; family Thalassobaculaceae; genus UBA7326. Next base: position 12,034 of record CAXYEO010000027.1, on the reverse strand, counting down.
CCAATTATACCAATTGTCGCTGTTACCATTTAAACTCCATATCTTTACACAAAAAAAGGCCGCACTAAGTACGGCCTTTTCCTAAAACTTATTAAGTATTAATGGACATCCGCCCAAATTCTTCGCTTACTAACATAAAATAATCCTGTCATAAAAAGAAGGAATATTAGCACCTTGATTCCCATTCTTTTTCGTTCTTCCATATTAGGCTCAGTTGCCCACGCCAAAAATGCAGAAACGTCTCTAGCCTGTTGATTTATTGTAGCCATTGTTCCATCACCATATTCAACTCCGTCGTCTGACAACGGGGATGGCATAGCTATCTGGTTGCCCGGATAATACGCATTATAGTACATCCCATCCGCAACCTCTTTTCCTTCAGGTGCATCATGATAACCACTAAGCAAAGCATAAAGATAGTCAGCACCTCCCACTCTTGCATCGACCATCAATGACAAGTCTGGTGGTAATGCACCGTTATTGCCTGCACGCGCAGCATTATCATTTGGAAACGGAGCCGGCCAAGGATCCGATGGCATAGCAGTTCTCGTGAACATTTCACCATCGTTATTTGGACCATCCTCAACTTCGTATTCTTTAGCAATGACTTTAATTTCTTCCTCATTAAACCCCAGATCCACGAGGTTTCGGAAGGAGATGTAATTGAGAGAATGACAGCCTGCACACACTTCTTTATAAACATGGAAACCACGTTGCAATTCTCCACGATCAAAAGTCCCAAAAACGCCACTAAAAGACCAATCTTGCGTTGGAACAGGAACACCACCTGCCGCGTTAACTGCCATATTAGGTATCAGCGAAATAATACAGCTACTGGCAAAAAGTATGGGTCGAATGAACTTTAATAAACCCATCACAACTTCTCCCGTGGGGCTGCTGGCGCGGCAGCCATAGACCCTCCTCCGCCTTCAAAAACAGGCTTACCAATACTCCGAGGCAGCGCACGAGGTGTTTCAAATATGGATAGTACGGGTAATAATATTATAAAATGGAAGAAATAATATGCCGTACATAATCGAGAGAGAACAACATAGATCCCTTCGGCAGGCTTAGCTCCCAACCATGTCAAAGCCACACAATCCACAAGAAAAATCCAAAACATTACTTTATAAACGGGGCGAAATGTTGCACTCCTCACTGGAGATCTATCTAACCATGGGAGTATAAATAAAACGCCAATTGCAGCGAACATTGCCAGCACACCAAATAGCTTGTCGGGAACTGCCCGCAAAATCGCGTAGAAAGGTAAAAAGTACCATTCCGGCACGATATGTGCTGGGGTTACCATCGGATTTGCTGGGATATAATTATCAGGATGCCCCATAGAATTGGGTAAGAAGAATACAACTGCCGATAAAAGCACTAAGAAAACACCCAGACCAAATGCATCCTTAACAGTGTAATACGGATGAAAAGATATAGTGTCCTGATTTCCACGTACATCTATCCCGAGAGGATTATTCGAACCAAACCGGTGAAGAGCAACTATGTGTAATACGACAACCCCAACAATTACAAATGGGAGTAAGTAATGAAGTGCATAAAATCGATTTAATGTCGGGTTATCAACAGAAAAACCACCCCATAACAGCGTAACAATAGATTCCCCGATTAATGGTATGGCAGAAAACAGGTTTGTTATAACCGTAGCTCCCCAGAAGCTCATTTGTCCCCAAGGCAATACGTAGCCCATGAATGCAGTCGCCATCATTAAGATGAGAATAACGACACCTAACATCCACAATAATTCACGAGGGGCCTTATAAGATCCATAGTACAAGCCCCGAAATATATGGATATAAACTACAATAAAAAAGAAACTCGCCCCATTTGCATGAATGTAACGGACTAACCAACCATAATTCACATCCCTCATAATCCGTTCTACCGACTGAAATGCGTGATCAACGTGGGCCGTGTAATGCATCGCCAACACGATCCCACTCATAATCATAATTACGAGAACTATCCCGGCTAATGAACCGAAATTCCACCAATAATTAAGATTTTTAGGAGTAGGGTACTCGTGCATTTCGTGATGCATAAATGTGAAAATTGGAAGCCGATGATCAATCCATCGCACCAGTGAATTATTAAATTTTGGTTCGCTCATTATTCAGTCCCTCAGCCGATCTTAATAACACTATCGGATATATATTCATATGGCGGCACGGCAAGGTTTGTTGGAGCAGGCCCCTTACGTATTCGTCCCGAAGTGTCATAATGAGATCCATGACACGGACAGAACCAGCCGCCCCACTCGCCCTTTGGATCGGTTGCACTTTGTCCAAGCGGAACGCAGCCTAAGTGAGTACATACCCCCAGCAAAACTAATATTTCTGGCCTTGTCGTTCTATCAGAGTCAACCTGAGGGTCTGGTAATTCGTCTAATTTAACTTCGTTAGCTTCTTTAATTTCTTTTTTTGTTCTATGACGAACGAATACTGGTTTCCCCCGCCAAACGATAGTAACTGACATTCCTTCTTCTACACCAGATACATCAAACTCTGTTGTAGAAAGGGCCAACGTGTCAGCAGCCGGGTTCATTTGATCTATGAATGGCCACGCGACACAAGCAACACCCAACGCGCCAGCTGTTACGCTCGCCACATGAATAAAATCTCGTCTAGTGGTACCCTCATTTGTATCAGCCATAAGAACCAGCTTCTCCCCAAAACCCAGTATTATTTTTCATTTTTAGTATTTGGTAGCGAAATCACATAATTCTTATGGCATGTGTTCGCATCACCAAAATTCAATTTCGCCAACAGTTTGTATAAATCATATACTGCAGAGTATAAGAAAAAGCAAAGAAACTGGAAGAAAAATATGTGATTCTAGTTTTAAAAATAGTTGAAAAGAGACACGTATATGAGATTAGCACTCTATCAACCGGATATTCCCCAAAATACGGGAACTATCATACGACTTTGTGCTTGTTTTGATATCCCAATAGATATTATTGAGCCATGTGGTTTTGTATTTTCAAATGCAAAACTTAGAAGAGCAGGCATGGATTACCTACATCAAGCTATTATACATCGACACAGGTCATGGGAAAATTTTGAAAACGAGAGTAATGGAAATCGCATTGTACTTTTAACAACAAAGGCTAGTGTTGAACTTAATGAATTTAAGTTTGAACCTGAGGACACGCTATTGATGGGAAACGAATCAAACGGTGTCCCCGGGTTCATTCACGAAAAATTAATGAATAGAGTTCGCGTACCCATAAATACCAATACTAGATCGTTAAATGTCGCCGTATGCGCGAGCATCGTATTATGGGAGGCATTACGTCAAACGGAGGGTTTCATAAATAATAAAGAATAGAACGGGTGGTATTTTTATATTGAAATACCACCCGCATAAACTTAATTAAATCGAATCAGCCGCAGATAACGCCTGCTCTAGGTCTTCAATAATGTCATCGATGTGCTCTATTCCGATTGATAACCTTATATAACTCTGTGAAACCCCGGTACTTTCCTGATCTTCGGGGGAGAGCTGACTGTGCGTTGTAGATGCAGGGTGAATAGCTAAAGAACGCGTATCCCCGATATTGGCAACGTGATAAAATAGCTTTAGGGAGTTTATAAACTTTTCTCCAGAATTACGCCCTCCTTTTAATTCGAATCCAACAAGACCACCATACCCACCATGGAGATACTTTTCTGCTCGCTTAAGTACCTCGCCGTTTTGTAAGGTAGGATGGATAACATTAGAAATAGAAGCGTGCTGGGATAAAAAGCCAGCAACCGCAGATGCATTGCGGCTGTGTTCCCGCATTCTGAGAGGTAAGGTCTCCAAACCTTGAATTATTTGGAACGCGTTAAAAGGAGAAAGTGCAGCCCCTAAATCTCGGAGTAATGTTGTCCTTGCCTTTATTATATATGCTACCGGCCCAATAGTTTTTACCGCATCAACCCAAACAGCGCCATGATAAGACGGATCTGGTTTATTCAATGCGGGTTGGCGATCCGGGTATTGATCCCATTGAAATGAACCACTATCCACGATGAGCCCACCTATGGACGTTCCATGACCTCCTATATATTTTGTTGTTGAGTAAACTATAATTGCAGCGCCGTGGTCGAAGGGACGACAGAGGATTGGAGCTGCTGTATTATCAATAATCAATGGAATACCAAGATCCTTTCCTATTGAAGCAACTTCAGCTATTGGAAATACATGCAATTTCGGATTAGGTAAAGTTTCTGCATAAAACGCACGCGTGCGCTCATCTGTTGCATTGAGAAATTGTTGTGGATCTGATGGATCAACAAATCTAACCTCTATTCCTTGATCCCGAAGGGTATTGTTAAATAGATTCCAAGTGCCTCCATACAAATCAGTAGAGCTAACTATATTATCACCCGCCTTAGCTAAGTTCTGGATAGCTAAAGCCGACGCAGCTTGTCCTGAACTGACAGTAAGTGCTGCGGCACCACCTTCTAATGCGGTAATCCTCTGCTCCAGAACATCGCAAGTAGGGTTCATTATCCGTGTATAAATATTCCCCAGCTCTTTTAACGAGAAAAGATTTGCTGCTTGTTCCGTATTCTGAAATTGATAAGAGGTAGTTTGATAAATTGGAACGGCCACAGATCCCGTAGCCGGATCAGCGCGATAACCAGCATGAAGGACCTGCGTCTCTGGGTGCTTAGAATTTATAGACATTTTTTCTCCTATATCAAAAGTAATAGTCAGACCAATATGTTTTATGCAGCTGACATATAAGGAGAAGAGTTATTTCGGCTCCCAGTTTGTGAGTGGGATACCTTCCCACGCTTTAGCTGCATTTTTTATGCGCCCGCAAGCTGAAGCTCAAATCGGCGCAACTCTAATATCAATAACTAGCAATAAAATGTCAATATATAAACATATATTTATGTATTAAAATTATTATTGAGATGAGTAAGTGATTTTACTCAGAACAACAATTATGCAATACATAATAAAAATTTCAACCAAAGAGCATCATCAGATGACAAAGTTTAAAGTCACAATAGAATATGATGGTACGAACTTTGTTGGCTGGCAAAAACAAAATAATGGCCCAAGCATTCAACAATCATTGGAACAAGCATTAGAAGCTTTTTCAGGCGAAAAGATTGAAGTTGTAGGGGCGGGTCGAACCGATTCTGGCGTACACGCCCTGTCTATGGTGGCACATATTGATCTCAAAACAGATAAATTCAGTCCCGATACAATCAAGAAAGCTATAAACTACCACTTAGGAAAAAAACCCATTACCGTTCTAAATATAACACCTATAGACCCAAGCTTTCATGCCCGGTTTTCTGCTAAAAACCGTAGATATTTATATCGAGTTCTCAACAGATCAACACCACCAGCTCTGGATATTGGTAGGGTCTGGTTTATTCCACGTGAATTAGATGACATAGCGATGCAAAATGCCGCCTCGGTGCTGATAGGAAAGCACGACTTTACAAGCTTTAGAGCTAAACACTGCCAGTCATTATCACCGGAAAAAACAATAAATAAGTTAAATGTCAACCGGATTGGAGACGAAATCCATATTACTGCAGAAGCCAAATCGTTCTTGCATCATCAAATAAGAAATATCGTTGGAACCCTAAAGTTAGTAGGTGAAGGCAGATGGTCACGTGAAGATGTTCAAAGGATCTTAAAAGCTAAGAACAGAGCGATAGCAGGTCCAACAGCGCCGGCGGCGGGGTTATACTTTTTAGGAGTTGATTATGAGGATTAAGGGATCGCACTTTTTAGATCTGTGATTTAATAGATCCTAAGATACTCATTAAAGAGATACTGAATATAAAATCAAACACCACTACTCCCACAGCGTTCAGACGCGATACCTTAAGGCCTTGTCGTGCTATTTCAAAAAATAAACATATAGCAACAGCATAAACAGCTGTTAATAAAAATACCCCTAAAAAAGGAACGATACTCAAAAAGTCATTAACCACTGTCGCCACTGCAAACATATAACCAAGAGGCACAGATGCCCAATTGTACGGTATTAAATAACCAAGTGCCCTATCCTTAGACCCGAGAAAAGCAAAGAAATTAATCACCAATAGCGGATATAATAACCAAGTGATACTATAGATAAGGAGATCCCTAAATGCTGCAAAAACCCCATAATTGTTCTCGGATATGGCATAAAGGCCAACAAACATGATAATCACATTAGCTGGCAAAACAAGAAGCGCCGCTAAGAATGACTTCCAAAACCCGCCTATGGAAATATCGAAATATGATACAGAGTCAGTTCTCCGACAGGCAATCAACCAAACGCCGTATAGGGCTCTGAATACGTATGAAGCTATTAGAGACATAGTTGCTATGCAACGGTTCGAGCGAAGAAACGCTTTAGTAAGACATAATAGATATTGGATAAAATCTTAACGTCTTCTACTTCAACATGTTCATTGATTTTATGCATTGTTTTACCAACCCCTCCAAACTCAATAACCGGGCAGTATTTTCTTATAAAACGAGCATCAGACGTTCCTCCAGTGGTGCTAAGTTCTGGAGAAACCCCCGTAACCTCCTTAACAGAAGCTAACAAGTCCTCCGTCAAAGAACCTGGTTCCGTGATAAACGCGTCTGAGGAGCAGGCTGTTTTCAAATCATATTTCCCACCTATATTATTGAAAATACACCTCAACCAATCTTCAATCTCTTGCCCCGTTCTACTGTCATTAAATCTAATATTAAATGTAGCTGTCGCCTGATTTGGGATAACATTGCTTGCTGTATTTCCTGTATCAATAGACGCTATCGCGGCCGTTGATGGGGGGAAATACTGGGTCCCTTCATCAAGCTTTTCTTCTGATAAAGGGGCAAGCATTCTAACCATTCTGGAGAGGGGATTATCCGCTAAATGTGGGTACGCTGTATGCCCCTGAGTTCCATAAACTGTAAGCCACCCAGTAAAGCTCCCACGCCTACCAATTTTTGCCATTCCTCCTAGAAAATCGGGATTAGTTGGCTCTCCAACAACACAACAATCAATATTTTCGTCATTTTCCTCCATCCACTTTAGTACTTTTACAGTACCGTTAATTGCCGGTCCTTCCTCGTCTCCCGTAATCAATAAACTGATGGAGAAAGGTAACTTATGACCAGTTTCGTCAATATATCGCTGAGCCGCAGCGACGAACGATGCGATGGCCGATTTCATATCCGATGACCCTCGACCGTATAATTTTCCATCGGTTATAATTCCAGAGAAGGGGTCTCCATTCCATTCAGAAAACTGCCCTGGAGGAACTACATCTGAATGACCTGCGAAGCAGAAGTTAGGGCCAGATGTACCTATCCGCGCATATAGATTATCTACATCTGGGGTTCCATTTTCTGAAAAAGGAAGCCGTTTGCATTTAAACCCAAGTATCTCTAGAACGCCTTGTAACTCGTCCAAGGCACCACCTTCAACCGGCGTGACACTAGGGCATCGAATGAGACGTTGGCTTAGCTCAATCGGATCGATTGCAACATTTTCGTCAGACATCATTAGTCCCGTAGGAGCTCATTTATGGATGTCTTAGAACGAGTTTGTTCGTCAACCTGTTTTACAATTACAGCACAATACAATGAGGGACCTTGGGAGCCATCCGGCAACGGTTTGCCTGGCAAAGCCCCCGGCACCACGACAGAATAAGCAGGAACCCTACCGGTTAATATCTCTCCCGTATCACGGTTTATAATCTTAGTTGAAGCACCTATGTAAACACCCATACTTAAAACAGATCCCGTTTCCACAATAACACCTTCTGCTACTTCCGAGCGCGCTCCAATGAAACAGTTGTCTTCAATGATGACAGGGTCCGCTTGCATCGGCTCCAGTACCCCCGCGATCCCAGCACCTCCGGAGATATGACAATTCTTTCCAACCTGAGCGCAAGATCCGATCGTTGCCCAAGTATCAACCATAGTACCGCTGTCTACATAAGCCCCAATATTTACAAAACTTGGCATCAGGACCACACCAGATGCAATATATGCTGATCGTCTAACGACACAATTAGGAACTGCCCTTAAACCAGATTCTCTAAATTGGCTTTCTGTCCAACCTGAAAATTTGGACGGAACTTTATCCCACCAATTTGATTCTCCACGCAACGCATCTGTTGGCCCTCCGGGTATCGAACCCATATCGTTGAGCCTGAAAGAGAGTAAAACAGCTTTTTTTAACCATTGGTTCACGTTCCATTGATGATCCCCCATTGGAGAGGCGACTCTTTCAACACCGGAGTCCATCAGATTTAATGCCTCCTCTACCGAATCTCGAAAGTCCCCTTTAGTATTGGGGTCAATAGTATCCCGTTCCTCCCAAGCTTTATTAATTATTGTTTCTAATTGACTATCACTCATGTCTTTCACCTTCTTTTTTATGCTGTTAATAATGGCGGACCTTTAACTAATAATTTCCTTTAACCAGAGTTTAAGATCATCTATTGCATAGTGAATATGATCACCTTCTGAGTCCTCCGACGACCAATCCTTATTATGCCGCAACCAAACTGTCGTCATACCAAGATCAGCCGCTGGTCTGAGGTTTTTTGCCATATCTTCAATCATGACAGATCGCGTGGGGTCTACAGAGAATTTAATAACCATATCATCATACGGTTGAGGTGCTGGTTTAGGCAGGAAATTACTTGCAACTATGTCGAAAACATCTTCAAAAAGATTTTTAATTCCTAGCTGATTAGTTATGTTTTTTGCATGTGCGACTGATCCGTTTGTGTAAATAAAACGACGCCCGGGCAACTTACCCAAGAGGTCTTTGAGTTCCATGTCTACCTGCATGTCACTCACATCAATATCATGTACAAAATGCAAAAAAATTTCGGGATCCATGTCGTACTCAGTCATAAGACCACGCATCGTAGTACCATATTGCTTAAACATTTTGCGTTGTAAGTCTCGAGCCGGTTCTTCTTCTAAATTAAATTCTTTTTGAATAAATAACGTCATTCTTTTCGAAACCCTGGCGAATAGATTAGTATCTTCCGGGTAAAGCGTATTATCCAGATCAAAGATCCAATTATCAATATTTTCTATTTTTAAAGTCATTATATGAACCAATAACCCAAACTACGAGATAAAGTATTATTTTAAATTCGGGCATAAACAAATTGCACCGTTAGTTGACCCACAACTTATATGTTAGGTTCTTATAAGTTCAATAGTTAATAATTCTTATAATAAAGATCAAAGGTACAAAGGCTTTGAAAAATAAAGCTCCTTTAGAAACCAAAGCACCGGAGACACTCGCGATAAAATCACTCATCGCGAAAGGCTGCGTTTTATATAATTACAATAGACCCAGTTTGGTATTGGACCGTAACCATAAGGTCTTAGCAGCAAATTTATTAGCAAAAAAACTCATTAAGAATCTACTTAAGAATTCACCAAGAATTTTTAAGACATTGGCCATAAATGCATTCGGAAGAGGTTCTGACTTTGAAGATATACAAGTTGCTGATATTCAAAAAAATATTTCTTTGAAATTCACATCAAAAATCTTAGACAATGGTCAAAGTGTTTATCTGGTTCAAGAGAGTGATACCCCATCCACCGTATTAAAAAGCCCAGTGTTAGAAGGATTCAAAAATTTAATTGATACTTCAAATAATTTCTTATGGGAGACAAATGAAAAAGGACATTTCTCATTTATATCGGAGCCAAACAGATTTGGATATGAGAGCAATGAATTATTAGGGAAAAGCCCCCGTGAAATAATGAACCTAGAGGCAAGTAATGACGCCCAATTACCATTTATTACAAAAACGGTATTAAATAATGTCGAAATAAACCTTATAAAAGCTGATGGTACTGTTGGAGTTTTACTCACATCAGCCATTCCCTTTTGGACCAAAAACAATCAATGGAATGGAGCAAGAGGCATTGGACGAGACGTAACAAGCGATAGGCAACGTGATGCCGAACTATCAACAGCTCAAAATAAGGAGCGAATACTGCAATATATCATGGGCAAAATAAGGGAACCAGATGAGCCGCACAGCCCATTAGAATCTGCTGCACAAGCCATAACAAAAACTCTAGCCACAGATGGTTGCCAAATCTTTAAATTTGATCAACACGGCAACCACCAAAGTATAGCGGTGGATGGACACTTACCATTTTCAATCACAAAGCAATTAAAGCAGGGGGTATTTAAAGATGCGCCCCTTATTTCTGATAATCCACCAAATCGCTTTGCCGCTTATGTCACAAAGTATCACAACAAGGCCAATGGTATTTTGATACTTTGGGGGGAAGGTGAGAGCAAAAAGTGGGGTGGGGAGGATTTATCTCTATTTCAACAGGCTTCTCACTTTATAGGTATCGAGTTACAGCATCTCTACACACAGGAGAGACTCGAGAATTTATCTACGGAAGACCCCTTAACAGGTTTATTAAACAGAAGAACCTTTGCCCAAAACCTTGAAAAAAAAATAAAGTTTCAAACAGAAAATCAGGATTTCCATGGCATCCTAGCATATATAGACCTTGATAACTTTAAGCTTATCAACGATCAGATGGGACACCAAACAGGGGATGAAGTCTTAATTATAATTTCAAATCAGTTAAAAGATTTGGTTGATACAAATGATTTAGTCGCACGCCTTGGAGGTGACGAGTTCGCCATTTGGTTTGATAGAAAAAGCTCCAGCGATGTTGAAAAAGCGCTTAATCCAATAAACCAAAACCAATACCTTTTTTCGAAATTCTCACCTGACTCCAGTCGGCCATTTGGTTTATCAATTGGAACGGCAGAAGTAAAAGGAAGAGTTGACGAAACCTTATCACAGATAATAGCGAGAGCCGATGCCGCCATGTACGTGCACAAAAGAAGCAAACAACAAAAAAAGTGAAGAACACAACTTGGTTACTAAATTAAGCAATCCTTAGTCCCTTCTAATTATTGTACCATGACCTTGTGACGTAAATAACTCAAGAAGAACTGCATGAGGAACCCGCCCATCCAGGATAACAGCGGCTTCTGCCCCTTGTCTGACGGCTCCTATGCAGGTTTCTATCTTAGGTATCATACCTCCAGATATAACACCGTTCGCCTTTAATTTATTTGCTTCCTTGATCGTTAAGTCGGGAATTAATTGTCCCGTGTTATCCAGCACACCCTCCACATCGGTAAGCATCAGCATTCTCTTTGCATCTGCGGCACCCGCAATCGCACCAGCCGCCGTATCAGCATTTATATTATATGTTTCACCATCACCTCCCTGCCCAACTGGAGCAATGACCGGAATAAGACCTCCTAGTATTAATGTATCGATCAGCGTGGAGTCTATTTTGGTTGGTTCACCTACAAACCCTAAGTCCACTACCTTTTCAATATTACTTTCTGGGTCAGTTCTAGTTCTAAGTAATTTTTTTGCAGTGATTAGGTTAGCATCTTTTCCTGAGATACCAACGGCACGTCCGCCAGCCTCATTAATTGCCGCGACGATAGATTTATTGATGGATCCAGCTAAGACCATTTCTACAATGTCAACAGTAGCCTCATCCGTTACTCGAAGGCCGTCAATAAATTCACTTTTTATAGCCATACGCTCGAGCATTTCCCCTATCTGTGGACCACCGCCGTGTACAACAAGAGGGTTAGTCCCAACTTGCTTTAGCAACACCATATCCGACGCAAACGTCTTAAAAAGACTTTTATCGCCCATTGCATGCCCACCGAATTTCACAACAACCGTGCTACCTGCGTAACGTCGCATAAAAGGCAGTGCGTCAGTCAGAATACCTGCTTTACCCAACCAGTCTTTCCGAGCCTCTGAGTCTGAACGGCTCATTTTTCTACTCCTACAGTTTCCATATTGATCATTTTTTATCGAGTGTCCAGGCGTATAACCTTATCCTGATGTGTAATCTAAATATAACTTCTAATCAGCTAAGCTCGCCAGCCCCGCCCGTAATTCTCTAATGCCTAGGGACTTATTAGAACTCGTCAAAGCCAACATAGGATGAGCGGCTGATCTTTTAGCCA
>CAXYEO010000026.1:0-74109 GCA_964276085.1 uncultured Thalassobaculaceae bacterium | reverse complement strand
AACCAAAGGTCGTGGTTTCCCATCAAAATAATATCATTGATATTTATTTCAGATGTGAAGAAAGAAAGCCCCCGTGTGGCAAGTTTTAAACATTCCTTAGAGTTCTGCCCCCGGTCAATTAAATCTCCAATTAAAATACAGCTTGTATTATTTGGGGTAAGAGTTTCAACATCCTCTGCAATAGACCGATACATTACTTCAAGGTGTTGTGAGCAACCATGCACATCACCAATTGCAACAGCCATTGTTCCATCATCGATAGGTCGAGGACTTTCCTGCCATTCTGTTCGAATAACCTGCATTCGATAAATCTCAATTAACTAATAAATATCTATAAGCATGGTATCAATTTCCAATAGAAGTATTGATCACGGAGTAGATTTTAGGGACTTAAAAACTCTGCTACGGTTCGGCAATTTTAAATTTGATGGTTCTGGAGGTTTTTATGAAACTGACCGTAGAGCAGTGTGATGCATATAATCGCCATGGGTTTCTTGTTTTTCCTGAATTATTCAATTCAGTTGAGGTTAATGCATTGCGGGATGAAGCAAACAGGCTAAGGCAAATAGATGCTGAAGGTATTTTCCGAGAGGGTAGTCATGGAATGGCTAAAACAATGTTCCGCATGCATGAACCTGATGGACCGACCTACAGCCCCGCTTACCGAGCATTATCTCGGACACCCCGATCTTTGGGTGTTGCCCAACAATTATTACAAGACGACAAAGTATACATGCATCATTGTAAACTTAATATGAAGCCAGCTATTGAAGGAACAGTATGGCATTGGCATCAGGACTTTGGGTCTTGGCAGAAGGATGGAATACAAATGCCTGAAATGGTAACAATGATGGTTATGCTTGATGAGGCTACTGAAATAGGTGGTTGCCTCTATATGTTGCCAGGTAGTCATTTGAAAGGCCGTTTTGACCCCTATTTTGAAGACTCAACAGTTATAAATTTTATGCAACGCCCTCTACGCGGGTAAAGGAACAAATGGACACTCTTCCTGATCCTGTGGCAATAACTGGAAAGCCTGGCACTGTAGCAATATTTAATTGTAATACCCTTCATGCATCGGGACACAATCTCTCAGCGAAAGATAGATGGCAAATTTACCTTTGTTATAATCGTTGTAGTAATCGTCCAGCTGACATTGATGATCCGAGGCCTGATTATGTGAGATCGACAAACTGGGAGCCAATGACTTTCATGAATAACGATTCTATAATATAAAAATAATTACCTTAATCTGATGTTTGATATTAGTGAACAATCAGAATGACAAATAGCTGTGGCTATAGATCAGATCAAAAATCGAATTGAACGAAGTGCCAAATTTTGAACCAGAGGGTGTTGCTCCGAAATTTGGATAAATCTGAGAGACCATGGTGGGAAACTACGATAAAATGAATATTAAAGCATCCCGAGGATTAACTCTGATCCTTGGCGGAATTGCTGCGTTAGGTGCAGCTGGAATAGAATGTATCTGCCAAGCCTCCCAACGATAGAAATGGAGTTAGCTAAAGAACCGGGGATTAGTCAATTAACTCTCAGCGCATTTTTTGTTGGTTTGGCGCTTGGGCAACTAATTTATGGACCAGCTTCAGATGCATTAGGCAGGAGAAAAGTACTTATATGGGGAATATTGCTTTACTGTTGTGGCGGAGTCGCTTGTCTAGTAGTTGAGACTATAGAGCAACTTATTTTTGCGAGATTTATTCAGGCCTTGGGTGCGGCAGTAGGAGGGGTAATCGCAAGAGCTATCGTAAGAGACCTTTACACTCTTGAAAAAGCGGCTCAAGCACAATCCTTTATCAATCTAGCCTTTTCGATAACCCCTTTATTAGCCCCTATTTTAGGCGGGTATCTGCTAATTTCCTTTGGCTGGCGCTCAATCTTTCTAGCGCTATTATGCTTTGGTTTGATTTGCTTAGTAGCTCTTTTGCTGCGCGTTCCGGAAACTCTACCTCCTGAGCGCCGAAAGATTTTCTCTCCTATGTCTTTAATCCACGGGTATCGTAGGATACTTAGCACCAGACAATCTGTTGGCTGCATTTTAACTGGAGCCTTTGGGTTTGCATGTATGTTTACCTACTTTGCAGCTTCACCTTATATATACATAACAATTTTTGGCGTGCTGGAGGAGCATTACGGGTTTCTTTTTGGTTTGAATGTAATAGGCATAATCATTGGTAATATAATAAATACGCGCCTTGTTCTTCGGAAGGGTGCACTCGTGATGTTACGAGCTGGGAGCATAATTTCTGCCCTTGGCGGATTTTGTCTTTTTATAGCCATAGTGAATAACTTTTGTGGTATCTATGGAATTATAGTTCCCCTATTTTTTGTTATAGGTAGTCTTGGTTTTATTGGAGCTAACGCTGTAGCTGGGGCACTAGAACCCTTTCCTGATTTAGCTGGAACGACGGCATCTCTATTTGGTTTTTTGCAAATGATACTGGGAGCTTTTGTAGGTGGACTTGTTAGTCTTTTCCATGATGGAACTGCTCTTCCAATGGGTGTTATTATCTTGATACTAAGTTTTATTGGTCTTAGCTCATGCCTTTATTTTCTCAGGGCCAGAAGGGTCTAAAAAATGCACCAATGCAATGTACCAATGATACCAATGTAAGAAAGTAAGATGGTAGTTTTTGAATAATTTGGACGATAGATGACCACTTTACTGACCAACTCAGATGCTCGACGTTTGTTCTTATTTCTTCATGGGCTTTCTGGTTGGTTAAACAACGTTGAAGATAAAGCGGCATTGCCAGGAATAATAAAGCAGATTGGGTTTGTGCAAATAGATAGTATAAAAATAGTAGAACGAGCACATCACCATATATTATTTTCACGGTCAAATTTGTATGATCATACGTGGTTAGATTATCACCTTGAAGAAAAACGAACCCTTTTTGAAAATTGGACGCATGACGCTTCGATAATCCCTATAGAATTTTTTCCTTATTGGGGCCATCGATTTTCGCGCGCACATGACAAACTGGTGGGAAGTCGCTGGTGGAACAAAAGAATGGGTGATAATCCAGGCAAGCTATGCCAGCGTGTTCTTGATTATGTTGAAAAAAATGGTGCTACAAAATCAAGAGACTTGAGACATGGAAACAAAGATAGCTCTTCGAAACGGTTGGAGGAAAAAACCTCATGGTGGGGTTGGAATCCGTCGAAAGCAACATTAGTTTTTTTATGGCGAACAGGTAGGCTAGCCGTAGCAAAACGAGAGGGGTTTCAAAAAAGTTATGACCTGACTGAACGTGTTGTGCCAGACATATATAGAAATATTGAACATTCAGAAGAGGAATACATCAATTGGAATTGTATGACTGCAATAGAGAATATAGGGTTTGGGTCTCATGCAGAAATTGCAAATTACTGGGAAGGAATTAGCCCACAAGAAGCCAAAAATTGGTGCAATAAATCGTTAAATAATTATATAATGACCACACAAGTTGAGACTGTAGATGGGGAAGCAGTTTTAAGCTGGGCACACCCTGATATTTTTGCATGGGTGGATAAACTACCTGATCCACCAAATATAGTCCGTTTTCTGTCGCCGTTTGATCCCCTAATTAGAGACCGTAAAAGGGTTCGGAGGTTATTTGGGTTTGACTTTAAAATTGAAATTTACATACCGGAGTTAAAAAGGGTTTATGGCTACTATGTTTACCCGATTCTTGAAAAAGATAAATTTATTGGTCGAATAGAGATGAAAGTTGACCGGCGGTCAAGCAGCCTTATAGTCCATGGATTTTGGTTGGAAATCGGTTTTAAGCTAACCAAACAGCGTCAGAAAAAGATTGAATCAGAACTACACCGATGGAGGGCCTTTTTAAACTTAGATTATATTAAATCCTTAGTTGCGGAACTGAAGCTCTGATTTTATTAAGGTACACATCTTGAAGCCCAATACTTTTTAGCATTGATTAAATAAATTCTAGCTATAAGACTATAAAAATAAAAATTCATTTAAAGCCTTTAAATTTTTGCTGTATATCATTTCTTTAAATGCCTCATAAAAAATAAATTTCAAACAAGATTAAAAGGATGAGCCTAACTTGGCGCCATTGTTAAAACTATCCGGTGTAACAAAATCTTTTCCAGGGATTTTAGCTAACGACAACGTAGATCTTAACGTAATGCCAGGAGAAATTCATGCTTTGCTTGGGGAAAATGGGGCTGGGAAGTCTACTCTAGTCAAAATAATATATGGATTATTAAAACCTGATTCGGGCTTGCTTGAATGGCAAGGAACTCAATTAAAAATTTTTGGGCCTTCTCAAGCCAGATCCCTCGGAATAGGAATGGTTTTTCAGCATTTTTCTCTTTTTGACGCACTTACAGTTTGTGAAAATATAGCCATCGCAAGTGATAGTAATCTTGGTCTTAAAACACTCAACTCAAAAATAATGGAAGTATCAGAGGATTATGGATTACCCCTGGCTCCGGATCGCTATGTACATTCGCTTTCGGTAGGTGAGAAACAACGCGTTGAGATAATTCGTTGTTTGCTTCAGAACCCGAAGCTTCTGATATTAGACGAACCTACATCGGTGCTGACGCCGCAGGAAGCTATAAGCCTTTTTGTTACGTTGGAAACTCTAGCCGCATCTGGGTGCGCTATATTGTATATTAGTCACAAATTGGAGGAAGTTAAGCGCATATGCATGAAGGCTACAATTTTACGTAATGGAGCTGTTGTTGCCACCTGTGATCCTAGGTTGGAAACAGCAAGAACTATGGCAGAACGTATGATCGGGTCTGTGCTAAACAATATTCAAAGACCTAAAAGACCTAAAAGTGGCGAGCATAGAGTTCAGATTAACAAACTAAGTTTAAAATCTAGCGATCCATTTGGGGTTAATTTAAAAAGCATTTCTTTAAATATTTTGCGAGGTGAAGTCGTAGGTATCGCCGGCGTTGCAGGTAATGGTCAGAACGAACTTATGGCTGCCTTATCAGGGGAAGTAATACAATCGTTTCCAAATGACTCTATTGTGTTTGATGATATTTGTGTTGCAGGAATGAGGGTTTCTGAACGTCGTGCGATGGGAGCGTGTTTCGTTCCCGAGGAAAGATATGGCCATGCTGCAATAAAAGAAATGAGCCTTAAGGACAATGCGTTACTGACATCTTCAAAAAGTATAAATTTAGTCAAAAAAGGACTTTTACAATTTGATGCAATTAACGATCTAACCGAAAAAATAATTTTTGATTTTGATGTGAGAACTACAGGCTCTAAAATGGAATCGGGAAGCCTATCTGGCGGTAACCTGCAGAAATTCATCCTCGGTCGAGAAATTCTTCAAGAACCAGGTATTCTCATCATATCACAGCCAACATGGGGTGTAGATGCCGGGGCAGCACTAGTCCTAAGGAAATCCTTGTTGGAGCTTGCGGCACGGGGATGCGCAGTTTTAATTATCTCGCAGGACCTTGATGAAATTTTTGAAATTTGTGATCGTATCGCCGTCCTTTATCAAGGTACCTTATCGGCTCTTATGAATAAAGAAACAGTCTCCATAGATCAGATTGGCTTGTTGATGGGTGGGGGTAATGGCGAATGAGTTCAATCTCTCAATTTATTCCAAAATTCGTTTTAGAACCTCGAATAGAAGTATCTAACAAATGGGTAATACTGTCCCCCATCATTGCTATTATATTAACTCTTTTCAGCGGTGTAATTATATTCTCATTAATGGGAAAAGACCCAATTCTTGCTCTTTATACTTTTTTCATTCAGCCGGTAACAACTATTTTTGGGGTTACAGAGCTGTTAGTCAAAGCAACGCCTTTAGTTTTAATAGGTGTTGGCCTAGCGATAGGTTTTAAGGCTAATGTTTGGAATATTGGCGCAGAGGGACAGTTTACGATGGGAGCTGTCTTTGGCGGTGGTGCTGCACTTCTCTGTAATAATATAGAGAGCTATTTAGTCCTGCCACTTGTACTTTTGCTTGGTATATTAGGGGGTGCCTTTTGGGGAGCTATTCCTGCTTTTTTTAGAACCAGGTTTAATGCTAACGAGATCTTAACGAGTTTGATGTTGTCATATATAGCGGTTCTCTTCCTGAGTTATTTAGTGCACGGCCCTTGGCGCGATCCAGGAGGATATAATTTTCCGGAAAGCCAATTATTTTCCGACTATGCTATGCTGCCTGTGCTCGTAGAAAATAGTCGGTTAAATCTTGGTTCAGTTTTTGCTATATTGGCCGTATTACTAGGCTGGGTCTCTAATTTCGCGTTCTATTATTGGGTTTCAATTACGCGTTATAGGCTTGGCCCCGGCAGCGGCTCATTATGCTGGTTTTAAACACTCGGGTCTCGTATGGTTGTCCTTTACTATTAGTGGGGGGCTTGCAGGGCTGGCCGGGATTGCTGAAGTCTCAGGACCTATTGGACAATTATTACCTTCAGTGTCACCGGGTTACGGTTTCACCGCTATAATCGTCGCTTTTCTTGGGAGATTACACCCAGTTGGCGTTCTCTTTGCCGGTTTAGTAATGGCACTTTCTTATATCGGAGGTGAGAATGCTCAAATAGAAATTGGATTGCCAGCAGCTGTAACAGGCCTATTCCAAGGTGTTTTACTCTTTTTTCTGTTAGCATGTGACGTTTTGGTAAGGTACAGGATTAAGTCTAGTTCAATTATTAGTGGTAAACGGTCCTAGCCGTGGATTTATTACCCGTCATATTAACTATAATTACAGCCTCAACGCCGCTTCTGTTAGCTGCAACCGGCGAACTTATTACAGAAAAATCAGGTGTTTTGAACCTTGGTGTGGAGGGAATGATGCTGATCGGGGCGATTGCAGCGTTCGCGACTGCAGTGTCTACTGGAAGCGCTTTATTGGCTATTTTGGCAGGAGCATTTTCTGGTGCCTTAGTTGCCTCTATTTTTGCAGTTTTGACTCTAATATTTCTTGCGAATCAAGTGGCGACGGGTCTGGCTTTGACTATTTTTGGAGTTGGTTTAAGTGCTTTAATTGGTAGCAATTTCGTAGGTATTGCTCTCGAGCCACTGCCAAAATTGAATGTCGATGGCTTATCAACCATACCAATACTGGGAAAGATTTTATTTAATCACGATGTTCTAGTATATTTATCCTTTGGAATGATCTTTCTTGTTGGCTGGTTTCTCTCAAAAACGCGTGCCGGTTTAATATTGCGTGCTGTTGGGGAATCACACGATTCGGCTCACGCGCTTGGGTACTCAATAATTACTGTTCGGTATTTGGCGGTAATATTTGGCGGATTTATGAGCGGTTTGGGAGGTAGTTATCTTTCACTAGTATACACACCGCTTTGGGCAGAGAATATGACAGCTGGGCGTGGTTGGATTGCCTTGGCCTTAGTAGTATTTGGTACCTGGCGTGCTGGAAGGGTGGCTTTTGGGGCATATTTATTTGGAGCCATTACTATTTTGCAATTGCATGTTCAAGGATGGGGGATAAATATTGCATCGCAATTTATGACAATGCTTCCTTATATTGCGACAATCGTTGTCCTAGTTTTAATCTCTAGAGACAAGGGCAGAATGCGAATGAATGCGCCACAATGTATTGGGAAACCATTTTACCCGTCCAAATGAACCGCAGAATATTTATGAACAGATAAGAAGTTACTTGTTGATTTTATAATATAGATAAGGAGTTTAATATGAGGAAAAAAAGTTTTTATAGAGAAATATTATTAGGTTTAATTGCAATAGCTTTATCTGGTGTTGGTTTTGCTAATGCCGAAACAAAAGTAGGCTTCGTTTATGTCGGGCCGATAGGTGACCATGGTTGGACATATAGGCACGACGTGGGGCGATTAGCTGTCGAAAAAGCGTTGGGAGCAAAGGTCAAAACGACGTTTGTCGAGAGTGTTAAAGAGGGACCTGACTCAGAGAGGGTAATTAGACAGTTAGCAGCTACGGGCCATAAAGTTATTTTTACAACATCATTTGGTTTTATGAACCCAACAATAAAAGTAGCAAAAAAATTCCCTGATGTTAAATTTGAACATGCAACAGGTTATAAACAATCCAAAAACGTAGCAACGTTTAGTGCTCGATTCTATGAGGGGCGTTACATTGCTGGGGTAATTGCTGGTAAAATCTCAAAAACAAACAAGATTGGGTACGTTGCATCGTTTCCTATTCCTGAAGTTGTGCGTGGGATCAATGCATTTTTGCTAGGAGCCCGCTCCGTCAACCCGGACATGAGTATTAATGTTGTGTGGGTTAATACTTGGTATGATCCAGGTAAAGAGGGAGATGCAGCGAAGGCATTAATAGACCAAGGCGCTGATATTATCACTCAGCACACGGACTCGCCTGCCCCCCTTCAAGTTGCCGAAAATCGTGGGGTAAAGGGTTTTGGGCAAGCTTCGGATATGATTAAGTTTGCGCCAAAGGCGCAACTTTCAGCAATCATCGATGATTGGGATAGTTATTACGTAGAAAGGACTAAAGCGGCAATAGATGGTTCCTGGAAGTCTCAAAACGTTTGGCTTGGTTTAAAAGAGGGCATGGTTAAAATGGCACCATATACAAATATGCCAAATGACGTAGCAGCACTTGCGCAAAAGACTGAAGTTGCAATCCGTGATGGCTCGTTACACCCTTTTTCGGGGCCTATAAAAGACCAATCGGGTAAGATTGTCGTAGAAGCAGGAAAAGTAGCCGATGCAGGAATGCTTCTTGGAATGAACTTTTACGTAGAGGGGGTTCAAGGATCGTTACCTAAGTAGTTCCGAGGTATATAGTTCAAGATAGCACTCTGTTGCGAATTAAATGGCAGAGTGCTCTTCGGATATTTGTGACGCAACTAATACCTTTCTTTACTTAATATCTAGATGCTAGAATTTTTGCGGTTAATAAAAAGTATAAAAACAAACAGCTCTTGGGGCTTATTATTGCATGGATGTGCGGTCCAGTTTCTCATTGGAACAGGCCCAGCAACCATAATAATTAGTTCTTACAAGAATCCTGGCTAACAATTACTCCATTGAACTTTGGTTGAGTTAGGAAGGTTGCGAACTTTATTAAGGGCTCATGGAAAATTATTAATTTTACCTATTTATCCGTATGATGCGATCTTTTCTGATCCAGTCGACATTTGATACGTGGTAATTTAACTTCATTTAAATTAGCCACTGCCCTTATAAATTTAACGATGGAGTTTCCTTCCGTGCGCCAGATGACCTTAGTTGCATTTTTACAAGCACAAAATTGTACAAACTTCGCCGCCTCATGGCGTCATCCTGAGTCACGAGCCGACTCTACTTCACCGGATTTCTACCGTCATATAGCCAAAGTGTTAGAAGATGGAAAATTTCATCTTGGCTTTTTTGATGATCGTTTGGCCATGCCCGATATGTATGGTGGTAATCATGAGCATACGGTTGAGGGTGGCATTAGGTGTGTCAAAATGGATCCTGTAACTGTCCTAATGACTATGGGAATGGCTACAGAAAAGCTTGGCTTAGGTTCAACATATTCAACAACTTATTATGAGCCTTTCCATGTAGCTCGTGTCTTTTCAACACTTGACCTTATGAGTAAGGGACGTGCCGCCTGGAATATAGTGACGTCGTTGAACGATGGTGAAGCCATGAACATGGGGCGAACGGAAGTAATAGAACATGATAAGCGTTATGATAGTGCCGACGAGTTTATGGAAGTTGTCCTGGGACATTGGAATTCATGGGAGGAAGGTGCAATTTTAGCCGATAAGGTTAATAACCGTTTTGCAGATCCTAAAAAGATTCACCGAATTGATTATGAGGGGGAATTCTATAAATCGAGGGGGCCCTTCACAGTTCCACGATCCCCACAGGGACATCCTGTATTAATTCAAGCGGGACAAAGCGGCCGTGGGCAAAGGTTTGCTGCGCGATGGGCGGAATTAGTTTTTGTTGCCTACCCAAACATAGAGACAGGTAGAAAAGAATATGCTGCGTTCAAAGAAAATATAGCTGCCCACGGTCGCGACCCAGACAAAGTCAAGGTTGCCGCCTTAACGCACTGTGTAAGCGCGGAAACAAGAGCTGAAGCAGAAGATAAAAGGGCACTAATTGATACGTTGCCAACAGATCTTGATCAATTATCGTTGCTCTCAGAAGCTTTGAATTTTGATTTTGGTAGTCGGGGTATAGATGAACCTCTAAGTACTGAAGAGATAGAGGGGATGCAAGGTATCCAAGGGATTAGAAACCGCGTTCTAGAGGCAAGTGGAAAAACGAACCCTACACCTAGAGAATTCATGAGATTCAGTGGGAGAGGTTTGCTACATAATCCTTGGGTTGGCAGCGGAAAGGACGTAGCAGATATAATGGAGGAATGGTTTACAACTGGTGCTTGTGATGGTTTCGTTATTGCGGCCACTCACGTTCCAGGCTCTTATGAGGACTTTGTGAAATTCGTTGTTCCCGAATTACAAAAACGGGGCATTTACCATAAGGATTATGCTGGTTCGACATTGAGGGAAAACCTTGGTCTTGATTATCCCTCCGCATCACAATGGAGTATTCCTATGCCAAGTGGTGGGCATTAAATAATTAAATTAAGGACTAGCAATTCGAATTCTTGGTCTTACCAATCCAGTTAAGTATTATGGAGTATTAAACATGCCTGTTGTAAAAGCCGAGCTTTTAGAAAATATAGCGGATAATTTATTACAAGGGGCCGGTGCTCCTGCGGACGAAGCAGCAACAGTTGCGCGGCATGTTATTGGTGCCAATCTGGCTGGGCACGATAGTCACGGTATTATCCAAATCCCAACATATATCGAACGAGTTGTTAAGAAGGAGATTATTCCCGGTGCAAATTGGGAAATTGTTCAAGAATCGCCAACCACTACCGTGGTAGATGGTCATTGGGGCTTTGGTTATGTCGCTAATGAACGGGCAATGAAATATACAATAGAAAAAGCAAAAACGCAGAATATTGCAGCAGCTACAGTTTTTCGACAAGGCCATATAGGACGCCTAGCGAGTTACCCTCTTATGGCAGCAAAAGAGGGCATGATTGCAATGATCACCGCCGACTCGGGGAGGGGGCCAAAGCATGTAGCGCCTTTTGGTGGTAGAGAAAAACGTTTAGGAACAAATCCTATTTCAATAGCAATGCCTTCTAATTTGGAAGGTCCCTTCTTTATTGACATGGCATCATCAGCCGTAGCAGCGGGAAAGATTAATTTGGCATTGGCGCGTGGTGATGATATCCCGGAAGGCTGGATCATAGATAAACATGGTCAAGCGACAACTAATCCAGCTGCTTTTAAAGAAGGTGGTCCACTGCTGCCTTTGGGGGGTACTGAAGGATATAAAGGGTATGGGTTATCCGCTATGATTGAGATTTTTTCAGGAATATTGACAGGTTTAGGTCATGGTGTTGAGCCAAGTGGTAGGCACAATGATGGTTGCTTTATGGCAGTATTTAAGGTTGAGGCATTTCGCTCTCTTGAAACTTTTAAGGCCGAGGTTTCTGAGTTCGCTAAATATCTTAAAGATACTCTTCCCGCGGATGGATTTGAAGAAGTGCTCTACCCTGGTGAGATTGAATTTAAAAGAGAGCAAGAACGAAGCCAGAACGGTATTGAGGTTGAGGGGGCAACATGGTCAAAGCTTGGTGGACTAGCTAAAGAGTATGGGTTGGAAAGCCAGTTGGGGTTTTAATAGTTTTTAGGTATTCAATTACTATTTTTGAAACTCACTTTGGCCCACTCTTCCCATAGTAAAGCCAAAGAGGCGTAATCCAGATTGCCCATGTCTTTTGCCTCTGCTATTTCATAAGGGGTATGTGCTGCAAGTGTAGCAAAAAGTGGAACTCCGAGTTGTTGTGCTGTCTCCAGTGCCAAGATCGAGTCTTTTCGCGCATTTGTTACTGACATACCACCTTCGTAATTACCGTCTTGCATTCTTTCCTGTACTCTATGTACTAAAGGCCTGAGCAAGCCTTCTTCTCTGTTTAATATTTCGATCATTGTTTGACTTGATACGCCGAGCTTTTTTGACATGCTGAATGCCTCTATTAGGACAACCATTAATGCATGCATCACGCCATTATTTACTACCTTTGTTCCCATGCCTGCTCCAACGGGGCCAAGATCATAGATGCCTTCAGCTATTAAATTGAGTATATCTCGCGCTATTTTTTTATTACTATCTAAACCTCCAAGAAAAAACGTGATCTTGCCAGCCGCCATGCTTGCTACACCACCGGCAATCGCTGCGTCTACATAAGCGATACCTTTCTGTTCGCATATATCATTGCAAGTAACTGCTGTTTGTGGTGTTACCGTACTTGTTTCAATGATAATTTTTGGTGTTGCAGAACTCTCAGACAGAGCTTTTGTGACGGAAAGAGAAATTTCTGGCTTAGGGAGGGATAAAATAATTTTACCAGTTCTCTCTGTGAGTTCTTTGGACGACTGCACACACACCACACCGAGGCTTTTTGCATGAGTACATCTTTCAGGACTCGGGTCAAAACCGATTACGGTAGTTTTTTTAGCAAGTGCTCCTGCAACTGCACTCCCGGCGTTACCTAATCCAATAACCCCAATTTTTTCAGCTAACATTTCACTTCCCTGTATTTAGAAATTTTTCAAAATTAATGTACCATATATAATCATAATATAGTTTTGTTTTATAAATTGCATGGCCCATATAATTTACATTTTTCTAATTTCACTTGGGAGTTTTCTTAAATGGAAGAGCCATTACATTATATCTCTATTTTTGATCTATCTAAATTAATTAAAGAAAGGAAAATATCACCGGTCGAGGTAACAGAACATCTTCTTGGTAGAATCGATGCGATAGACCCCCAATTAAAGTCTTATGCAACGGTAATGGCAGAAACTGCCCTTGATCAGGCGAAAAAAGCTGAAGAACAGATAATGTCGGGTAACTATCTTGGCCTGCTTCATGGGGTTCCTGTTGCCGTAAAAGATCTGTGTTATACCCAAGGCGTTAAGACAATGGGTGGTACAGCTGTGCTGGAAAATTTTTCCCCTACATTTGATGCTACAATTGTTGAACGTTTTTACAAAGCCGGTGCGGTTATGTTGGGGAAACTAAATCTAACCGAAGGAGCTATGGCAGGATATAATCCAAAACGAGAGGTTCCTCAAAACCCCTGGAGGGAAGATTACTGGCCTGGAGCTTCTTCAAGCGGATCAGGGGTCGCAACTTCGGCAGGTCTTGCTTATGCCACAATAGGAAGTGATACCGGAGGATCTATCCGTCATCCAGCAGCTGTTTGCGGTACTGTTGGTCTTAAACCAACCTGGGGCCGAGTAAGTCGGCATGGCGTGCTGGACCTTGCCCAATCTTTGGATCATGTGGGTCCATTGACACGAAGTGCAGTAGACGCGGGGATAATCATGCAATGTATCTCGGGTGCAGATATTAATGATCCTACCGCTTTACTTGACCCAGTCCCGGACATGTTAGAAGGCTTAGAACGTGGGGTTAAGGGTATTCGCTTAGGCTGGGATCCACAATATAGTTCTCAGAATATTGAAGGGGATTTTGTATCTGCTGTAGCTGATGGTTTGAAAATCATGCGTGAATTAGGTGCTGAAATAATTGAAGTCTCTATGCCAGAAAATTTACGAGAATATATGAAAGCCTGGCCAATATTATGCAGCTCAGAAGCGGCTTATGCTCACCAGGACTTTTATCCTGAAAGAGCTGAAGAGTACGGACTTTGGTTTAAAGAATGGTTACGGCAAGGTGCTAGCTTTTCCGCTATTGATTATGCTCGAGCCCAAGAAAGCCGGTATGAGTGCAATGGTGCATTTATGAAAACAATGGAAGGCATTGATTTATTGCTATGTCCCTCGACACCCCGAGCTGCATTTCCATATACAGAAAAAAATGCTTACGGACCAATACCACAAAATCGAGACCCATGGGATTCAAGGTTCACTGTGCCTATGGATTTTTCTGGCCTACCAACAATAGCATTGCCTTGTGGCTTAAATAACGATCGACTGCCCTTGTCGCTTCAGTTGGTTGGGCATCGTTTATCAGAGCCTTTATTGGTTCAGGCAGGTGCAGCTTTCCAGTCTGTAACTGATTTTCACAAACTACGTCCCCCTGGATGGTAACAAATATTAAGAGGAGCTTGCGATCAAAATGACGGCAGGAACAACCATAAATACCGACAAGACGACGCGTCTGGTAATCTGCTCTTTTCTGAAAATAACAACACTAAGCATGAGAGTAAAAATAGGGGAAGCAGCGACAATAGGTACTATTTGGACTACTTGACCATGATGAAGCGCTGTATTGAGTGCGATGACTGCCATACTAAAGCAAGCGCTCGCGGCCATAAACCATCTTGCTGATGGAGCCCTCCAGGGAAGACTTGGGCTTCCGCGTCTAAACTTATTTATGCATAAAGTTATCAAAGCAGATACTACAAAGCCTACCAGCCCTGCAAGGTATGCATCTGGTACTTCTTCCATACCTATTTTTGTTAAAACGAGCGCGAAAGCGCGGATAACAGCAGCTCCAATAGGCAACGCAAGTGCCCATAATGGCCAGTTAGTCGAAATTTTATTATCCTTTTTCGTAAGTAACATTATCGCAAGAACGATCACCATAGTTCCAATTGCTGTTGGAACGGTTAAGATTTCTCCTAAACATAAAATACCTAACACCACTCCAAATAATGGGCTGGTAGAGGTTAAAGTGGAAGAAAGTGTCGGTCCGAGAAGTCGCATTCCTGCCAAGGCTAAATTAGCAGATACGGCAGGCCGAAATAAACCGATCAGTACAAATATTAAAACTGCTGGATGCATCAAGTGATCGAGGTTTAAAAAAAAGGGAGCGGCAAGTAAATAAAAAATGGCGGAGGTTGATATTGTTATTGCGGCACCACTTTTAGGGTCAATATGTTGCAAACCTACGCTCTGCAACATCGCCCCCAGCGCAAATAAAAAGGCAGCTGTAAGCGATAACAATATGGGGAATAGGTTTTGTGACAAAAATGAGGCTCAGTTCTAAGAGAGTAGATTAAACTTCAGTGTTAAATTAGGAAGCGTGTAAAATGTGTCAATTGAATACGTTGACGCACGATATTATACCACTAGTAATCCTGTAGCTCATTATTTAACAATAGTAATTGAGGTGACGTTGCCAAAATCACACCTGTAGAGAATAGATGGATTGCAAAAGCTCTACGTTTGTTGGAAATTACGGTATAAAAATCAAAACCTTGAACGAGTGTGAAATGAATTACAAGAAAATTGCTATTAGACCTATCTCAGGTGCTATGGGGGCTGAGATCAGCGGTGTAGACCTTAGTCAAAGGCTGGATAATAAAACGTTTGACGAGATCCATCAGGCATTATTAGAAAACTTGGTGATTGTATTCCATGATCAAACGTTGAACCCAGACGAATGTAAGATGTTTGCAAGAAAATTTGGATCCTTAGAGCCTTACCCATTTGTTGAAGGCCTTTCCGATCATCCTGAAATTTTTGAAATACGTAAAGAGCCGGATGAGAAAAGAAATTTTGGAGGAAAGTGGCATTCAGACATGTCCTTCACCAATACACCTCCAATGGGAACCATGTTGTATGCCTTAGAAGTCCCTTCTAAGGGCGGAGATACGATGTTAACTAATCTGTATCTGGCATATGAGGCTTTGTCGGATGGTATGAAGAAGTTGTTAACGGGGATGAATGCGGAGTATTCGGCCGCCTTAAAGCATTCTGGCGGCAGAGCTGCAATAATGAATTCGACTCGTTTTGATGTTGCCAACCTGGATCGTGCTGAAGAACTTTCTCTGCACCCTATAGTACGTACTCACCCGCAAACTGATAAAAAAGCTCTTTATATAAGTTCAGGTCATCTGGCAAAGTTTGAAAATATGACCTTGGAAGAAAGTAAACCACTTCTGGACTTTTTAAGAGAGCATGCCTCGCAACCAGATTTTACATGTCGTGTTCAATATCGAAAGGGAACCCTTGTATTGTGGGATAATAGGTGTACGCAACACCGGGCCTTGAACGATTACCATGGTGAAAGACGGGTAATGCATCGTTTAACAATAGGTAGTAATGAGAGGCCGCAATGAGTTTGTGCAGGCCTTTCTCAATTTTTTAATCATAGGAGAAAAAATATGGGCAAACGGATTTTGATCATGGGAGCAGGAGCAGTTGGCGCGTATGTTGGCGGGTACATGGCTCGTAGGGGGGAGGACGTTATATTCGTTGACCCCTGGGCGGAACATGTTGCTGCTATAAATAAAGATGGCTTAACACTATCGGGACTTACAGATGCAGAATGTTTTAATACCCCTGCTAGGGCAATTACTCTCACTGATGTGCAGGCTCTGAAACGTGAACGATTGATTGATATAGCCTTCATTTGCGTAAAGTCCTATGACACAGCTTGGGCAACTATGCTCGTTAAAGATTATCTCTCTCCAACTGGATTTTGTGTTTCATTACAAAACTGTATTAACGAAGAGACAATAGCTAATATTGTCGGATGGGGTCGAACCACGGGGTGTATAGCGGCTAAAATAGCTGTTGAACTGATAGGCCCTGGTAAAATTCGGCGCGGAGTTCCGCTGGGAGGGACAAAACATACTGTATTCAGGGCTGGTGAAGTACACGGCCGTATAACACCAAGAATTAAGGAGATAGAGAAATTATTATCAGCTGTAGATAGCGCAAAAGTCACGGATAATTTATGGGGTGAGCGGTGGTCTAAATTAGTAGCAAATGCAATGAGAAATGGGGTCTGCGCCGCTACTGGGTTAGGTGCTAACGCTTGCGATAAGGAAACCATTACAAGGCGATTAACGATCCGACTTGCTGGAGAAGCGGTTAAAATTGGGAAAGCATTGGGTTATCAATTGGAAACTATCAATAAATTTGAGCCTGATGATTGGGTGGCAGCAATGGATGGCAATACTAGTATGGTTAAAACGATGGAGAAGGTCATGGAAGAAAGTGCGATTGGGCGCAGTGATGAATCGAGACCATCAATGGCACAGGATATTGCCAAAAAGCGACGTACTGAAATCCATGCGATTAATGGTTTTGTTGTCGAAAAAGCATCGGAAATTGGATTGACGGCGCCAGTGAACGCAGCTTTAGTAGAGGCTGTAGATAAAGTGGAGAATGGAATAGCAAATCAAAGTTTGGATTTAGTTAGATCGATATAAAAGAGCACTAGCCGTTTGGATTGGTTTTGGAGGCTCTTCCATAGATATCTTCATACCGTTCTATGTCATCCTCTCCTAAATAATCTCCGGACTGAACCTCGATAATTATCAGTGGGCTTTTTTGCTTATTTTCTAAACGATGCATCCATCCAAGTGGGATATCAATAGATTGATTAGCATATAGATCTATCACTTCAAGGCTATTTGAGTTTAGACCCCGCGTAACGGTAGCAATGCCCTCTATAACGACCCAATGCTCTGAGCGTTTCTCATGTGTTTGCAAAGATAACGTTGAGCCCGAGTTTACGTTGATACGTTTAACTTGGTATTTGGGTTCAGAAATTATGGTCTCAAAGTTCCCCCAGGGTCGGTGAACAATAGTATGTTGTCTGCCTTCTGTTCGGTCTCTAGTGTTGAGCAGTTCTACAACTTGCTTCACCTCTTGCGCATCCTTTTTATTTAAAACTAGGACAGCGTCTGGGGTTTCAGCAATAACTAGGTCCTCGACACCAATAACTGCAACTAATCTAGAGTTGGCATGCACTATCGTTCCTTTTGTCTTCGATAGGATTACATCTCCAACTGTGGTATTTTGGTTTTCATCTTTTTCTGAAATATCCCATAATGTAGTCCAGGAACCAACATCGCTCCAGCCTGGTTCGACCGCCATGACGCAGGCCTTACTTGTTCTTTCCATGACGGCGTAATCTATAGATACAGATGGCGCTTCAGCGAAAGCTTGCTCATCTAATCGTAAGAAATCTAAATCGGGTATGGCGTTATCGAGAGCTATTCTACAGGCGTCTTTTATTCGACTTTCAAACGTGGATAGCTCTTCCAGATAACTATTAGGTCTAAATAGGAACAGACTACTGTTCCATAGAAAATTCCCTGACGATATGTATTCTTCCGCTCTTTTGAGGTCAGGTTTTTCTACAAATGTATCAACCTCATAGCAGTTTTCTATGTCCTCGAGTGCTGCGCCTATTTTGATATAACCGAACCCAGTTTCTGGATGATTGGGGTTAATCCCAAAAGTCACGATCCGATCCTCATTGGCGACGGGAATTGCATTTAATATTGCCGTGCTTAATAAATTAGGTTTATTTATTTTGTGGTCAGACGCTAAAAGAAGTACTAGCCCATTAGGATCGGTTTCATGAATTCGCATAGCAGCTATAGCTGCCGCCGCAGCTGTATTTCTGCCAACTGGTTCGAGTATTATACTTGCAGGTACAATATCGATTTCTGATAATTGCTGAGCGACTATGAAGCGGTGTTCAGAGTTACAGATAATAGTCGGCGTGGAAAAACTAGCTTGATCGTTGAACCTCAGTATAGTTTCCTGGAAAAAACTATAAGACCCGTTAATAGATAGGAATTGTTTTGGAAACAAGGATCGAGAAATAGGCCAAAGTCGAGTTCCTGAACCACCTGAAAGTATAACGGGATAGATTATTGCCATTTTTTTTCCGGGTTGACCATTTGAAAACTTAGTCTCACGCTCTAGCAGTTATTAACGTTAGTTGGAAGACCTCAACATGATTTTAGTTTTTGGTTCATTGAATGCAGACTTGTTCTTTAACGTAACAGGTTTACCAACGCCGGGTGAGACTGTCTTGTGCCCTAAATATAAGTTTCGGCCAGGAGGGAAGGGGGCGAATCAGGCGGTAGCTGCGGCTAGTCTTGGGGGACAAGTTGAAATGATTGGGAGTGTTGGGAGTGACGTCTTTGCTTCTCCAGTGATAACAGCAATTAGACAATCTGGTGTTGGTGTGAGCTGCATTAGTCAGCGACCGGGCACGACAGGAACTGCCTGTGTAATGGTTGAAAAGGGAGGAGAAAACCAGATTGTTGTTGCTAGTGGAGCTAACTTAGAAACACTTTCTGATCAAGTTGGAGATCATTGGCTTAATGAGGACACCTTATTGGTGCTTCAAATGGAGGTTCCTATTCATGAAATAAGAAAAATAATTTTTCGTGCACGA
The DNA here is from genome assembly GCA_964276085.1 of uncultured Thalassobaculaceae bacterium. Lineage (GTDB taxonomy): Bacteria > Pseudomonadota > Alphaproteobacteria > Thalassobaculales > Thalassobaculaceae > UBA7326. Next base: position 54,927 of record CAXYEO010000026.1, on the reverse strand, counting down.
AAAGCGGGTAGTAGGATACTTCTTAATCTAGCTCCGGCGCTCCCAATAGATGACGACGTTTTAAAACTTTGTGACTTTCTTATTTTAAATGCTGGAGAGGCAGAACTCCTTGCTGGAAAACCAGATCTAGCAATAAATTATGCTAGAGAATTTTATGAGAAGTACAATGCAGAATCTATTATCACACTTGGTGACAAAGGTGCGGTTCTAGCAAATGCTAGTGGTTTATATCGAACTGAAGCTCTTGAGTTAGAACCGGTTGATACTGTTGGTGCCGGTGATGCTTTTGTGGGTGTGTTTGCCGCCAGTCTAAGTAATGGAAAAAGTAGTTTGTCCGCCTTGAGTTCTGCGTCTATTGCTGGAGGCCTTACTTGTTTGGCTGAAGGTGCTCAGACCAGTTTGCTTTCGACAATAGAAATTGAAAAAAATATCAAAAGGCTGCAGTATCCAGAGAAAATTGAATAGTTGGATAGGATCCAGAGCTATTTTCGACAAGTAGCAGTATAAACCCAGCTATCGCCGCGTTTTCGAGCATAAACGTCTATCGAGCGGTTCGTTCGTGTGTAGCAAGAAAATAAAGGTAAAGTTAAATAATTAGTTAGTACAAATGAAACTGTATCGGCTCCGTAGAGCTCGCCCGATAAACACATTTTATAACTTTCATTTCTTGAGAGTCTGAAACTGGACCGCTCACGGGATTTTAACTCTACTCTACCTGTTATACTAAACGGAGCTTTGTTCCGCACTATCAAGCAAACATCGCCAATATATCCATTTCCTGCTGGTGGTTTTAATTCACGTTGGTTTGAAGATATGGGCATAGTCTCTTCGCATCCAATAATAGGCATAATGAAAAAACTAAGAGCAAAAAAGTATAATATTTTTCTCATGGTTGCAGTGTATAGCAGACTTTTTTGCATTTTACTGTATGATCTGGATAGATTTGGTTCTTAAAGCCCTTTGCAGTGCATCTCCAAGAAAGTTGAAGGCGATAACCGTTAAAAATATTAAGAAGCCAGGCCAAATGGCAAGTTTTGGATCCTCGTATATCAAATCCTGTGCGCCAGTAAGCATATTACCCCAGCTGGCTGTAGGGGGTTGTATCCCAAGACCGAGAAAACTCAACACGCTTTCAAAAAGAATAATATTCCCAACAGTCAACGTGGTTGCCACAATTATCGGCGAAGTGACATTTGGTAGGATATGCCTGGACATAATGCGCGATGGACTAAAACCTTGAGATAATGCAACCTGAATATAATCATTTTCTCTAACTGCTAGAGTGGAGGCCCTCACCAGGCGGGCTATTGAAGGCCACCCAACAATAGCAATTATTATTATAATCTTGAAACTGCTGAAAAGAGGCATCTCTATATATGTTTGAGATAGTCCAAGTTTATTTAAATCTATTGCGGTTAAAACGATCAAAAGAGGCAGAAGAGGAAGAGAGATCATTGTATCAGCAAAGCGCATTATTATTGCGTCTACTTTTCCTCCAAAATAACCGGCGGTCAGGCCCATCGCGGTTCCTATCAAACTAGAAATCACGGAAGAGATTAAACCAATAGAGAGAGATACTTTACCGCCATTCAGTAATCTTAGCATTAGGTCCCTACCGAGTTCATCTGTCCCTAGAAAATTAATCCTACTTGGTCCTAAAAAACGATTAAATAAGTCGACGCGATTTGGATCTATTCCTCTTAAATATTCATATATAGGTGACGCGAGAATTGCTAAAACCATAACAACTAGGAAACACAGGCTTAACACAGCAGTCTGATTAGTAAAAAAACGAGACCAAAAAGCGTATTTTTGCTTTTTGGCAGTTTGACTAAGCATTTTAATTTATCTTCCTATAAGAAATACGCGGATCCAATATTGCATAAGTTATGTCGGCCAAAATATTTGCTGCTAATGTTAAAGCTGTTGCGATTAGAAGGCCGACTAATGCTAAATTATAATCACTGCCTATGATGGCATCATAAATAGTCTTACCCATACCAAGCCACGAGAACATTGTTTCTGTAATTAACGCGCCAGAAAACAATGAACCAAAGTCTAAGGCTATTATTGTCACTACAGGCAATAATGCATTCTTGAGAGCATGTTTCCGGAAGATAGAATGTTCTAATAAACCTTTTGCTCTAGCGGTTCTTATATAATCATTCTGCAGCACTTCACTCATAGAAGCACTCACATGTCGTGTATATCCTGCAACAGTCGCAAAAGATAAAGTTGCCACCGGTAATAACATATGCAGGACACGGTCTATTAGCCCACCATCATTGATTGTTTCCATCCCGCTTGCCGGTAAAACCCCAGCAAATACTGAAAATAATAGGATTAGAAGAAGCGCTAACCAAAATGGGGGAATTGAAATTCCGGCAAAGCAGAGAAAATTTATAATTTTTTCTGTGTATGAGTTTGGATGTGTTGCTGTATAGACGCCAGTGGGTATTGCGATGGCTAGAGCCAACATTAAAGAAACACTCATTAATATTAATGAATTGAGCAACCGTGGAGTTAATATGTCTAGAACGGGTTGAGAAAATAACCTGGAATATCCCAAATCACCCTGAACAGCATTTGAAATCCAATTTAAATATCTTTCAAATATGGGTTTATCTAAATCGTAAAGTTCTTTTAATCGTTTGATATCATCAGTCGATATTGCAGGATTAGATCCAACCATTAAATCTATTGGATCACCAGGCATGAGGCCCAATAGCCAATAGATAACAAAACTCATGAAAAAGAGTATGGCTAATGATTGACAAGCGCGATTAATGATAAACCTGAGCATTTTGCAAAATTGATATTCTATTTTAAAGAGTTACTATTTTCGAATGGTTGGAAGTCATCGAACGACGTACCAGTCCTCTATCCAGTTAGTCGATGTAAACATGTGACCCGTTGGTCTAATACCCTTAAGCCAATTGGGAATGATGTAGCTATTTGATCTGAAATACAATGGTATAGCAGGGATCTGTTCTGCATATAATTTTTGTAATTTTTCCCATAGTTTTTTCCGCTTATCCTTTTCTAACTCTATTTCGATAGCGTCAATTAACTGGTCCATCAATTTATTCTTGTAACCAGTATAATTCTGTCCAGACCAATTGTTTTCCTCAGTTGGTATTGATTCTGAATGCAGAGTCGTTCGAGGTAAAGCTTCTGGGGCAGATAACCATGCAAACATCGCTAATCCCGTGAATTTTCTTTTACTGATGGTTTCACCAAATAGTACTCGGGCAGGTTGATTTCTTATCTTTATCTCGATGCCAACAGTCTTCCAATAACTTTGTAGTACTTGTTCGACCAACTCCCGAACTCTATTTCCTGCGGTTGACATAAGTTCTAGCTGAAGTTTTTGCCCCTTTGAATTATATCTGATTCCACTTTTTATTATATTCCAGCCAGCATCGTCTAAAAAGGCTCGTGCTTTTTGGGGATCATAGGAATATTTTTTAATGTTACTGGTATGTATCCAGTCTAATGGGTGAACTTTATTGTGCGCTACCGGTTGTTTACCATTAAATAACTGATTACTGATCGCTGTCCGATCGATAGAGTGTATTAATGCTTTCCTAACTCTCACGTCAGAAAGGATTGGGTTGTCCAACATTAGATCTAAATGTTCATAGATCAGCCCTGGCTTATATGAGACTCTATACTTGTCTGAATGGCGTTTTTCAAAAGAGACTGCTTGGTCTAGGGAAAGTCCAGCCTCTCCCGCGATGTAATCAATTGCTCCAGATAACAGGTTAGCTTCTAATGCAGACGTTTTTTCTATTATTTTGATTTGTATTTGTTTAAAGGCAGGAGATTTTCCCATCCAATACTTATTCTTTTCGAGCACAATATATGACCCAGGTATGATTTTTGTTATTCGATATGGACCATTATATAAGCCTGGATGGGTAGGGTTGGTTTGATATAGTGTCTTATTCCTGTAGTCGCGTGGTTTTATAAATGCTTCTTTTTCGAGATGTGCCGGTAACACGTTAAAGCCGCTTAATGTACTGTACTGATAGTCTAATTTTTTGTTTGTGACGGTAAATGACTTATCATTATGGATTTGAATATCTAAAATATCTCTAAAAGATTGATAGTTAGCCACACCTGTCTCTCTGTGTTTTCCAACTTGCCATGTGAACAAGATGTCTTTTGTCGTGACGGGGGTTCCGTCTCCCCAAAAAATATCATTCTTTAGCGTAAAGCGGGTTTTAACTCCTTGTGCTCCACTATCGTTTCCATATTTATCCTTTATGGCAAACGCCTTGGCTCGGCCGTTTTTAAATGTCGCTAATTCGGTGCAAAGTTGGCATATAGGTTCCCAATTATGGTCAATTATTGATATCTGACGCCGTGCCATTGCTAAAACGTATGATTTTATCAACATCGAATCTATCAAAGGGTTTAGCGTAGAAGGAAATTGCGTTACGCCAATGACTAATCGTTGCTTTGCTCTTGCATCTGCTGAGACTTGTAGCATTAGTGATGCTAATATTCCCAGCAGCCACAATCCAACTTTCATTGTCTTGTCTTCCTTGAACCGTTTGTAATAAAGCAGTTTTTACCTACATAGTTGCAACCTGATTATAACTTTAAGTAAAAGGAATATCCAATACATGAGCTTTAAAAGCTGGCCTTTTAGCTAGTCGATCATACCAATCTTCTAAATGTTCCATTTTAGGACGCTCTTGGATTAGTCTGAACCAGCGATATACATGGATAGCCAAGGGTATATCGCCCATGGTAAACTTATCGCCAGCCACGAAATTTTTATTCGATAAATTAGCATTTAAAATCTGCATAGCTGCAATCATACCAAGACGGCTTGCCTCAATAAGAGTTAAATCCCTCTCATTTTTTGGCGTCCTGACCAGTCCCCAGAAAATAGGTGTTATATGCTGACCTACAGTGGTGTGTTGCCAATCCATCCAGCGATCTGCCGTAGCACGGATTTTTGGGTCGGATGGATAAAGACCTCCTTCATTATGTTTTGCTGTGAGGTACCGAACAATAGCATTAGATTCCCATAGGATAAACCCGTCCTCTTCCATGGTGGGTACTCGGGCATTGGGGTTCATAGCAAGATACGGTGGGTCGTTAACTATTCCAAATTCGCCTCCAACGTCTAACCTCTCATAGGGCGTTTCCATTTCGTTGAGTGCCCAAACGACCTTTTGAACATTGGAAGAATTTTTACGTCCATGAATGATCAACATTATAATTTCCCTTTATTATCTTAACCGATGGCACTTGTAGTTTCTATTTCAATTGGTTCTGATCTGCCCAGCCATCGGGATTGTCTAAAAAATCTCTCACTGTGCTTAATTGCTCGGGAGTATAATTGCGTGTCGCTGCAACTTCCAGTACATCCCACCAGGTGCATAGGCCATGAAGTGAAACTCCAATATCTTGGAGGTTTTTTGTGCTCTCTGGAAAGTTACCATAATGAAAAACAACAAAACAATGTGCAATTGTTCCACCGGCATCGCGGATAGCATTTATAAAGCTAATTTTACTCCCACCATCAGTTGCAAGATCCTCAACGAGTAAAATATTAGCGCCTTCTTTAAATGTTCCCTCTATACGTGCGTTTCGGCCAAAGCCTTTAGCTTGTTTTCGAATGTACAACATGGGTAATCCCAAAAGCTCGGCTATCCATGCGGCGAAAGGTATTCCTGCTGTCTCGCCACCAGCTACTGCATCAAATGCTTCCACGCCAGCATTATGATTTAGAAGACTAATACCCATTTTCATTAAGGCGGATCTTGCTCTTGGATAAGAAATGATACGTCTACAGTCTACATAAACCGGCGATAACCGACCTGACGTAAACGTGAATGGCTCATCTGGCCTAATATGTATCGCTTCTATATCCAATAATATATTTGCTGCCAATTGAGCTGAGGTTTTATTGAGGTCAGGAGTTGGGTCACCGATCATTTTAGATCCCTAGTTTGCGGGTGTTCATTTTTCGTTTTAAGGTCATAAAAATAAATAAATGTAAAATCTTTTATTAAGAATAGTCTTCATAGTTGCCGCTCATCACCATACTAGCGATTTTTTTAGGGTCAATATCTCCACGGCTCCCTTTGTATATTATTTCCCCCCTGGATAAAACAACTACAATATCTCCTCTGGAAAGGCTTGGTACTATTTTCTGTTCGGCTATAACAATAGTAGCTCCCTCACCTTTTATTGAGTCTATAATACCCATTATTTCATCTACCATTATTGGTGATAAACCCAATGTAGGTTCGTCGAGTAAAACTAGTTTGGGATTATTAATTGTAGCTCTAGCTATGGCTAGCATCTGTTGTTGCCCACCAGAAAGAGACCATGCGTGATCATTCTTCTTTATTTTGAGAGCAGGGAGCAGCTCAAAAATTTCATTGATACGTTTTTCCCTGTTTGTTCTTTCTCCATTAAAAGAAACAGCTAATGTTTCCCAAACGGTTAGACCTGGAAATAAGCGCCTTCCTTCTGGACAGTAACCAATCCCTAAATACGCTCTCTCCCTTACATTCTTATTTTGTAGGTGTTGTCCATTTAGTTGAATAGTTCCAGAAGAAATTGTCTCCAAACCCATTATAGTTTTCAGGAGAGTTGTCTTGCCTGCCCCATTAGGTCCAAATATTACCAACGACTCGCGCTCTTCAAGTATGACATTAATATTTTTTATAGTTTTCTGTTTATTACGAGAGCCATTGAGATCGCTTATACAAAGGGTTGTATGGATCATGACTTAGGCATGCCGAAATATACTTCTAAAGCTCTAGAATCGGATAAAACTTCCTCTGGTGTTCCCTCGGTTAATATCGAACCTTCATTAAGACAGATTAATCGGTCGACTACGGGTAATAGAAAATCCATAGAATGATCTACAATTAAGATTGATACGCCGGATTGAGCAAGCTTTTGGACCTTATTTCTTACAAATTCCTGTTCGGTAGAAGATAACCCAGCCGCAGGTTCGTCCAATAGTAATACCTTTGGTTCTGTCGCTATTGCCATGCAAAGGTCAAGTTCTCGTGCGTCTACAGCAGATAAGTAAGTGGCCATAATCTCAGTTTTTAAAACTAAGCTTGAATCTTGCAAAATTCTTGTTGTTGTTATCTCTCGTTCTTCAAGGCTGAATTTTTCGGGCGAACATGCCAAAACAGCTTCGAAAACGTTAAGGTCTGAAGAGCGTAAGGAAGTTTGAAAGGTTCGTGCTATTCCTTTTGTGGAGCGTTTGTATGATGGGGCATTTTCTATAAACGTGTTCTCAAGGTAAATGGTGCCAGTATCTTGTCTTTGTAATCCTGTCATAATATTTATGAGTGTTGATTTTCCGGATCCGTTAGGGCCGATTAGCCCAACTATTTCACCAAACTTCAGAGTCATATTAACGTTTTTTAATGCTATAATTCCACCGTATTGTTTTGAAATATTTTTTATTTCTAGCGAAATATTTTTTGAATGCGAGACTTCTGGGTGATTATGCGGAGGTAGATCTATGTAATTAGGATGCGAGCGACTAATTAAAAATTTTTGAAAGAGGCCAACTATTCCATTCGGCGCAATAATGATAGCGATAAGAAGAACTACTCCGTACGCAATTAAATAATGTGTTTCTAAAAAACGAAACCATTCTGGTAGATGGGTGAGTAATATAGCTCCAATGATAGCACCCGCGGGATGATTTTTTCCTCCGATCATAGTCATAGCAAGAATGCTAACCATAACCTGAAATTCTAAAGTAGCAGGGGAAACCACACCAATTGTATAGGCTTGAAGTGCCCCCGCTGTTGCTCCAAAAATTGCACTTATGAGGAAAAATTTAAAACGCCATCGGCCAATGTCTATGCCGGATGATGCTGCAATTTCGGGAGTATCTCTTAAAAGTGACATTTGATAATTAAATGGTCTTCGAGTTAACCAAAAAGTAAAAATAACGGCAATGAGTAAAACACTCCAAACAAATAATAATATTTCTGTAGAGGAGGATAATTTTTTTCCAAATAAGTCAAATTGAGGGACCCCATAAATTCCGTTTGCACCGCCTGTAACTTCTGTCCAATTTATCGCAATCAATAAAGCAACCTGAGAAATTCCAAGGGTTGCTAGAGCAAAGTAATGCGACTCTAATCGTAATACAGGAATTGCTATAATGGCGGCTACAAGGGAGGTAAATCCAATCGCAAACAACAAGCAGACTAAAAAACTTAATTCGAAATGGACGCCTATTAGACTAGCTGAATAGGCTCCCAGGCCAAAAAAGGCTCCTTGAGCCAAAGATAAAGAACCCAAACGACCAAAAACAAGATGATAGCCGACGGCAGCAATCGCATATATTCCAGATAATGTCATAATACGCTGGCTATATGTGTCAGCGCCTACCGAAAAGCACACAGCGGTTAATATAATGGCAAGAGTTAGAATAAACTCCCTTTGGTAGAACAACGACATCATGTTCTCCTTTGGATCGCTTCGGCAAAAAAACCTGACGGGCGAAACAAAAGAACTACTAAAAGGGCAACAAAAAGTAGAGCTTCGGTAAGGACATAAGAGACTAATGTTGCAAAAATAACTTCAAATAAACCTATGGCTATCGCTGCAATAACTGCTCCGTCCAACCTTCCCCAACCACCAAGGGTAACGGCTATATATGCTTTAAGCATAAAGAGGCTTCCATCACTTGTGGTTACAAAAAATTGATTTGAAAGCAGAAGACCGGCAGCACCAGCTAGAGCTACTGCTATACTAAATGTGATGGCAATACAGTGTGTCCCATTAATGCCGATTGATTCTGCCATCTCTGGATCTTGTGCAGCTGCCCTTAATCTGCGCCCTAGTTGTGTTTTATTCATTAAGAAGCCGACAAATAGTATCAAAAAACTAGCAGAGACTATTATTGCTATTTGTTGTTTTGGAATGATTAGGTCCCCAATTGCTATAACCCCTGAGCTTATTAAGGCAGGACCAATTTGAGGCTCTGGTCCAAAACCAGCGTTTATACTATGTTGGATTATTAATCCTGCGGCGATCGTACTTATAAATACTGATGCTGGAGGGCGATTTTTTAGAGGACTATAGGTAATTATTGAGAATAAAATGCCAAAACCTGCCATGCTTATAAGCACGAGTGGTAAAATAATTAATCCCAATCCTTTCAGGGGGCTAGCGCTATTAGTAACTATAAACTCTGCTAGCACGACTGTTAAAAACCCGCTAGCCATTACCAGATCGCCCTGCGCAAAATTTACTGCTCCAATGGCATTGATGACCAATACAAACCCAAGCGTAATTAATGCATAGGCACACCCTAGAGAGATGCCGTTAATAAAAAGCTGAATACTTGTCTCTAACATTCAATATATAGCCTAGTATTAAAATACACCGTCCACATTTATGTATCTTTTTATGATCTTTGGAGTGCGAGTTTTTCCATTGTAACAAACGATTGTTGCATCGTGTGCCATATTTCCTTTGCCATCAGATTTATAAGTCATAGCAAGGCCTTTAAATGTATTTACAGATAGCCAGTTTCGAACATCGATCGCAGATTTAGCACCACTTTTTAAAGCTGCAATGACCATATTCATGCCATCATATTGGGCTAAGGCGAATGCATCTGGCTCTTTTGAAAAACGGTTTCTGTATTCGGTTGTAAAACTGATTATTTCGCTATTTGATTCTGATATTGGCGATGCTGCTGTCTCAGCACACACACCTCTCAACTGATCAGTCTTTAATAGTTTTGCGGTAGATGGTTGATGCATCGCCGAACCAGCTACAATCGGTAATTCAATTCCGTTATTGCGTGCTTGACGGATGGCCAGTGCAGTTGGTGCAGAATGTAGGTGTAATAAAATCACATCAGGTTTTGAGGCTCTAAGCTTAGTCAATGCGGGTAACATATCCTTCACGGATGGTGCTAGTGCTTCTTCATAGACAAGCGGTGTGCCGTTTTCTTTCAAAATCTTAGATAGATGGGAGTATCCACTCTGACCGTACGCCGTAGTTTGGTAGAGAAGCGCAGGGCGCTTCGACCTAAAATTTCACTCACGTATCTAGCGTGTGCAACCTTTACTATTGCATCACCAGGGAAAAAACGAAAAATGAAAGGATTATCCAATTCTGTTAGTTTGGCTGTACCTGATACCGTAATGAGTGGAACGCTGGCTCTTTTCGCCACTGGCAACATTGCTAGCATTTGCGTTCCAAATATTGGTGCAGCAATCGCTACTGGTTGTCCTCGGCTTAGAGCTCTATGTAGTGCTGTTACAGCTACCTCTGGCGATGTGGACGTATCCGAAACTTCATACTTTATGTTTAAACTACTAGGTGCTTTGTCTAGGGCTTGTATCGCGCCATTTCGTTGAGCTGTTCCCTCTAGAGAAAGAAAGCCAGTTACAGGTACAAGGATAGGAATATAGGTTTCTTGTGCTTTTAAGCACATTGGAAAAAGAGTTATGCTAATAAGAATTGTTGATATCTTGGATAATTTAATCATCTGGTTGCCCCAACTAATGGAATATTTCTATATCGATTGGTCCCTTTGATATAGCGTTTAATTTTTGTAGTTGAAGCTGGAATTAAGACGACTTCCTACGCCGGGGTTAACCGGTTCAGGTTCCATGGGTATAATCTCAGAACTTTTCGGAATTATTTGAAAAGAACACCCCAGCATCAAACACGATTTAAAGTGCTTTGTATTTAGAGTATTGTCAATATGCAAGGCAGATAAATGGGGTGTTAATGTTACTAGAAGCTATGATTTATGCAATTACTCCCTGTCCCAAGATAGCGCGTCGTTTGGGTTATTTAAAAGAAAATGTCTCAATAATTAGTCGCTATGGTCGTTGTAAAAACGCATGGTCAAATCATCTCAAGAAAAGCCGAGACGTAATAAAAGAGGCAATAGTAAAAGCTCCAGGAAATAACCGCGTCATAGTTTTTGGAGCAGGACTTGGTTATGATCTGCCTTTAAAAGAGTTGATATCTCATTTTAAGGAGGTTGTGCTTGTAGATTTAATCCACTCATTTCCTATTAGGTGGATATCTTGGAGGAACCCAAATGTAAAATTAATTACCCACGATGTAACAGAAAGCATCGATAATATAATAACAGGGAATTTTGAAATACGTTCTCCCAATCGATTCTTAGATGATGATCAAGCAGATTTGATTATTTCATTGAATATTCTATCTCAGTTGCCAACCTTGCCTTCTGCCTATTTAGAGGACTACTTTAAAATTAACCAGGATGACATTAACCTTATGTCAAAGAAAATTATTGAGTGTCATCTTAAATATCTTGAGTGTTTTTCTTGCACGGTATGTCTGATCACTGACATAGAGAGAGAAATTTTTGATACAAAAGGTAAATTGATAAAAAAACTTTCGGCTTTAAACGATACACCTATTCCATGGCAAAATAGGACGTGGGTATGGGAAATAGCTCCTCTTGGTGAAGAGTCGTTAAATTACTCCGTTAAACATAAAGTTGCCGGGTTTCCAAGTCTCTCGGACGTTATAATGGATAAATGAAAGTAACCTATATTTTAAGGAATAGTGTATGGCTAAGAATGATGTTGTTTTTGTTGAAAAATTTAGTGGAATAGCAACTGTAGTTTTAAATAGACCTGAAAAACTGAATGCTCTGAATAAACAGATGTGGGCTAAATTAGGGCCTATTTTTGTTGACTTGGATAATGATGAGAGCGTTCGATGTGTAGTGTTGAGGGGGGCTGGTGAAAGGGCTCTTGGGCCTGGGGCAGATATTAAAGAATTTGAATTGGAGCGTGCAAATTCGGCGAAGGCGTCAGAGTATGGGAGTTTGATGCATCAGGCTATGAGTGCTATTGCTGAATGTAGACACCCCATAATAGCTCGAATCCAAGGGTTGTGTGTTGGAGGGGCTTTAGAATTAGCTGCAGTTTGTGATCTAAGAATAGCCAGTAAAAATTCACGTTTTGGTATACCCGTAAACCGTCTTGGCTTGGTCATGTCTCACTACGAAATGGCTGGATTAATAGATCTAGTTGGTAAATCCGTAGCTCTTGAAATACTTTTTGAGGGAAGAATTTTTGATGCAGAAGAGGCCTATGCCAAGGGGCTTTTGAATAAAGTGGTTGCAGAAAAGGAATTAGACAGCGAGCTAAAATTAATGGTCGAGAGAATTTGTGAGGGGGCGCCGTTGGTAAATAGATGGCATAAACGATTTGCCCGGCGGATTGTTCAAGGGCTCTCTAGTGGTAAACCATTAAGTGAAGATGAACTTATGGAGGGATATGAATGCTTTGATACCAGCGACTTCCAGGAGGGTTATAATTCTTTCATAGAGAAGCGTAGTCCAAAATTTAATGGCAGATAGTAACATATTTGAGCGTTGCTGCGATTATCAATTTTGAAAAATAATTAATTTTCTTCTACTATTGGTTATATTGAATTTGAACGCTGTTTTTGTAATGTGATGACGTTCGGAAAAGGTCTGAAAAGCTTATGTTTGAGGAGTTTGAAACAAAAAGAATACTTACTGATAATGCTGAGATAAATATTCGAGTAGGTGGTCGAGGTAAAGCGTTAGTACTACTGCATGGATACCCACAAACCCATGCGTGTTGGCATAAAATAACACCAAAATTAATGGAAAATTTTACTGTTATTCTTCCTGATCTTCGCGGTTATGGTGATAGTATCGGGCCTACTCCAGATACTGATAATCAGCTATATTCGAAACGCGCAATGGCAAATGATTTAACGTTTGTTTTGGATGCCTTATCAATAAATCAAGCGATGGTTGTTGGTCATGATAGAGGTGGCAGGGTTGGATATCGTTTCGCATTAGATCATGCTGAGCGAGTAGAAAAGCTAGTTGTACTAGACATTATACCGACATCTGATATGTGGGAACGTATGAATGCGCAGGGTTTTATTGCAGGATATCATTGGCAGTTTTTAGCGCAACCAGATGGTCTCCCAGAGCATATGATTGGTTTAGACCCTGAGCGATATTTAAGGCATACACTAGACTCATGGGCTAAGGTTAGGGGTAGTTTCAGCTCGGAGGCAATGGATGAGTATTTGAGGTGTTTTAGGCAAGCTTCGGTGATTTCTTCTTGCTGTGCAGATTATCGATCAGGTGCTACTTCGGACTGGTATAATGATGCAGAGGATAAAAAGGCAGGAAAAAAAATAATTTGCCCGGTAATGACATTATGGGGGCAACGCGATGGTCGTAGCAATTTGGATAATATTTCTATTTGGCAAGACTGGTGTGCATCCCCCCCGGTAGGCCATTCCGTTGATTGCGGGCATTTCTTGCCAGAAGAAAACCCTGAAGAGACTTTATCTGCCTTGTTACCTTTCCTTAAAGAAAGTTAATTATTTGTAAAAACATCAATCTTATAATTTGTCAAAAAAAGGGAATACTTCTTTTTTGGTGAGCTTTATAAAAAGAAAGAAGTGTTTTCATGGGATATAATAAAATTTACCTGCGATTTTTCTATCGTAGTTTAATAAGCTTATTCACCTGATTTAATAAAATTTTTTCGTTATATAAAAGATGAATATTTAGACTGGCATTAAACTGGCTTATTATTGAACTTTGACCCCCGTGCGTCTATTCTGAAAGATATAATAAAATGAATGATGATATAATCTTGGTTGATGCAACAGGGCTCAAATGCCCGTTGCCAGTTTTGAAGGCTCGTAAAGCTATGAAGGGTTTAAGCACGGGCTCACAAATACGTATATTATCTACAGACCCGGCCTCACCTCTTGATTTTAAGCACTTTTGTAATTCAAAAGGACATAAGCTTATAGCTATGCAAGAGCGGGAGGATGACATCGAGTTTTTGATAGAAAAAGGTCCCGAATAGTTGTTTTTATAATAGCTTAACGTTAATTTAAAAAATTAGAGTTACTAATTATTGTGAAAAGGGTTTTCATTTATGAACCAGTCAGTTGAGGTAAATGGACGAGAGTATAATTGGCCAAAAAAACCACTTGTCGTTGTATGCATTGATGGGTCAGAGCCAGATTATATTGAGCAAGCGGTGGAAAATGGTTCTATGCCCTTTACTAAAAAAATGCTTTCGCGCGGAGTGGATTTGCGTGTAGATGCGGTCGTTCCAAGCTTTACTAATCCAAATAATATATCAATCGTTACGGGCTGCCCGCCATCGGTGCATGGAATATGCGGTAATTTTTTCTACGATACTGACTCAGGTCAGGAAATCATGATGAATGATCCTAGTCTACTCAGAGCACCTACCATTTTTTCTGCGTTCGAAAGAGAAGGTGCTCGAATTGCAGTGATCACGGCAAAAGATAAACTACGAAAATTACTGGGCCATGGACTAACATTTGGAAGAGAAGGTTCTGTCTGTTTCTCCGCTGAAAAAGCGGATGAATTATCGCTAGAAGAACATGGGTACGAAAATATATTACAAAACACAGGATTGGATTTGCCATCTGTTTATAGCGCGGATCTCTCTGAATTTGTTTTTGCGGCAGGTGTTAAATTACTCGAATCAACCAAAGTTGATCTTATGTATTTATCAACAACTGATTACATTCAGCATAAGTTTGCTCCTGGTTCTCAGGGCGCAAATGAATTTTATAAAATGATGGATTCCTATTGGGCTCAGATCAATGCATTAGGAGCTAATTTAATCCTCACAGCGGACCATGGTATGAACCCAAAATATGATAGTTTGGGGAACCCTGATGTGATTTATTTGCAAGATTTTTTTGATAAGGCAATAGGAGATAACGAAGCCCGTGTGATTTTGCCAATTACTGACCCGTATGTAGTCCATCATGGTGCTCTAGGTTCCTTTGCTACCGTATACTTTCCAACGAATATGAATGTTGACCCCATTATTAGGGATCTACTGAAAGTTAATGGCATATTATCAGTTTTAACTTGCGAAGAAGCGTGTGCTCGATATGAACTCCCTGCAGACCGCATGGGAGACCTTGTCGTGATATCAGACAAATATAAAGTCCTCGGGACTAAGGCATCCGAGCATGACCTCTCAGGTTTAGATGTCCCTTTGCGATCTCATGGTGGTTCTACTGAGCAGACCGTGCCACTGATCAGTAACGTGCCTTTGAAAGACAGTGCTAACATAAGCAACATGCGTAACTTTGATGCATTTCATGTTGGGTTAAATCTGATACAAACAGACGGGTAAGTCGCAAAAATATCAATTATATGGGTTTGTCAATTCCATCAGTGCCACCGCCACAGATAATTGAACAGATAGTTGATCCATTTTTTATTGATATCAATTGTTGGGATAATGCAGCTATGGCGGCAGCACCGCTCAATTCGGCTGCTATTCCTAGTTCAAACCATAGCCAGCGCGCCGCATCTTCCATAGCACTGTCGCTAACAAGTACTATTTCATCGACATACTTGCTGATAAGGTTGAAATTTAGAGGTTCAGATCTTCTTGGCGCTAAGGTTCCTGCCTTAGTGTCGATTTTAGACAAAGTGACTAAGTCACCAGCTTTTCTACTATCATGATGAGTTGGGGCTCCTTCAGGTTCAATACCAATAACTCTAATTTCTGGTTTTATTAGTTTTGCGGCTGCCGCTACCCCTGCCGCTAGTCCACCTCCTCCAATAGCAACGAGTAGTGTATCGATGTTTGGTCTTTCATCTAAAATTTCGAGGGAAATAGTTCCTTGACCATATATCACACGTGGGTCTGCAAATGGATGGATGTAAGTCATATCACAAATTTTTGCTTCTTTTAACGCCTCCCCATTGGCCTCGTCCCAAACCTCCCCTACAGTTCGAGTTGTTGCACCCCAGGACTTAAGTTTGGTTTTTTTTTCTTCGCTTGTTGAACTTGGAAGGTAGATAACAGCGGGAATTCTTGCTAAATAAGCGGCGTAAGCAACAGCGAGTCCGTGGTTCCCACCGGATGCTGTAATTAAACCTTTATTCTTCTCCTCTTCTGACAAAGTGTTAAGGGTATTGATCGCACCTCGCACTTTAAACGACCCTGTTGGTTGTAAGTTTTCAAGTTTTAAAAATAAGGATCCTGCGGAAATCAAATCATTTTTAAGCGGTTTACTATCAAGAAGGGGTGTATTTCTGATGTGCCCACTTATACGAGATGCTGCTTTGTGAAAACCGTCTAGGGTGATTGAGCCATCCTCCATTATCCTGTAATTCCACCGTCAATAATGAACGGTTGGCCTGTTGTATAAGCACTTTCATCTGACGCCAGATAAACTGCTACGGCGGCAATTTCTTCAGCGCTTCCGAGGCGTCCAAGTGGTTGCCTTGCTATAAAATCCTTTCTCGCCTGAATAGGATCATCAAATGCATTAATGCGTTCGTCTAACGAGGGAGACTGAACTGTGCCTGGGCAGATGCAATTGCACCGAATTCCATCACGAAGATAGTCAGCGGAAACGGACTTAGTCAGTCCTATTACGGCCGCTTTACTAGCACCGTAAACAGCACGTTGTACGATCCCTTTAACGCTGGAACAAACAGACGCCATATTGATTATTGAGCCATCGCCATTAGAGAGCATGCCTGGTAAAAACGCTCGTATCATTCGATATTGTGCTTTAACGTTCAACTCGAAAGAAAAATCCCATTCGGTTTCGTCACAATCAAGAATACTTCCATGATGTACAAAACCAGCACAATTAAAGAGGACATTAACCGTTCCAAGTTCTTTTGCAATCTTGGAAATTTCATCACGATTAAGAACATTTAGCATTCGTGTTTCTATATTTGGCAGGTGCTTTAAGCCTGCTAATTCTGTTTCATTAATATCCGTGGCAATTACGGTTGCTCCTTCTGTTTGGAAGGCTTCGACGCAAGCACGGCCAATGCCTTGCGCGGCCGCTGTCACTATTATCTTTTTCCCATCGAGTCTACCTGTCATTACCCACTCCCTAATTTGCTCACTTCATACTTAGCTTTTGTCACTATGGTCTAGCAAGGCCATTTGCTGAAATGGTTGGATAGTTTATACTAATCTCTTCAGGGAAGAGGGAGAAGCGATCATGGTAGAGGTTGGGCATAATTCGGGAAATAGGCTAGTGGTGCGGTTGCATCCAGCCGATAATGTTGTCACGGCTAGATTAGATATGCTCGCCAACATGATTATTGATGGTGAGCAAGTTAGTTCAAAGAGTGAAATCCCATCAGGACATAAGATCGCCACGCGCTTAATCCGAAGTGGTGAAGAAATAAGAAAATATGACCAAGTTATTGGCTTTGCTTCAGCAGAAATATCTCCTGGGGAACATGTACATGTCCACAATGTCGAGATGCGTGATTTTGCTCGTGATTACCAGTTTTGTGAGGGCGTTACCCCGACAGAGTACTTTTCTGCCTCTGAACAAAAAACATTCCAAGGTTATGTGCGACCCAATGGGCAGGTTGGGACGCGCAATTATATAGGGGTTTTAACAAGTGTTAATTGTTCAGCGTCTGCGGCAAAATATATAGCCGCTTCAGTATCGGAAGATTTACTCGCCCAATACCCAACAGTCGATGGAGTTGTTGCATTGACTCATTCCACGGGGTGTGGGATGGCCGACTCAGGGGCTGGCTATCAAAATTTACAACGCGTTCTTTGGGGTTTTGCTCAGCATTCAAACTTTGCTGGCATAGTGATGGTTGGTCTTGGTTGTGAAGTTAATCAGATCGACTTCTTGCTGGATGCGTATGGTTTAGAGCGGGGAGCAAAGTTCCAAACGATGACCTTGCAAGATACCGGCGGGACACGGAAAACTGTCGCACATGGTCTTAGTTTAATAAAAGATATGCTACCCGAAGCCGCACAAGCCAAGCGTTCGATAGTACCGGTTAGCGAGTTAACTCTCGCGCTTCAGTGTGGAGGTTCCGATGCCTATTCAGGAATGACAGCAAATCCGGCTCTCGGTGCTGCCGCCACGCTTCTTGTCCGGCATGGAGGAACTGCCGTATTAGCAGAGACACCAGAAATTTATGGTGCTGAACATCTACTTACACGTCGGGCGATAAGCAGAGAGGTTGGAGAGAAGTTAGTTGAACGTATTAAATGGTGGGAGGGTTATTGCGAGCGTAATGGTGGCGAAATGAATAATAATCCTTCCCCTGGAAATAAGGCAGGTGGGCTTACAACTATCCTAGAGAAGTCCCTTGGAGCGGCTGCAAAGGGGGGCGTTACTAATCTTTGTGGAGTTTATAATTACGGGGAGCGTATTGACACTAAAGGATTCGTTTTTATGGATAGTCCAGGTTATGACCCATGCTCAATAACAGGACAGGTAGCTAGTGGTTCAAATATAGTCACATTTACCACTGGGAGAGGGTCCTGCTATGGTTGCAAGCCCGCGCCCTCCCTTAAATTAGCAACTAATTCAGCTATGTATCGGCGCATGGAAGAAGATATGGATATCAATTGTGGCGAAGTTCTTGATGAGGATCTATCTATAGATGATATGGGAGAACGGATTTTTGAAAAGATATTACAAACGGCATCGGGTGAGCCCACTAAAAGTGAGGAATTAGGTATCGGTGATAATGAATTTGTTCCGTGGCAAATAGGGGCTACTATGTGATCGTTGTAATTCTTAAATAATCAGTATGACAAAATTGATTAAGTATTCTGTACTATCAGAAATAATAATTAGTAAAATTAAATCGTCAAAAAAATTTGATTTTACTGCGAAGGATTTAAATGAACGCAAATAGCGGGGATACTAATAAATACTGTTTGTATGATTGTCATGCTCAAATTCTGAGTGTTGAGGACCGTCATGACGACAAAGATGTAAACATTTCAGAATCTAAAGAAGTTGTTGAAAGTAAGCAGGCTGCTTCTTTAGTATCGGAATATAAAGCTCTTAGTCAGAAACTCTCCGTGGCAGGAGCAGTTTTTCTACAACCAGAAGACCAAGGTTTTGATCATCAATTTCTTATCAAGACAATTTCGGAACTGAATGAGATCGACAAAAATCAAGGTATTTCGAAAGCTTTTGGCGTCGCAACACTAAACTTGGATATGAGCGACGATGAGTTAGAGGGATTAAAAGGTTCAGGAATAATTGCTGCTCAATTTATTATGACGGCGGGGGACGAAAAATATGAATGGGATGAGGCAGAGCGTCTAGCTTGGCGGATTAATGATTTAGGCTGGAGTGTCGACCTTCATATGGATGGCTCTGACTTACATGAGGTCGAGCAGAGACTCTCATCTTGGCCTGGGTATATAACTCTTCGACATATAGGTCAATTTTCACGAACTAAAACTTTAAAACAACGCGGTTTTAAGGCCTTGACACGATTGATTGATAGAGACAAGGTCTGGGTAAAATTATCAGCACCTTACAATTCGTCTCGTACAGGCTTGATCGACGATCCAGAAGTTATGGAGATTGCCAGTGCGCTTATTAACTGGGCGCCAGAAAGAATGATCTGGGGGACCAACTGGCCTCATTTGGAGGTTACTGAAGAACCACCCAAAGACAGCGATTTATTTCGCATATTCTGCAATTGGATACCGGAAACCTCTCGTAGAAAAATGATACTCAACGAAAATCCCTCGATACTATATGGGTTTTGAAGTCAAACATTAAGGATGATGAAAATTTATCCTAAAGTAGAGTTGGATCTCTTAGAAAATCAAAATCGCATCCCCCGTCAGCCTGTAGAACAGTATCATAGTAAAGCTTCTTGTAGCCCCTATGATGCACTGGTACATCCGCTATCTTTAGTTGCTGCCGACGAGTGTTCATCTCCTCATTACTTACAAGTAGGTCTAAAGAACGATTCTTTACGCTAATTCTCACCGAATCACCATTTTTGACGAGCGCTAGGGGTCCTCCCATTGCTGCCTCAGGTGTAACATGCAACACAATAGTACCATATGCCGTGCCGCTCATGCGAGCATCGGATATGCGAACCATATCTTTTACGCCCGCTCGAGCTAATTTTTTGGGGATAGGAAGGTAACCTGCTTCAGGCATAGCTGCTGCGCTTTTAGGGCCAGCATTTTGTAATATTAGAATATCTCTTTCCTCGACATCAAGATTTGGATCATCGATCCTGTTAGCTAAATCCTCTAGAGAGGAAAAAACTACAGCTCTTCCTTCAGTTTCAAATAATTTTGGATCGGCGGCGGACCTCTTTAAGATTGCTCCTTTTGGTGCTAAGGATCCAAAAAGTGAGACAAGGCCTCCCATGGGTTGTATAGGATCACTGATTGATCTAACAACAGTTCTATCCACGTACTCCGGCTCTACTTCTAGGCGCTCGCCTAGGGTTTGTCCTGTGACAGTCATGCAATCAAGGTTCAATAAATGTTTGAGTTCTCGTAAAACAACCCCCATTCCACCAGCCTTGAATAAGTCTTCCATATAATGTTCGCCGGTAGGCTTGAGATCGATGAGAACTGGAGTTTCATCGGACACTATGTTTAGTTGACTGAGAGGGATAGGGATGCCAAGGCGGCCAGCTACAGCTGTTAAATGAATGATAGCATTAGTGGACCCGCCAATAGATAATAAAATTCTCAGAGCATTTTCTATCGAGCTTGGTGTGATGATTTTATTTGGAGTTAGCTTTTTATCTTGATCCGCAAGCGCCAGATACACTGCTTGTGCACCGGACGCTTCAGAGGCTCGAAGTCGATCGGCGTGAGTCGCGGGTATTGCCGCAGTGCCGGGTAACGCCATTCCTAAGGTTTCAGTTATACAGGCCATTGTACTTGCTGTGCCCATAACCGCACACGTGCCGGCTGTCGTGACTAATCGAGACTCAATTTTATCAATACCGGCTTGATCGATTTCGGCTGCCCTAAATTTACCCCAAAACCGGCGGCAATCTGTACAAGCTCCAAGTCGTTCGCCCTCAGAATGTCCTGTGAGTTGTGGCCCAGTAATAAGCGAAATAACTGGAATAGTTGCATTGGCTGCTCCCATGAGTTGAGCCGGTAAAGTTTTATCACAACCGCCGATCATTACAGCCGCATCCATTGGCTGGGCCTGTATCATCTCTTCTGTATCCATACTCATTAAATTTCGATACATCATTGATGTAGGGTTTAAAAATGTTTCACCAAGTGAAATAGTTGGGAAGACAATAGGTAACCCTCCCGCCATTAGAACGCCTCTTTTAACTGCTTCTATCATTTCTGGCACATGCCGATGGCAATTATTAAAGCCGCTACCAGTATCTGCTATTCCAATGACTGGTTTGTTCAGCATTTCTTTGCTATAGCCCATAGAAGCGGCGTTAGCTCGGCGAAGATATAGGCTGAAGTCCATGTCACCGTAATTTGTTAGACCTCTGGCAAGTCCATGCTTCTGTGTGACCATTTTTAAATCCCCTAAGCTTTCTCTTCTAACATCTTATTCTGTGATCAGCCAGGTCTGCTAATTAAACTTCCTTTATATCGGGACTTTGATTTTTTTAAATAGAAATATGGATTTAAAGTTTTTTAGAGTTATAAACTAATTTCCTCTCCAACTCATGAAAAACTAAAGCTTGTGGGCCGGTGTCAGGCCCAAAATATCGATTGATTTTTTTACATAGTTGAAAAAAACCACGGCCAGGAAGTCCATTTCGTCCAGTTACTAAGGCACCTATTAATGGTCGGTTCTCGTTATGATCCTCAATTATTAAGGTTTCGAGAATGTCCGTTATTTTTTTTATTTGTCCTGGAGGAGTAATTCCAACGCAATCAGCAAGGCTCTTATATGAAATTGTAGATTGTTTGATTGCAAGTTGATCGAGGATACCTCTAATTGCTTTATGGATTTCATTCATTCTGGAATTCAGTTTTCGTGACAGTTAGAAAATGTTAGTTTAAATATATATAAAAACCATTGCTTGTTATCCATACAGTTTATTTGGGCTTTGTAGTGATTATAATTCGCTCTGTTATTTTTAATTTTATATTGATTGTTACCATCTTGTTGATGGGGCTTTTAGCATTTCCTCTTTTGATTGGTTCGAGGAAGGGGGTTTGCTGGCTAAGAGATAGATGGGTCAGGTTTATTATACTGAGCTTAAAGATAGTTGTAGGCTTAGATTATCGAGTAGAAGGATTAGAAAATTTGCCGAAAGGCCGTTTCATGGTTGCCTCAAAACATCAATCAGCTTGGGAGACTTTGGCCCTACATTTAATATTTCCAGATCCTTCTATTGTTCTTAAGAAAGAGTTATTAAAACTACCAATACTTGGACGGTTTATAGAAAAAGTTGGGATGGTTCCAATAGATAGATCTGGTCGTACTAGTGCTCTAAAATCGATGCTTTTCGCGGCAAGGAGATGGGCGAATATAGGTCGGCCAATCATCATATTTCCTCAAGGAACCCGGGTTGCTTCTGGTGAAAAGCAGAACTATCACTCAGGTGTCTTTGCGGTTTATCGAGCTTTGAAGGTACCAGTTGTTCCAGTTGCTTTGAATTCGGGGACTTTTTGGCCACGTAAAGCGTTCATTAAGAAACCAGGAATGATTACGGTTAAGGTGTTGAATTACATCCGTCCTGGGATGGATCGAAAAGAGTTTATGAAAAAATTAGAAGATATGATCGAAACAGAGACAAATTCATTAGAAAAAAGCGATTAAAGAAGCTAATCATTTGATAGTTAATTTTAGTATTTGGATATTCTCCAAAGAGGTTGAATCTTCGATTATTTCATTTGATCTATTCCAAATTTCCTGTCTTAACATTCTAATTCCATCATAGCCGGACAACTGTTCCGGGGTTAGGCTGCTGAGAAATATATTAACCGAATCTCTTATGCGTGGTTCCAGTAGTTTTACTTTTGCCTTTGCCTCTTCGCCAGAGAGGATCAATGCCATACTAAACAAAAGAAATACTGGGTTCCGTCGCTGTGTTTGTAAATTAATAACAAATTCATCCATCCAGAATTCCAGGGACATTAGCGATGCTTTATTGAAAGCTTCTGGAACAATTTTTCTTTCAGCTGCCCTCTTTTCGGACAATTGTGCCTCAGCTGCCACATTCGTTTCAGCACCAAAGCCTGGAATTAAACCAAAGAAAAATGCTCCGGCCCCAGCCCCAAGAAGAAGGACTAATGGTAGAATAAATATTATTAATATTTTCTTCATTTGATGGTCCCGTAAGCAACTGAAAATAACATACTTGAACTTTCCATCTTTCTGGAAGCAATTTCAAACAAAGTATTCGGTTATTACCTTCCCGCCGCGTATCCCTGCATGCCTCGGGCATTTGCTGCGGCTTTTAAAACCCCTCCATCACGTGATGCTCCTGTCAATCTACCTTCAGACCATGGATCACTGACTTCTACGTCGTGGCCACGACGTCTCAGTTCTGTTACCGTATATTCAGAAAACTGATCCTCTAAAACAACTTTTTTAGGCTGATAGGAACGCGGCCAGAAAGAGCTTGGAAAGTGGTCTGTATGAAATGCTGGGCAATCAATAGCCTCTTGAAGGTTCATGCCATGGTCTACGTGGTGCAAAAACATAAGCGTCGACCATTGATCTTGTTGGTCACCACCGGGTGTGCCAAAAACCATGTAGGGTTTTCCGTTCTTTAGAGCAAGCGAGGGCGACAGCGTTGTTCGAGGTCGTTTTCCCGGTACTAAAGCGGATGGCGAATTCTCATCTAACCAAAACATTTGTCCTCTATTGCCTAGGCAGAAACCAAGTTCTGGGATTATAGGCGAACTTTGCAGCCATCCGCCACTGGGAGTGCAAGAAACCATATTCCCAAATCTATCGATAATATCTAGATGAACCGTATCGCCAGTCGAAACACCAGTTTTAGCAACCGTCGGTTCACCAACCCCCATAGACGCTTCTACTGTCAGGCCCGATCGGTCATCAATTGCTTTATCTATGGACCCTAAATATCCATCAATTTTTCCTGGGATCAATTTGTCAGAAGCCTGTTGCGTTATTAAAGCTCTTCGTTCCGCATTGTATTCGGAACTTAATAATTTATCCATCGGAACATCTATAAAGTCGGGGTCTCCATAATATGCCTCGCGATCAGCAAACGCTAATTTTGCAGCTTCTACGGTTGCGTGGACGAAGTCTGGTCCAGTTGGATCCATAGAGCTTACTCCCATCCCATCTAAAATCGCTAATTGTTGAAGTAGAACAGGACCCTGGCTCCAGGGACCGCATTTACATACGGTGTAATCCCCATAATTATAAGTCAAAGGGGTATCATAGGTTGCTTGCCAAGAGGCCATATCCTCGCCAGTTAACAAACCTTTATGGCGTCGACCTGAGACGTCCATAACTTCCTGCGTACGGCAGAATTTGTCTATTTCCTCTGCAACCCAACCACGATACCAGATGCTCCTCGCATGTTCTATTTGCTTCTCTCGGTTGCCTTTAACTCCCTCTGATTCCCTAACGATTTTCTCATATGTACGAGCCATCGCTGGGTTTTTGAAGATTGTACCAGGTGCGGGTGGCTTTCCTCCGGGTAGATAAATATCAGCAGATGTTTTCCATTCTGTTTCGAACAACTCACGCACAGTGTCTATGGTTGCGGATATTCGGGGCACAACAGGATAACCGTCACGCGCGTACGATATAGCAGGGCCTAAAACTTCGGATAAGGTCATAGTTCCATGATCCCTTAACAAAAGCATCCACGCATCAAACGCTCCAGGTACCACGGCACATAGTAAACCACTACCTGGTATTAGGTCTAACTCGAGTTCTCCAAATTTTTGAAGAGAGGCTGCTGCTGGGATCGTGCCCTGACCGCATAAGACTTCTGGGGCTTGAGCACCCGCAGTTTGGAAAATCACTGGCATATCGCCGCCTGGACCATTTAAATGGGGTTCGAAAACTTGCAAGGAGAACCCGGTTGCGACGGCCGCATCAAAAGCATTTCCTCCCTTTTCAAGTATTGACATGCCTACGGCAGAACCGAGCCAATGGGTAGTAGTGACAACACCAAAAGTACCAATAAGTTCCGGTCTAGTTGTGAACATTTTTTTTCTTTCATTTTAGAGTACTGAGTATTTAGTTAGTTTTACTTGATAATATTTCTAATTAGTCTTACGTTTAAAATAAGGTTCAAAATGAACTGGCCCGACATTTGCATGTCCTGCGCAGCAGGTCGTTGGGATTCTGCAGAAGCGGAGACAGTATATGCTTAATGGTGCATCAGCACTAGGTATTTTAGGTGGTAATGTGGGCGGGGCAGCCCAGAATACTATATCATCACTGGCGCTCTTTAAACAAATTAGTAAAAATGAGGGCAAGCTTCGAGAGAGTTTCTTTAATCGTAAAGATGTTCAAAAGGATATCGAGACCTTTAAAAATAAAGTTTCTGGGTTCAAGGATGTCGATGAGTTAGTAAAAGATAGGAAATCCCTTCAAATACTTTTGACTGCCTTTGACCTCGGGTCAGAAATTAATAATGGGGGAAAAATCAAGGCTGTCCTTAAAAGTGATACAAGCGATCTGAATTCATTTGCTAATAGATTGAACGATCCTCGATTTGCCGAATTAGCAAATTTTGTGAATTTTGAGAAACGTGAATTACGCAGTTTAACAACGGCTAGTAGCCAGCAAAATCTTATTGACAAGTATCTGCAGAACAGGTTCGAACTTGATGTGGGTGGAGGAAACGGTGAAATCGCTAAAGCATTTTTCTTTCTAAGAAACATAAATTCTATAACAAGTACTGCTGGTCTTCTTGGTAATATGCAGTTGAGAACGATAGCGACTACAGCTTTAAGACTACCTCCGCAGATAGCGTCCCAATCGCTTGAGAGACAACTACAATTAATTGAATCTAAATTCGATGTGAAAAAAGCCGCCATTAATGTTGGGGAGGCTGAGCTGAGTATAGATAATCAAGCAAAAATAAGGAATGATATACAAGCGGTAGAGGTTGCGAAATCGCAAGTGACAAATGCGGAGTCTACCTTATCAATCATAAATACTCGCTTAAATAACCTTCGTACTTTGCAATTTAATTTACCCAGTCACATGGATACAAGTGAGAGTGGAGAAAACGACAAAGAAATCGCTATTCAAACGAGTGCGGTTAAAAAACTTAAAAATATAGCAGGGGCTAATTTTGCTGCGAAAGCGGCTATTGATGAGTTGGAACCTATATTAAAGCAATTAGACGAGCTTGTAGCTAACATGCGCGTTGAGGAGATACAGGCAAATTTTGACTCTCAAAAAGCAAGTTTTGCCGAGCTTGCGGCAAGAATACCCGATCTTGTTAACCATACTGCTAGGTTTACCGATCCAAATACTGGAAAGAATATTAATTTATTTAAACCGGGTGGAGGCACCGTGGATGCGGGGCAGCCAAATTCTTATGAGGCGAAGAAGCTTGATTATGCATATCAGTCTGGGTCTCTTGGAAATAACCCGATCACGGTGCAATCAGGAACCCTTGGTTCTAATCCATTTACTGTTCAAAGCGGGACACTGGGCTCTAATCCATTTACCGTTCAGGATGGAACGCTGGGCTCTAATCCATTTACCATTAAAGGTGGTGATCTTCCGGGGAATCCTTGGGAATGGTTTGCTGATGCCACTCCTGCTCGCGACAGTGACAATACAGCGATACTTAAATTGAGAATTGAAGACCATGGACTTCAAGCGGGAGATAAGATTACGGTTTCAGGCACTAGTGATGCGTTCGGCGCAGATCTAAACGGAACGTATACGGTCCACTCGGTTCGAAACAGTAATGTAATTCATATTGATGTGGGTGTTGATTTGGGTTCTCCTCCAGCGACCAACGAAAATGGTGGTGGTTCTTCTGGAACGTTCGCGACGAATAGAGTGCAGGTGAACCACGCAGGGCATCCATTTAGTGACGGAGATAATGTAATTTTCAGCGGTGCATCTACTGTTGGCGGGCAGAGCTTGAATAGTTCTTTCACGGTACAGAATCAGTCAACGAATTCATATGAATTTTTGTTAGGGTCACCCGGAAGTGCGGCAGCTACTGGTGGTGGAGGTTCCGTTACGGTTAATGCAAGCGACCAGGTCACGGTGGCCCACACAGGACATCCGTTTAGCAATGGAGAGACGGTTAATTTCAGTGGAGGTGCATCGATCGATGGTGTGAGCCTCAATGGCGACTTCCAGGTGGCTGATGTCTCTTCTAATTCCTATACGATAACAGCGTCGTCGCAAGCTACGGCTGGGAGTGGTGGCGGCAGTTCTGTTTCGGTAAATGCCAGTGATCAGGTAACGGTGGCCCACACAGGGCATCCGTTTAGCAATGGAGAGACGGTTAATTTCAGTGGAGGTGCATCGATCGATGGTGTGAGCCTCAACGGCAACTTCCAGGTGGCTGGTGTCTCTTCTAATTCCTATACGATTACAGCGGGGTCGCAAATAAAGGTTGGGAGTGGCGGCGGCAGTTCTGTTTCGGTCAATGCCAGTGATCAAGTCACAATCGCTCATTCAGGCCATAAATTTGCGATTGGTGATCATGTCACATTAAGCAATGCATCGACAGTTGGAGGTTTGAATTTAAACGGTACATTTGAAATCTCCGATATTGCTGAAAATTCATATACAATTACTTTTTCCTCCAAAGGCACTGCGGCTATTGGAGGTGGCAATACTATTGGTTATGGCCATAGCCTTGGCAACAATCCATTCACTACAAGCAACGGTAGTCCGGATGTAACTGTTACTCATAATGGTCATGGACTATCTGTTGGTGATGTTGTTGCCTACAGCAACGGATCCTCAGTAGGGGGTCTAGATCTTGATAAAACATTCAGGGTCAGTGGGATTACGAGTTCGAATGCGTACACAATCACAGCACAAAGCAATGCTACTAGCTCAGTAAGTGGAGGAGGTGGGGCCGTTGGCTTCACTCTAGATGAGCTAGCATCTATCGTTGATACCACAGCAAGTAGTATTAGCGCTTCAAATAAAGATTTAGCTACATTTTTAACAAAAATAGCAAGTGCAGCCTCAACTGTTGCATCAGCAAGTTTAAGTGATGCTCTGGCAGATACTGACACTGCCAAAGGGTTTCTAAACGATTCTAACACAGAGTTTTCGAATGCTAACCGTATAATCTCTGTTAATAATTCCACGTTCGCAAGTGAAACGGGAAAAGTAAATTGGGGTGCCTCTCTCAACACATCTGGTCTAGCAAAAGGACAAGCATCAATCGATGATTCAATTTTACGAGTATCAAAAGTTGATGAAGACTTGAGAAAGATAGCAACGCTGGCTAATCAAACTATCACAAGTGAAACTCAGGCTGAATATATAGATTTGAGAGCAGATATTGTAAGTCTACTTGGGGCCCCAGGCACAATCAAAGGAACTGATACAGGGACATTAGCCAATAATCCATTTGCGACAAATAATGGAAGTGCGACGGTAACTGTCACCGACGCCGCCCACCAATTTATAGCTGGTGACTCTATCACCTTTAGTGGTGCATCAGCAGTTGGAGGATTAGATGTTAATAGTACCTTCACTATTGCGAGTGTTTCTGCAAATACTTACACGATTACAGCTGGTAGCTCCGCGTCCAGCTCTGCTAGTGGAGGTGGAGGTTCAGTGTCTTTCACCGGGACACCGACGGAGACTCTAGATAATCTTCTTGACTTGGATAAACTTGGCTCTAACCCTTTCACAACGACCTCGGGGAGCTCTACAGTCACCGTTGAACACAATAGTCATGGCTTTTCCACAGGGGAGTATGTCACGTTTGATAATGTTGCAAGCTCGCCAATAAACGGACTACGAGTAGGCATCGGGGACCAAAGAACGTTTTTGGTGACTGTAACTGACTCAAACCATTACACAATAACTGCTGACACTTTGACAGACCCATTGACGACGACAGCGGGTAGTTCCACTGTAAGTGCTGAAATTGAAGGGCATGGCTTCAATGTTAATGATACCGTAACTTTTAGTGGAGGTTCAGCAGTAGGTGGGTTGACCTTGAATGGTACCTTCACAATTACAGGTATTACGAATGCCAATCACTTTACATTTAACGCTGGCAGCACTGCTAGTAGTGGGACAAAAGGCGGTGGCACTATCGCCGTCCAAGCTACAGGGAACGGCGCTGGTGGAGGATCTTCTGTAAGATTAAAAGACACTTATAATATTAGACCAAGTCCGGATGGTTCAGAGCAGCTGGCCATTAATTCAGAGTTAAGAGATATAGATTCAAGTGGCCCATATGGTTTGAGCGACAGTACAAGGCTTGCTTCACTTTTACCTTCGGCCCTTAACTCAGGAAACGCGGCTAATGTCATAACCGGGGCTAATACTCTTAGTAAAAACGCGGAAACGGTCCGCAAAAACCTTCAGACTGACAAAGTTAAATTTGATTTTTACGCCAATGTAGCCGATCCACAAGGAGCAATTGATACAGAAATAAGAAAATTGAGGTCAGAATTAGACGGGATATTTGCAAGTGCTGAAAAGGATGGAAAGAACCTTATAGCAGATTTCGCCAGCGACATCGTGGTTCAAATAGATACACTTGGAAAAAAAGTAACGATCGAGGCGCAAGATACCATCAAAGAAGTACTAGATGGTAAATTCTCAGACCATTATTTTGCCGTTTTAAATGGAGAGGGTGCATCTATCACAACCCTTGGATCATCGCCTTTTGCTACCGTAAAAGACAGTGCTACGGTCACAGTAACGCAGGCTAATCATACGTTTAAGGAAGATGACTTTGTCTCGTTTAGATCCATCGCCGGGTCTAACGTCAATGGCGTAGATTTAAATAATACATTTTTAATAACTAATGTATCGGATGGAGCATACACTTTCACGGCTAACACAGCGGCAACAGCAACAGGTTCGGGAGGAGGTTCCAGTGTCGAGGTATCATCAGTCACGGATCGAATAAACCTCATCACTGACGCAAAATTTTTGGTTGATAGTGCGTTTTCTAAAATGAAATCAAAGCGCGTCGCTCTGAACATAGAGTTATCAATTCTGAACAATAGATTGAATAGAGAACCGGAGGTAGAAACGCAGTTTCTTAAGCCGTTAAAAAATACCGACTACGCAATCAAGTTTATTGAAAAATACCTGCTGATACAAGATTTAGCTACGACGGGTAACTCTATTGTGCCGACTAATAATAACGCTTTAGCAGTTGGTCTTATCAAAAATATATCTCCTTCCAAGGGAATAGGTTTGAGCGTTAATATGCTCTCCTAAACCAATTATTATTATATTCTTTAAACTATGTCCCAGACACAAGTGGGGTAATTAGTCTTCTCAGTGTTGCGATCATGCTAAGGGCGGTGATTTTACCTGTCTTAGGGTTTTCTATTGTAGGAATATTTTCAATGGTCATTGTGAAACGAGCGCTATCAGCTTCAACAACAATAGTATGCATATTACGATTTACCGAGGGATCCGCCCATATTTGAAGTCGAGTTTTATCGGGCCCAATACCGGCTAAACTTAGAGCTGCTGCAACGTTTACATTTGCGGGAAACCCAATTGCACCATCGCGGGCTGAGCCTTCAAATACGAGCTTTGCCTCGGATAGATTATCCACTGAGATATTATTTTTTAGTAGATGGGGCGCCCCAGCTAACCCGGTTGGAGGTTTTCGTGTTTTTAGTGTAATGCTTTCAATATTACCCTCAGCTGCTGCTCGCACCGCATCAAGACCCAGGAGGGCTCCTGTTGGTATAATGATTTTAGCACCCGTTTCTGCGGCTCTATCTACTAAATGCATCCTAGGTAATAGGGCTCCGACGCTTGCAGGGATAAAAATTTTCCCGGCTTCTATGGCTGATTCCGCTACTCGATCAAAAATAGATGCAGGTGCACATTCAATGATGACGTCGGACTTCTTTGCCACATTTTCAATACTAGTTATGCTGGGCTGTGATTTAAGCGATTTAAGATTGTTTTTTGCCTTGACGTGATCGCGACTGCAGACTGCTGAGACACGCATCTGAGGTAATTTACCCAAATCGATCGTTTGGGCAATTTGAAGACCAATCGCGCCAAGTCCCACAATACCCACATTATATCTTGAACTCATTATTTCAGCCTCCAAAAAAAAATCCCCCAGTATTGCCTTATCTGGTTTAAAGTAACTTTTAAATTGTATGAAGGGAATTCGCAGGCATAAAAAGTTGTCTGAAAATGGATATGGTTATTATGAGAGTATTTTTCGCAGCGTTATTGGCGCTTTGTCTTGTTTTTAGTTTAGGTCATGCCAGTAAGGCCGCAACAAAGAAATGTTTGCATATTCGGGTTATAGTTCCCTCTGCGGTTGGTACGGCGACGGATTTAATTATTAGGGCTTATGCTGAGACAATCAATCGACAGCAATCGGGCCCACTCTTGAAGGTCTTAAATAAAACGCAAAATACAGTTATTGAAAAAAATATGAATGGAAGGCCAGATGGATGCCAAATCCTAGCTGTGACCCAGTCGCTTGTGTCAAACTTTTTAAGTGATAAGACTAATATTGAATGGTCAAAATTTGCTCCAATAGCAATGTTAAGTCGAACTCCAATGGCTGTGGTCGCTCGGGGTAATCTGAGAGACGCAAATCTTGCTAATATAATTGAGGTTGCGTTGCAGAATCCGAACGTGGTGTTAGTGGGTGAGACATCAAATCCGCTTGAGCAAATGTTTAGGATGGGTTTGGAAGACGTAAGTGGTGTTAGATTTAAAGTAACTGTTTTTGAAACAGCTCGGCAAAGTTTCTTAGAATTATTAGCGAATAATCTAGATTTGGGAATTGTATCCGCCTCAGCCGCTAAGCGCAGAATGGATCTAAAGCAACTTAAAATCGTAGCAATTACTGAGAGGTTAGAAAACGAAAAACTAGTTGGAGTTCTCTCGTTAAAAGATCAAGGGATCGATTTATCTTTTGGGGTGGATAGAGGTATCGTGGCTCCGATTGATACCCCTCCGGAGATTATTGCCAAAATAATGGAGCGGTTTCAAAAGGCTTCAGACAATCCAGAATTAGAGGATAAATTGGGAAAAATCTATACGAAGATTATGTTTTTAGATCCAGATTCTTACACTCAATATTTTGAGAACCTGACGGCGGATTGGTCAGAAATGATAGAGCGAGTTGAGCAGAGGCCTGCTCGAACGCCGGGTTAATCATTAGCTATTGCGATAAAGGGACGTAAAGTGCTTATCTGCTATCGTTATATCAATTTGAATTAGGGAGGCGTTGTGGAATTTCATCCACCATATCTATTATTTCTCGGTGATGCGCGAGATCAATTAGCAGCTAAAACAGCAAATGGAGTTCGAGTTTGGCGCCCTGATTGGTGCCTTGGACAGTTCAGGCTTGGTGGATGTGAAGCGGATTGTTCAGTTCCTGATATGACGATTGAGGAAGCAGCGGCTGCCGGCGTTAAAACAGTAATTCTAGGTGTAGTTAGCAGGGGTGGGGTAATTCCCCAAAGTTGGGTCTCAGAATTAGTAAAGGCGGTGGAACTGGGGATGGACATAGCCAGTGGTCTTCATACGCGGATCACGCAAATACCAGAACTGGTTGCCGCAGCGAAAGAACATAATCAATCATTGCACGATGTTAGACATCCAACTCGAGACTTTAACGTTGGAAACGGTATTAAGAGAAATGGTAAGCGATTATTGACGGTGGGTACTGATGTTTCAGTTGGAAAAATGTTTACGTCGTTGGCAATTGAGTCAGAGATGAAGAGTAGAGGCTATAATGCTAATTTTAGAGCAACTGGGCAAACAGGTATATTCATAGCAGGGCAGGGCGTCTCAATAGATGCCGTAATAGCAGATTTTATTTCAGGAGCTGTGGAATGGCTTTGTCCAGAAAATGATCCTAATCACTGGGACTTAGTTGAGGGTCAGGGATCTTTATTCAACGTTTCTTACGCGGGTGTGACGATTGGACTAATTCATGGATCGCAGCCTGATGCTATAGTTGTATGCCATGAGGCTGGCCGACCGCATATGCGTAGTATGCCTCATTTTCAAGTTATTGATCTTGCGACATGTATAGAGGCAAATCTTCAAGCTGCTCGGCTGACTAACCCAAATGTCAAATGTATTGGGGCTTCGATTAATACGTCCGGCTTATCTGAAAAAGAGGGGCGCGCTTTCTGTGAGCGGGTTTCTCAAGAAATTAATCTACCGGCAGTCGATCCGTTAAGGGATGGTGTAAAGGCCTTGGTAGATAATATTTGATCTGTATGTTGGATTTTTAAATGTCGCTTTCTCTAAAAATCAATGTTGAGTCTTGGCCCTTAGCTGGGAAGTTTAAAATTTCGCGCGGGACCCGAAAGGTATCCGATGTCATCGTCGTTGAACTGACGGATGATAACTACTCTGGGCGCGGAGAATGTTTTCCGTACGCAAGATATGGCGAGGATATAAACAGTGTTCAAGATCAAATAAAAGCAGTTCAATCAGACATTGAAGACGGTGCTGACCGGCATGCTGTAATGGATATAATGCCACCAGGTGCAGCTAGGAATGCAATCGATTGTGCTCTTTGGGATTTAGAATCTAAGAGAGCTGGAGCGCGGGTATGGGATTTAGCGAAACTAAGCACCCCTGAACCAGTTACAACAGTTTTCACTTTAGGCGTGGACGACCCCTCTATAATGGGAGAAAAAGCGCGTGAAAATTGTCTCCGACCCCGTTTAAAATTGAAAATGACTGGAGATGGTCTTGACCTTGAACGTGTCAGACAAATCCATACTAATGCCCCAGCTGCACGACTTGTTGTCGATGCAAATGAAGGCTGGAGTATAGAACAATATATTGAATATGCCCCACAGCTTAAGGAATTATCAGTTGAAATGATTGAGCAACCGTTGCCTTCTAATGACGATGAACAGCTTAGGTTTATTGAGCGTCCAATTCCTATCTGCGCAGATGAAAGTTGTCATGATAGGGCAACGTTACCTGATTTAGTTGGCAAATATGATATGATAAATATAAAATTGGATAAAACGGGTGGTCTTACTGAAGCATTAAACCTGCGCACTAAGGCATTGGACCTGGGATTAGATGTTATGGTGGGTTGCATGATAGGAACCTCTTTGGCTATGGCGCCCGGCGTTATCGTAGCTCAAGGAGCTCTTATTGTTGATTTAGATGGTCCGTTGTTATTGGCTCATGACAGGAATCCCGGTCTGGAGTTTTCGGGTAGTATAATTAACCCACCAAAAATAGAACTATGGGGGTAGAACTTATTCATTTAGTCGCTTCAATCGAGAGAGATTGCAAGTTAGGTTAATTATTCACACTTTCGAAAAATCATCTTTCAAGTTGTTGAAATTGTGAATAATTAAATTATGTAAAAGGGCGTGTGTAGATAAAAACGCTCTGGTTTTGGTACGTCTAGGAATCAGGTTCTGGCAAAGGAAGGATAAATTAAATGGTGGATGCATCAACTGAAATGCAAGAGGTGATAGGGGAAATTCGTAGATCAGTTGCGGCTTTATGTGAGAACTATCCAGGCGAGTACTGGCGTGAAAAAGACCGCGATAGGGAATATCCTACGGAGTTTGTTCAGGCGCTCACTGATGCTGGATTTTTAGCCGTTTTAGTGCCAGAAGAGTATGGGGGCAGCGGGTTGCCTATTTCGGCTGCGGCCGCCGTTCTAGAGGAAATACACAAGTCTGGATGTAACGGCGGGGCCTGCCATGCTCAGATGTATATCATGGGGACAGTTTTGCGTCATGGAAGCGAGGAACAAAAAAAGAAGTTCCTTCCGAAAATAGCTTCGGGTGAATTACGGCTACAGGCTTTCGGAGTATCAGAGCCATCTAGTGGAACAGACACGCTCTCTTTAAGCACAACCGCTGTGAAGAGGGGTAATGATAAATATGTGGTTAATGGGCAAAAAATATGGACTTCACGGGCAGAGCATTCAGATTTAATGCTATTGCTTGCGAGGACTACCCCCATAGAGGAGGTGCAGAAACGAACCGATGGATTATCTGTCTTTTTGATAGATATGAAGGAAAGTCTCGGAAAGGGAATGGATATTAGTCCAATTCGAACGATGATCAACCACTCTACTACCCAAATATTTTTTGATGAACTTGAGATTCCAGCGGATAGTTTAGTTGGAGAAGAGGGCAAGGGATTTAGATATATTCTTGATGGGATGAATGCAGAGAGAATCCTTATAAGCCACGAATCGCTTGGTGATGCACGTTGGTTTCTAAAAAAAGCCGTTGACTACGCTAATGAAAGAGAAGTCTTCGGTCGTCCAATCGGCAAAAATCAAGGTGTCCAGTTCCCAATAGCAAAAGCCTATGCTGATACTGAAGCGGCTGCGCTTATGTCTAAAAGAGCAGCAGAGTTATTCGAGGCTGGTGAACCTTGTGGAGCGGAGTCAAATATGGCCAAAATGCTCGCCGCAGACGCAGCTTGGGAGGCAGGAGATACATGCATGCAAACGTTTGGTGGTTTTGCTTTTGCGGAAGAATATGATGTGGAACGTAAATACCGGGAAGCTCGATTATACAGAATAGCGCCAATCTCAACCAATTTGATACTCGGGTATTTAGCTGAGCATGTTCTTGGATTGCCTCGGTCTTATTAAGGATTTATCAATGAGCAAGCCACTAGAAGGTATTTTAGTTGTCGCGTTGGAGCAGGCCGTGGCAGCGCCTTATTGCACTAGTCGTCTTGCAGACGCAGGAGCGAGAGTAATTAAAATTGAAAGAGCAGACGGGGACTTTGCGCGCGGATACGACCACCAGGTAATGGGCCAATCTGCGTACTTTGTTTGGCTGAATAGAGGCAAGGAAAGCCTAGTTCTAGATATAAAAAAACCCTGAGGACGCATCACTTATTAGAGCGTATTTTAGCTAAGGCAGACGTTTTTGTCCAAAATCTAGCGCCAGGTGCTGCAGAGCGTGCTGGTTTTGGTTCAGAGGATTTACGGGTTCGTTATCCGAAGTTAATAACCGTCGATATCTCCGGTTATGGTGAAGAGGGTGAATATTCCGATATGAAGGCATATGACTTTCTTGTTCAGGGAGAGAGCGGCTTGATTTCTGTAACAGGGTCTCCAGAGGTCATGGGGCGGGTGGGGGCTTCTGTTTGCGATATCGCTGCAGGTATGTACTCCAAAATTGCCGTGTTGGAGGCGTTAATAAAACGTGGCAGAACAGGAGAAGGCTCTACAATTAAAACCTCCATGTTCGGTGGAATGGTCGAATGGTTGTCGCCATGGTTATTGCATCAGGCATATGGAGAATTGAGTGAACAACGTATCGGTTTACACCATCCAGCAATCGCACCTTACGGTGCGTATGAGTGCGCTAATGAGGAATTAATTTTAATTGCGGTACAAAATCAAAGGGAATGGAGCAGATTATGTGATCAGGTTCTTCAAAAACCTGGTTTAGCTAACAACAAAAAAGTAATCGATAATGTTGCACGTTTGGCAAATAGAAAATTTTTAGATAGTGAAATAGAAGAAATTTTATCACGTTTGACACGTGATGAGGTGCGCCGACGATTGATAGACGCCAAAATAGCATTTGGAGCAGTAAATACGATTGAAGACGTTCTTAATCACCCTGCTTTGAATAAGATACAAGTGGATACACCACAGGGAAGAATAGACGTCATGGCGCCCCCATCCACCGTCAAAGGGGAAGCAGTCGATATACTCAGTGTTCCAGAAATTGGACAGAATAATGAAACTATTCGCCTTGAATTCAAAAATTGAAATAATTGTCAGTAACAAAGTTTTTTTTTTAAAACTCCATTCTTTCAGTCGTTGTGAGAATGTTAGGGTGCTCGATTAATCCTTGTTTTTGGTAAAAGTGCTGAAAAAAAGTAGGAAAAGGGCTTTTCTCAGGATTGTCATCCTTTAATCTGTCAGCTAGGGTCTAGAAAGCTGTGTCGCACATATCACTCAAGTGGACGACTTTGTCTGAGTGAAATAAAGTGGCAACAGAAGGGGATCTCCACTTCTGGGCTAATAAATTCATCTTGAAACACAAGGTGGGAATATAAACAGGGAGGAATTAGTATATGAGTAAATCACTTTTAAAAACTGCTGCTCTCGTTGCTGTTGCTGGTGCGTTCGCACTTAGCCCAGTTTCGGAAGCACAGGCAAAGAAAGTAAAATGGAAAATGCAGGCTGCATTTGCCAGTACACTTGCACACCTTGGTCCAGCAGGACAACGAATTGCGGATCATATTACTGTAGCATCCGGTGGTAAATTCGCCGTTAAGTTTTTTGAGCCAGGCGCGTTAATCCCGCCTCTAGAGTGTTGGGATGCGGTATCAAAAGGTTCAGTAGAATCTTGCTACACAACACCTGGTTACCATACCGGTAAATACCCTGGATTGGCATTCATGACTGCAGTTCCATTCGGTCCTGGTGCTGGAGAATTCATGGGTTGGCAGTGGTTTGGCGGCGGTAAGGACATCGCTACAAAAATCTACTCGAAGCATAACTTGCACTCAACAGCTTGTGGTCTAATTGGTCCTGAAACTTCCGGTTGGTTTAAAGAGCCTGTTAAAGATCTAGAGAGCCTTCGTGGTCTTAAAATGCGTTTCTTTGGTCTTGGTGCAAAAGTCATGACTAAGATTGGTGTATCAACCCAGCTTCTTGCCGGCGCTGATATCTATCCAGCACTAGAACGTGGTGTTATTGACGCGACTGAATTTTCCATGCCTAACATGGATATTTCTCTTGGTTTCTATCAAATCGCAAAAAATAACTACTATCCTGGATGGCACCAACAAATTTCTGTTGGAGAGTTCTTGTCCAACAAAAAAATGCATGACGCATTGAGTAAGCAGAATAAGCGACTCATCAGTATCGGTTGTAAAGCAAATATGATCTATGAGTATGCAGAAACTGAAGCTCAGAACTTTGGTGCTATGCTAGAAATGAAAAATAAATATGGCGTGACAAATCGTCGATGGACTGATGACCAGTTGGCTGTATTTGAAAAAGCTTGGATGGAAGTTGTTGCTGAAGAATCAGCAAAGGATAAAACTTTCAAAGAGTTCGCTGATAGTTTTTACACATTCCGTAAAAACTACAAGATCTGGGGTGAAGCTCAGTCTCTTAAGCCAACGTATCTAAAATAATTTAGATGCATTTAATCGCTTGAATTTAAGCGATGCTGGTAAAGATTTCGGGGGCCATAATGGCCCCCGATTTTTGTTCCAAGATAAATTACAACAAACACTAAATATTTATCGAGCGTGTGATAATGCTTCGGTTGATATTCAAATCAGTTTTAGTGTCTGTTATGAAGTCAGAAAGTAAAGGGGAGGTGATAGATAATGAGCCAACCGGTTAGCGCTAATAAATCGTCCGAGCACAAAGTTGCTATGCTATTATTATTTTTTGTTGGCGTGATTGTTACAATTGGCGCGATTGCTGTAGTATATGAATCTGGTCATCTAATGGCTTTGGAAGAGATTGGCCGTGCGGAGGCTATCTACTCTGTGACCCGAGAATACATCTCTATAGCAATGTTTTTGACGCTCGCTATGTTACTTTTTTCTGGATATCCGGTTGCATTTATTCTCGGTGGTTTATCAATGCTATTTGGGGTAATTGGTTATTACCTGGATATGTTCTCACTGATTGAATTTTTCAACTTTGTTCCCAGAATTTGGGGGATGGCGGCAGAGAATCTTGTCCTGGTTGCAGTACCTGCATTCGTTTACATGGGGGTTATGCTGGAGCGCAGCGGAATTGCAAATGACCTACTTTACTGCGTTCAAGTCTTGTTGCGCAGGGTGCCGGGCGCTCTTGCTCTAGCGGTTACAGTTATGGGGACAATATTAGCTGCCATGACAGGTATTATTGGTGCTTCAGTTACTATGATGACCGCGCTCGCATTGCCAACGATGATGCGGCAGGGGTACAGTCATGCTCTTGCCACAGGGGTTATTGCGGCATCAGGTACTTTGGGAATACTTATTCCTCCTAGTATTATGCTTATCATAATGGCTGATTTAATGGCTATTTCGGTTGGTAATGTATTTATGGCAGCGGTGGTTCCTGGACTTACATTAGCCACCTTTTATTTAATTTATGTAGCAACATTAGCCGCTGTTAAGCCCAGCCTGGCTCCACCTTTGCCTGCAAACTTGTTGAATATTCCGAAAGGAGAAATGCTTCCACTAGTTCTAAGGAGTTTTTTGCCTCCAGTTTTTCTCATCACGTTAATCAAAGGTTCTATCCTTTTTGGCTTTGCTACACCATCCGAAGCTGGAGCAGTTGGCGCCTTTGGTGCGACATTATTGGCGGCAGCCAATGGTCGATTGAGTAAGAATACTTTAGTATCAGTTTGTCATACCGCAGCTCGAACAGTGTCTATGATCTTCTTCATTGTCATAAGTGCTACTTGTTTTGCTTATGTTTATAGATCATTGGGCGGTGACGACGTCGTAGAAACACTCATTATTGAAAAAGCAGGACTAGGGCCTTGGGGGATGTTAATCCTCGTAATGGTAATTGTATTCTTTCTTGGCTTCTTTTTAGACTTTCTAGAAATAACGTTAATTGTGTTACCTGTTTTCACGCCATTAATCATACAGATGGATTTTGGTGACCACCTAGCAAAAGCTGATATAAAGTTTTGGTTTATAATTCTCTTAGCGGTTAATTTACAAACTTCGTTTCTAACGCCGCCGTTTGGGTTTGCACTGTTTTACATGAAAGGGATAGCACCCAAGGAGATACGTATACAGTCAATTTATAAGGGTATAATTCCATTTGTGATTCTTCAAGCTTTAGGCGTCGTAACGGTTATGGCATTTCCCGAGGTTGCACTTTGGTTAATGCATGCGGCATATGATTAGACGAGGTTTCTTAACGAATTGGAAATAATATTTTAAATTCATAAGGAAAATAATAGATTTTTATAGAAATTTAAGAAACTATGATTATTCTAATCAAACGATTCTTGGTTTGGTGGTACCGCAGTGTTAGTGTAATGTTTTACATCTCTTACATGAAGGTTTAAAACATCAATATAATAGATGACCCAGTAAAAGGGTCACAACCAAGTAAAATAATACGGGACGGGGAATATTAGATGGATGAATCAAGCGTAGAGACACGGTCTGGCGAGGCAAAAGTCGCGATACTAATGTTTAGTTTGCTGGCGTTAGTCCTGGTTTTGTGTACCTTCGGTGCCTACACGCTGTCAGGATCCTTGATGATCGAGGAAGAGATTTCTCGCGGTGAAGCGTTGGTTTGGGTTGGCCAAGAATATATTTCGATGGTGATGTTTCTCACTTTGGCACTCTTATTGTTTTCAGGATATCCCGTAGCTTTTATATTGGGTGGTCTGGCAATGCTTTTTGGGTTGCTAGGATTCTTTCTAGATTCGTTTTCTTTAATTGAATTTTTCAATTTTATTCCTAGAATATGGGGGCAAGCTGCTGAGAACCTTGTTTTAGTTGCTGTCCCTGCTTTCGTGTTTATGGGCGTGATGATGGAGAGAAGCGGTATAGCAAATGATTTGCTATACTGCGTTCAAGTCCTTCTTAAGCGTGTACCGGGAGCGCTGGCTCTTGCTGTTACCGTAATGGGTACAATCCTCGCTGCCATGACTGGAATTATAGGTGCGTCTGTGACAATGATGACGGCCCTGGCATTACCGACAATGATGCGGCAAGGGTATAGCCACTCGCTCTCATGTGGCGTTATAGCTGCGTCTGGTACGCTGGGTATACTGATACCGCCAAGTATAATGTTGATTATTATGGCAGACCTAATGGCGATTTCGGTTGGTAATGTGTTTATGGCAGCCGTTGTGCCAGGTCTCACCTTAGCCGCGTTCTATCTAATATTTGTGGCCACTATATCAGCTATAAAACCGGATATGGCGCCACCACTCCCTGCGAACTTATTAAACGTTCCTAGAAATGAAATGGGCCCATTAATCGCACGTAGCTTTTTGCCCCCAGTATTTTTGATTTCTTTAATTAAGGGATCAATTTTGTTAGGTTGGGCTACTCCGTCGGAGGCGGGAGCGGTCGGTGCTTTTGGTGCTACGCTTTTGGCAATAGCAAATGGACGGTTAGGAGGAGGGACGCTTGTTCAGGTATGCCATGCGTCTGCTAAAACTGTTTCAATGATTTTCTTTATCGTTATAAGCGCAACATGTTTCGCCTATGTGTACAGATCACTTGGTGGTGATGATGTTGTCGAACACCTTATAGTCGAAAAGGCGGGATTAGATGCATGGGGAATGCTTATTCTAATTATGACTATCGTCTTTTTTCTTGGGTTCTTTCTTGACTGGCTAGAAATCACATTGATTGTTCTGCCGGTATTCACGCCATTAGTTGCCGGTTTGGATTTTGGTGATCATATAGCTAAGGAAGATATAAAATTTTGGTTCATCATACTTTTGGCGGTTAACTTACAAACATCTTTTCTCACGCCGCCGTTTGGCTTTGCATTGTTCTATATGAAAGGTATCGCCCCGAGAGAAATTAAAATTCAGGCTATCTATAAAGGTATTATTCCTTTTGTAATTTTACAGGCGCTAGGTGTTGTCACAGTATTGGCTTTTCCTGATGTGGCGCTTTCTCTAATGCATTATGTGCACGGTTAAGGAAGGACAAACACATGGCTTCTGAAGAGATATTCACCCGTGGCGATGAGGCAGGCGGTAACCTTTTAAGCGAAGGCGTTGCTCAAGTACTTATCCAGGTGGTTTATAAGATAAGGAAAATAGTTGATTTCGCAGGTCGATGGGCTTCATTGCTATTCGTTCCGATGATACTCATCACAGTATACGATGTTTGCCTCAGAAAGACTGGAAAATTACAGATTGATATTAAATATTGGGCTGAAGATTATGGATTTGGCCAGATATTTGAGTCAACACTCTTGCAAGAATCTGAATGGCATTTTCATACGGCGCTTTTTTCCCTTGTTCTTGGTTTTGGTGTTATTTGGAATACACAGGTACGTGTTGATGTTGTTCGAGAGCATTTAAAGTTTCGACGCAAAGCTTGGTTGGAATTATTAGGGGCTACATTCTTTATGATACCTTACATGTGCGTGGTCTGCTATTTCGCGGCTGTCTTTGCGTATGAGTCGTGGGACATAATGGAAATATCAGCATCTCAAGTTGGGCTTCCATACAGGTACATCATTAAGACGATACTGACCTTAGGGTTATTTGTAGCTATTTTGGCTGGCATAGCAGTTTGGATACAATCGTTTTTAGCTTTGTTTGCTCCAGCCGGTACGAGATTTGAATTAATGACTTTAGAGTGGCCCGAACATGAAGGGGACACCATAGAGGGTAAAGATCGTATGGCTGTTGACCTGACTGTCTCGGTTGAAGAGGATTTGGAACGACAAACAAAACAAATCCTTGGCTCTGATGACCAAAAGTAGTAGCTAATTAGTAGTTGATCTTTCTAGTAAAGCTCACCTTCTATTTATTTAAAAAAAAGGGTGCTTGATATTTAATTAAAGCACCCTTAACTGTTACTTGAAGAGTGAGTTGCAGAAAATGTTTAAATTACAAAACTTTTTGAAACGATATGTTTGGGACCCGGAGACTACTCCCTATTTTACCGCAATCTCAAAATTGAGCCGTAGCCAAGCGGATAATGAACTGTTCTTTTTTGCTATTATGTCTTCGGTTCTCTTTGGCGTTGGAACATTTACATCAATTACAGGACAGGCACCATATGGTGTGTCCAAGGTGGCGGCAATCTACTGCTTTACGATTGTCTCTGCTGTTGTTTTGGTGGGGACGGTCAAAAACATTTATGCAGCGTATTATGCAACTAGTGCTCCCTTAGTCGTGCTCGTTACTCTCTTTGTTTACGGATTTCCGACTAAAATGGAATTGATTGATGAGCTTGTCTTGTTAGTAATAGTGTTATGTGTTGCCCGTTACATGTGGCGGGTGATCACGGTATGTCGCGTTTATTCAATACTGCCAACAAGGGAACCTGAAAACCGAACACGGCGCAGATTATTTTAACCGTTGTGGCAGAAAAATGTTAAATCGACTAAACATCCTCTTGTTAAAATATTTTCGCCGACACCAATTTATTTTCTTAATTGGCATTAGTGTTATGCTTCTTGTCGATTTCTTTTTATTGGAGGAATGGGCCACGTTTTGGCCTATGATCTCATGGTCTATGGTTTTTTCAGTTCATTTTATGATTTTCAGATCACAAAATGTCAGCGATGAATGGCTCGAAGAAAAAATGATCTTCGATGTTTACAGACCCTGGGACTATGGACACATAGATCAAATCAAAAGAAATCCATTTGGAAAATCAATTTATCGTACAGAGCAAGGTAAATTGAATAAAGATAACTCAAAGAACCAACATGTAGAAAAAAAATAGTCTAAACATAGGCGCTTCTTCACTTTGACTAAAGTGTCTTCATAAACTCTCTCAAAAGGCTAATTTTTTGATATCGGAAAGAACGTTTGACTATATCATTGTAGGGGCTGGCTCAGCAGGTTGCGTGCTAGCTAACAGGCTAACGGAGAACCCGTTAAATAAGGTTTTACTAATCGAGGCTGGTAAAGCTGACCGTTGGTGGAATTGGAAAATCCATATGCCTGCTGCTCTGGCATATCCGATGGCAAGTACTTCTATTAATTGGGCCTATAAATCCGAACCTGATCCCCACATGAACAGTCGCAGAATGTATTGTCCTAGAGGCAAGGTGCTTGGCGGTTCAAGCTCCATTAATGGGATGGCGTATGTTCGAGGACATGCGTTCGATTATAATCGCTGGGCGCAAACTGATGGATGTCGCGATTGGTCGTATTCTGATTGTCTGCCGTATTTTAAAAAAGCTGAGTGCTTAGATGTAGGGGGGGATATTTATCGTGGAGCCGATGGCCCCTTAAAAGTAACGGCAGGTAAGATGGAAAACCCACTTTACAAGGCTTGGTTAATGGCTGGTAAGGAGGCAGGCTACCCCGTCACTAATGACCCTAACGGTTATCAGCAAGAGGGGCTCGGGCGCATGGATATGACCGTAGACGAAGGGCGTCGCTGTAGTTCAGCCAAAGCATATTTGAAAGGCGCTTCAATTAGAAAAGGCCTGTTTATTGAGAAGAATGCATTTGTAAATAAGGTCCTTATAGAAGATGGGACTGCACGCGGTGTAGAGTTTGAGAAAGATGGGTCTAAGGTCTGTGTCTATGCCGGAAAAGAGGTAATCTTAAGTGCAGGGGCGATTAACACTCCAAAGCTTTTAATGTTATCAGGTATTGGTCCTGGTGCTCATTTGAATAGTATTGGTGTCCCTGTATTGAACGACTTACCTGGTGTGGGAGAAAATTTGCAGGATCACTTGGAAATTTATCTCCAGATGAAGTGTATACAACCCATCTCACTCTATGGTGTCCATAACCCTTTCCGGAAATTAATGATTGGGCTTCAGTGGATCTTAAGTGGCACCGGTTTAGGCGCTACGAACCACTTTGAGGCGGGTGGTTTTATACGGTCACATGCGGGAATAGAGCATCCAAATATTCAGTATCATTTCCTACCAATAGCTATGAATTATGATGGAAGTAAGGCGCAAAACTGTCATGGCTACCAAGTGCACGTTGGTCCAATGCGGCCAACCAGTCGTGGCCGTGTCTGGCTC
Source organism: uncultured Thalassobaculaceae bacterium (assembly GCA_964276085.1). Classification (GTDB taxonomy): domain Bacteria; phylum Pseudomonadota; class Alphaproteobacteria; order Thalassobaculales; family Thalassobaculaceae; genus UBA7326. The sequence goes on along the minus strand of CAXYEO010000026.1, from coordinate 10,346 downwards.
GGGTCTAAGTACCCTAGGGATGATCCAAAAATATTGTTCAATTACATGGCTACCGATAACGATCGTTTGGAAATGAGAGAAGCTATCAAATTAACGCGGGAAATATTAACTCAATCCTCTTTTAAGCCTCTAAATGGCGAAGAGCTATCACCTGGTAGCCATGTGCAAAAAGATGAAGAGATAGACGCATTTGTGAGGGCTTTTGGGGAAAGTGCTTACCATCCGTCTTGTACTTGCGCTATGGGAGAGGGGAAATTTGCAGTTGTTGACAATTCAGGTCTAATTCATGGAACAAATAAACTTAGAGTAGTAGATGCGTCAATTATGCCCTCTATAGTAAGTGGTAATTTAAATGCACCAACTATAATGATAGCTGAAAAAATTGCAGATACGATAAATGGGAATAAACCATTAGTCCCAATAGACGCACAAGTTTGGCGCCATCCTAATTGGGGATTATTTCAACGTTAACAAGTCTGGAAACTATTTTTTCTTTAAGGATATTTTAGCTCTGATGTGTTGGCTTTTGGGGCGATAGTTTCTGTTTCCTCTGGTTCATCATTTTCTTCCACTTTTGTAAAACTTTTTCCTTCCTTTTACTGAAAGCTTGTTGGAGCCTTTGGTTCTCTTTTATCCGGTGCTGCTTGGATCCTTGAACTCTATTTTTCCTTGTTTCTTTTTCCTCGTAGAGATTGTGTTTTAATATTTTTTGTTTAGCTAACCAAATATTTTGACCGTTTGATTTGACATCATTTCTAAAAAATACGCTGTCTATTCTTTGTAGTTTTTCTACGGCTAGGCGGTACCTTTTTCCTCTTTTCTTGTTATTTGAATGGTAGTGCTCTATCGCCTGTTGCCAAGAGCCATGATCTTCAAACAGTTGACTTAAAAAATCTCCCGCGTACCCCGCGTTTAGTTGTGGGTTGAATGCGTCTTTTAGGTTCTTAAATGCGTGCGGATGATAATGCAGGTTTATTTGCATACAACCAACATCGATATTGGTGATCCCTTTATATTGTAATTCACGTACTGCTTTTAGAGCCTCCCGTTTACTATTGTAATAAACTCCTTCTCCTCCTGAGGTAACTGTCCAAGGCCAAGGCATACTTTCTTTCAGTTTATGATGCCAACGCCCAGTTTCTTTTAGAGAGATTGCGCGTAAGATATTTTTTGGTAAATTAAGGGACTTTTCTACAGGATGGATAGCCCGGGCACACAACTTTGCTATATCTCTATCAATAGTCGTTTCGGCGACTACCCTGAAGTTGATTATTATTAGAGTAACTAATAAAAAAAATATCCTAGATGACGACATAATTTCTCCTTGCGAATGACAAAGCAAGTCTTATGCCAACGAATTAATTATTCTGCCGCTTCTTTATAACCTATATGGGGAATGGCAAGTTTTCCGAGGTGCTCCATGAAGCCAGTCATAGCGTGTCTGAGTTGTTTTATTTCTTCGAGAGGTTCTATGTGACGTTCATCCATATACAGAGATCTATTCAGTTCTATTTGCAGTGCGTGCACACCTTCTTTCGGTTTCCCGTAGTTTCTTGTAATGAACCCTCCAGCATATGGGAGATTTCGCCGAACTGAAAAACCAAATTCGTTTAAAAATTCGTTTGAGCTTTTCATTATATGGGAATGACAGGATGTACCATGGCAATCGCCAAGGATAATTTCGGCTAATCTACTGGGTTTCGATTGCGCAGGATTATTTGACTCTATTCTTCCAGAAGGCATTGAGTGACAATCTAGCAGGATGCAATACCCGAATTCATCTTTGGTATTATTAATTAAAGCCTGAAGGGCGTTATGGTACGGCTGATAATAATTATTAATGCGTTCTTCTGCTTCCTGAAAAGTTAATTTGTTTCGGTAAACTCGCTCCCCATTTGATACAACGCGCGCTATAGTGCCTAGTCCTGCAGAAATGCGATTGTTCTGAGTTGTCACATAATCAGGAAGAGGATCAGAAAACATTGTGGGATCAAGTTCATAAGGTTGGCGGTTAACATCTACAAAGACGCGAGGAAACAAGGCCTCGATCAAAGTTGCCCCTAGGTCTGGAGCATAACCAAAAATATCTTCGACAAAACTATCTTCTGACGATCTAAGACGAAGTGGCGTTAGTGCTGAGGCGGCTACAAAGTCTGGGGGATAATTCCGTCCGCTGTGAGGTGAAGAAACTACTAAAGGGAGGACCCTCTTCTGAGGTGACCGTATTATGATTTTGTCTTTGATATCAAAATTTAAGAAATTATTCATGATGACTTATTTCATTGACTTGAAAATGTTGTTTATTTGCAATTATTTTGTTTTTTATAAATTTTAGTGTAGATATTCTGTCTTGCCAAAGTCGTTATTTTCGCTATAACGGCGGTTCTCGCAAGTAATATTTCGTCATTTTTGGAAATGGGCGCGTAGCTCAGCGGGAGAGCACCTCGTTGACATCGAGGGGGTCACTGGTTCAATCCCAGTCGTGCCCACCATTTCCTCTAACGCAGTAAGTGATTCTGGTTTATCAGTTCAAACTGAAAAGAAGAGCCCAAACACCTATCTAAAATTGGTTGTCTTAGCCCTTAGCCAGTAAAATTAGTTCGAATTTTAAAAGTTTGGTCCTTTCCGTCGCTTATCATCAAGCTAAGATTGTTTCCTCCAAGAATCATTTTAATTCCCATATTAATATACTTATCCATAAGATTGGGTTCATATATTCCTTCCCATTCCTGCATGCTTATTATATTTTTTGCATGCTGCGATGGTTTTTTATACGCTTCTACGATATCAGGATGACCCAATTGACCTGGTAGTCCCATTTCCATGCAAAGATCATTGGTGCCGATTAGCAATGCATCCACGCCGGTATAGCAGCAATTTCATGGGCATTAAAAATAATCAGAGGAGTTTCTAATATTATGACTAGGAATGTTGCTGAGTTAACTGCTTGCGTGGCCTCTCCCATTGGATAGATTTGAAAATCTAACATGGGTTGAGCGCCTGTAACAGAACGATGTCCGATTGGTGGATATTTGCATTGAGCGACTATTTTTTTTGCTATTTCTTTGGTACCCACATGGGGGACAACAAAACCTTGCTTCCCTCCACCCAGTACCCAACTTGCATGGAAATGTTGAAAGTCAGGAACGCGGACTAGAGTTGTTATCCTTACTTCTTGGGCAGTAACACTGATTTGTACTGCTGTGTCTATATCCATCGTCCTGGCCTGTCATATCCCAATACCAATGGCCAAGTTTCCTGAATTCAATTTTTCTTTTATTGTATTTCTGATGCGGACCATTAATCTTCCTTCATGTTGCAGTTCATCATGATGTTATTGCGATGTTTGCGTTAAGATGTCTGGCTTGGCATTATATTTTTATTGGGTCCAGTTCATTTATTGTTTTATTGGATTTGTGCTGATGTCTGATCTTTCTGAAGAGCCAAATTTTGTAAATAGAGAGTTGCAAATCCAGCAAAACTGGTCTCGTTTACAATCATATTTAATGTCTGTTGGCCATAATCTATGTCTTCAAAATGAACCCCGACAATTTTCTGCCGGTTTTGGTAACTTGAATTACCTAGTAAATTTTGATGGGGCATCAGCAGTATTGAGACGACCCCCTATGGGGCCTCTTCAGCCAGGTGCAAATGATATGTTGCGCGAAGGAAAAATTTTACGCAGCTTATCATGTTCTTTTCCTCTCAGCCCGGGCTGTTTATTTATAGGGGACACTACAGAAGTTCTAGGCGCCCCATTCCTTATACTTGAATATCGTCCAGGGATTGTTATTGGATCAACCTTACCCGTGCGATGGATGAAAAACCAAACAGTACCGAAAAAAATAACTGAGCATTTATTGGAAATGCTTATTAACCTTCACAATATATCGCCAGCTGAAGTTGGTTTGTTAGATCTTGGTTCTCCAGAGGGCTACCTAGCTCGAACTACAAATGGTTGGTTCAAAAGAGCTCAATTGATGTGGTCGACAGATCTACCTATAACTGTGAATTATATAATGGGTTGGCTCAATCATAATATTATCGTAGAGCAACCACCTGTATTACTTCACAACGACTTTAAGCTAGATAATGTCATTTTTAATCCTGATAATTTAGAACCAATCGCCCTAATTGATTGGGATATGGGAACTCGTGGTGATCCATTGTGGGATTTGGCCGTATTATTAAGCTACTGGACTGAGCCACATGATCCTGCCGCAATGTTACAGTTGGGACAAATGCCTACCACATTCCCCGGTTTTCTTAAAAGAAAGCAAATTATAGATCTTTATGGTTCGAGAAGTGGTCGCGATATATCTAATATTCGATATTACCGAGTGCTGGCGCAGTTCCGATTAGCTGTAGTCTTTAAGCAGATATATGAGAAGTACAAAAATGATCCAAACAACAATGCTAGAACTTCGAAATTTGACTCTTTATCCCGTGGGTTGCTGGAGTTCGCAACTGAAGTGGCCCGGGGCACATATGATTAGAGAATATTGAGAGCCAGAACTTATTTATTCAAGCATTTTTCTATTTTATTGAACAGTCTGAGTGTTGAGAGATCTCAATTTTTTTGAAATAGTAAGCTAGGTGAAAGATGAGCCACCCAACGTCCCACCAGTCAGGATATATTGTTCTTGAATTAGGCTCTCTATGGCCCCTGGACGCGCGCTCCTCACTTGTTCAATCGCTTTTTTCGGGCAGATATCAAATGCTGTCAGTATTTTGGCTGCAAATGTTCCACTTCTACCAAGGCCGTACGCGCAGTGGATTATTAATCGTGCACCGTCATTAACCATTTGCAATATATCGGGACCATGTTGAGCCCATGCAGCATTAAATTCTGGACCTGGAACGCTAAAATCATGGATAGGTAAATGATACCAGTCAAAAGTCTGTACTTTAGCTAGTTTTGGGAATTCTGGTACGCCGAGCATCATAAATTCTTCATTTTGATTAAGACTTATGAGTCCATCGGCATTCCATTTTTCGATAGTTTTGAAATCTGCGGAAAGGTTCCTATCCCATATCCTTCCATTTAAAGATCTATGGCGACGTCCTGGGCAATTTGTTAAGCCTAAAATAGATCCATTTGGTCCTTTCAAGGCACTGATATGTAGCGGACCACTATATGGAGGGTTTGGTATTAACTGATCTTCAGAAATTAGTTGATCGTGTGCAGGTGCCATAAAATATCCATAGATTAAAAATTTAAAGGTAAGCCTGGCCTTGGCCAGTCCAATGCCACTAACCTACCTGAGGATGATAGTGTGATATAGGCTGTTTTTAGATCATCACCTCCAAAACAAATATTGGTTGGAAAAGTATCTGGTAAAGAGATAGAGGTAATCTGCTTCCCTGCTGCGGAAAAGACATCGATCGCCCCAGGGATAGAACCAACACAAATATTTCCCTCAATGTCCAAAGCAAGAGAATCAAATAAATGGTACCCTGAGGGGCTTGCAACTAAACGCCCTTTTTCCCATGGTATAGTTTGTCTTGTTTTGGCGAGTTTCCCTGGTTGCTCAATATCAAAGGCCCAAATTCTGCCCGTTGGCGTCTCTGCTACATAGAGTTGTTTCTCATCAGGTGATAAACCTATGCCATTTGGACCATCCATAGGACTAATTACTTCAATAATACTTCTCCCACTTGTGCTCGCATAATAGACGCCACCACGGTCCTTATCGCGCCGTCTTGTATGGCCATGATCTGTAAACCAAAATCCACCTTCTGAATCAAAAATAAGATCATTAGGTCCTATTAGTGGATTACCATTACATTCTTTATACAACGTCTCAACAGACCCAGTCTTTAAGTCAACCGCCTCAATCCACCCATGAGGAGTTGTAGGAGTTGACAGTCGGGGAAGGAAACAACCGTCCTTTTCAAAAAATTGCATGCCTCCGTTATTACAGATATAACAACGACCGTCGGGCCCAATAGCCGCGCCATTTGGTCCTCCATCCAGCTTTGCGACTAACGTTTTATCGCCGTTTAAACTTATTTTTGTCAGTTTTGCCGATGCTATTTCGACAATTAATATTTCGCCATTGGGCAAAAATATAGGACCTTCTGGAAACGCGAGCCCAGTTGCAATTTCTCTGACTTCAGCCATTCAGAACTTTCTTTCGCTTTAGAGTTTAAATTGTACAGTTATCGAATATAACGAAGAGGCGGGGTGCCTTTCATTGTTATCCTATGCATGACCCTTCTTTTTCCGGGATAATCATTCAATGCCATATGTAATACCTTTCTATTATCCCAGACACCTAAAGTTCCAATTTTCCAGTCAAGTCGACAAGTGAACTCAGGTCTTGTTGCATGGCGTATCAAATACTTTATGAGCGGTTGGCTCTCTTCTGGGCTCATGTCTTCAAAATGAAGTGTTGTTTCTATATCGGTTAAATATAGCGATGGCCGACCTGTTACTGGATGTTTGCGAATCAGTGGATGTACCGCAGGAACAGTGGGTTTATCGAACTCTGGAATCTTCGCCTGCATTTTTCCAGAACGAGGTGCCTTCTTATTGTATTGATTGAAGGTATATAAACGTTCCAACAGTTGTTTCATTCCATCGGAAAGTGCATCATATGCATGTTCCATACATGCGAATAAAGTGTCCCCTCCTATTTCTGGTACTTGTTTTGCGTATAGCATAGTTGCCATAGCAGGGGTTGGGGTGAAAATCTGATCTGTATGCCAATGATCCCCAAAATTATTTGGATCGTGAGGTTCTTTTATTATCTCTATAATTTCTGGATGTTCCGGGAGGCCACTCAAGTATGGATGTAAATGAGGTTCATTCCATCTAGACGCAAAACTCAATTGCTGGCTGGGAGTTAAAGTTTGTTCTCTAAAATATATGACGCCATAATCAACGAGGGTTTGGTTTATTTTTTCAAATTGTTGGTCGTCAACAAGTGACACATCAATTCCCTTAATTTCGGCGCCAACAGAACCCGATAGTGGAAGTATTTCTATAGACATTTCGTTATACTCCATTTCTACAACGCTACCTCTATTGTAAATTACAAAGAGTATGCGGCAGCATCAACGATGTGATAAACACATGTGGACTTGATCATTACAAGTGCTGTAATTTTTAGTTTTCTCATATTTATAGGATATACTTATGCCTAGTTATTTTCTTAAAAAAGAGACAACGGAGTAGCAATGACGACAGATCTAGACGTACGGCATAACTATGCTGATCTCGGAGATGTTATGTTACATTATGTAGTTGCGGGGGAAGGGCCTCCTGTCGTTCTACTGCACGGTTGGCCGCAAACGTGGTGGGAATGGCGACATATCATCCCGATCTTAGCAAAAAATTATACTGTTATAGCTCCTGACTTGCGAGGATTAGGGGATAGTTCTAGGCCTATTGACGGCTATGATAAAATGACCGTGGCAAATGACATATGGAAATTAGTTTCTGACGAACTTGGTTATTCGAGTTTTTTACTTGTTGGACATGATTGGGGGGGGCCAACGGCGTATGCCCTAGCCGCTTCTCATCCCCAAGCGGTAGAGAAATTAGTTATTCTCGATGTAGTTGTTCCAGGTTGTGGCGGTGACTTTTCGGAGGGAGGACGACGTTGGCATCATCAATTTCATATGACGCCTGATTTACCTGAAGAATTAATCAATGGGCGAGAGAAGGTTTATTTATCATGGTTTTACCGAACATTCGCCTTTAAACCGGATTGTATAACTAAAAATGATATTAATGAGTACGTAAGGACCTATAAACAACCAGGTGCCTTGAGAGCGGGTTTTTCCTATTACCGCGCTATGGCTCAAGATGCTAACGTTAATGCGGAAATTATTAAAAATTTTAAATTACCGATGCCGGTATTAGCGATTGGCGGCGGCGTTAGTTATCCAAATGGAAGAGGTCGAGGCAAAGATCCTGAAGCGTCTCTCAGACGAGTGGCTATTGATGTTAAAGGAGAAATTTTCCCTGAATGCGGCCATTTTATTCCAGAAGAAAAGCCAGAGTTGCTACTTGATAAGTTAGGGCGATTTTTTAACGATAACTTGTAGTTTAGAGTCTTATTTGTATGTATAAATAATAGATAGTCATTGGTGAAGGAAAGAAAATGGCCGAGAAAGTAGGTCCATTAAATGGTGTCAGAGCAGTGACATGCTCCACAGCGCAAGCTGGAACAGTACCTTATATGATGATGGCTGACCTAGGAGCAGAAGTTATAAAAGTTGAAGTTCCTGGCGTTGGGGATGGCTCTAGAACAGCCGGGGAGCTTCGCGGTGATATTAGTTCTTTTTTTGAGACTAATAACAGAGGGGTCAAAAGTATTACTCTAAACCTCAAGTCGGAAGAAGGGCAAGAAATCCTTCATAGACTTGTTGAGACAGCAGATATATTTGGTCAAAACTTTCGTCCAGGAGCGGCTGAAAAAAACGGTTTCGGTTATGAAGAATTAAAAAAAATAAATCCAGCTTTAGTCTATGTTTCAGTATCTGGTTATGGCCAATTAGGTCCACATTCAGATTTGCCTGGGACTGACGCTGTTGGACAAGCCCTGGGGGGAATAAGTGAGGCATACGCAGGACCGGGAGAAGCCATGCGTACCGGCGTAGTTTCTGTTGCGGATGAGTCTTGTGCTATGCTTACGTTTCGGTGGGCTTCTAGCGGCTTTATACCATGCCAAAAATACTGGGATTGGTCAAAAGGTTGAGACCTCACTCGTTGGCGGCATTGTGCGTCTGATGGGGTGGACGATGACAACAGCGATGTGGCGGAATGAAAACCCTATAGTTGGCGCTCGAATAAACGGAACAAGAGAATTACCCGGTATAGCAGCGAGTTTCGATGATAAAGATGGAAAGCCAATGGTGTTTCAGGTGGATCATCGGCATTGGATCAAAGCAATGACCGCATTAGGCTTTCTTCCTTTACTGGAGGAGAGAGGAGCCAGCGATCTTGGTCTCGCTTTAGTGTCCGAAGAGAAAAAAGAAACTATTTTGAGCACCTTAAGGGAATTATTTAGAGGTGGTAGCAGAGAGCGTTGGGTAAAGATTTTACGAGATGCGGATATTGTTGCCGCTCCGATTAATACTTTGCTTGAGGCGTCTAAAGATCTGGATGTGCTAGGGAATGGATATATAACTGAGCTCCATTACCCTGAGATTGACGAAACACTTAAAGTTCATGGTTCCCCCTGGCAGTTCTCAGAAACACCGGTAAAAATAGGTAGGGCACCTAAACTAGGAGAGCATAATCAAGAAGTCTTGGAAGATTTAGGATTCGATAACGCCGAGATCAGATCACTGCATGAGCGTAAGGTGATTTAGAATAAGAGAAATGGGCCGTGAGTTTGGGGTCAGTTGTCCGCTTTTATTATCAGAATAATCTACTTGCTATAAGGTGGAGAGATAATAGCGCCAATAATAGCAGCTAAAATTGACATGGCCATAAACACAATCAGTGACAGATCATAATTATCGGACATGTCCCTTAAAATGCCAGAAATTAAAGGACCAAGCGCCTGAGATGAGATTTGCACTGAAAGAACGATACCGCGTATCGAACCGAAGCTTTCTCTTCCAAAGAAATCGGCCCATATGATTGGGAGAATGCATAAGATGCCTCCAATCCCAATGCCAAATAGAATTGCTGCCAAGAATGCTAAATTGGTATCGTGGGTAATCAGCATTAAATAGATGCCAACGGCTAATGCTAATCCCGTAAATGATAAATTAACCTTCACTCCGAGGCGCCTAATTGTATAGCCATATAACAAAGCGGATAGACCAGATATTAGAGAAAAACAGCTTACCACTAATGCTGCTATTGCAGGACTTAGGCCTCGTTCTAATAAATGTGGAGCTTGGTGTAAGCTTATTCCCGCTTGCACAGGAAAAACTAAAGCCGTGAAAAGGGCAAGGAGCCAGAAGCTAGGTTTCGAAATAGCTTGTGATCTTGTGAAATTAGGTTCTTTGGAATTATCTTTATTATCGAGGTGTTTGCACACGTTGTCTTTGCTGCCGTCCGGGTATAAGCCAATATCTTCGGGTCGGCGGCACATGAATAATAAATTGGGAAGAAAACCAACGGTGATAATAACAATTCCTATTGTTAACCATCCCATTCGCCAATCACTTTGGTCCATGGCAATAAATGCAATTAATGGCATCGCGGTCAATCCTGACATTTGCACCAGCGTCACTATTGAAATAGCTGTTGGCCGTTTTGTGATAAACCAACTGTTTACGGCTGTGTAAATTCCCAAATCAAATGGCCCAGCAAAATTCATTCTTGCTAAGCAAAATAGAATATAGAACATTATTAAAGAGGTTGTTTGGGACAATAGAAT
>CAXYEO010000025.1:0-24402 GCA_964276085.1 uncultured Thalassobaculaceae bacterium | reverse complement strand
ACCAAGCGACAATATCGCTACTGTATTGCCCTTCCGAATAATTCTACCCTTTCCTATCTCCAACGGAACGCCCTTACTAGGAAGGTCAATACCAACTCCCTCTCCTCTCGGATAACGAACAGCTGATGGTCTATCATTTATTCCAGCGGATGTAGCGATCATATTCATTAAATCTGCCTCATCTGCAGCAGCCATAACTATAAACCCGGGCAAACAACATAAATAAGCAAGATCAAATGAGCCAGCATGAGTTGCTCCGTCCGCACCAACTAACCCAGCTCTATCAATCCCAAATCGAACAGGCAATCCCTGTATTGCAACATCGTGAACCACCTGATCAAAGGCTCTTTGCAAAAATGTAGAATAAATTGTAACAAATGGCTTTAATCCCTCAGTCGCCAGACCAGCAGCAAATGTCACAGCGTGTTGCTCAGCTATGCCAACGTCAAAACTTCTCTCTGGGAATTTTTCAGCAAACTTGTTTATTCCGGTACCAGAAGGCATAGCGGCTGTTATTGCAACAATACTCGCGTCCTCTGATGCCTCTGCTATTAATGCAGAAGCATAAACATCAGTATATGTAGGAGCATTTGCCTTTGGCTTTACTTGCGTTCCTGTCACGAGGTCAAATTTTTGAACAGCATGATATTTCTCATCTGATTGCTTACTGAAGGGATGTCCTCGGCCCTTTTCTGTTACTACATGCAATAAAACAGGTTTATCTTGAGAAGCATCTCGAATATTTTCAAGTACAGGCAGTAAATGATCCAAATTATGCCCATCCACAGGGCCAATGTAATAAAACCCTAATTCTTCAAACAAGGTTCCCCCTGTAACCAAGCCACGTGCATACTCCTCAGCTCTTTTGGCCGTAACTTCAATTGGTTTTGGAAAATGCTGAGCAATTTGCTTAACAAGTTCCCTTATATTTCTGTATGGTTTTGAGCTGATAAGTTGAGAGAGATAAGCGCTCATAGCGCCTACAGCAGGCGCGATTGACATATCGTTATCATTTAAAACAACCAGCAACCGAGAATTAGAAGCACCCGCATTATTCATTGCCTCGTAGGCCATGCCAGCACTCATAGCTCCATCACCGATGATCGCAACCACATGATTATCATTTCCCATCAAATCGCGGGCCACAGCCATTCCTAAACCAGCAGAAATAGAGGTTGAACTATGGGCCGCACCAAAAGGGTCATATTCACTTTCTGATCTTTTAGTGAAACCAGAAAGCCCACCTTTTTGACGAAGGGTCCTTATTTTGTCTCGACGACCTGTGATCACTTTGTGCGGGTATGCCTGATGTCCCACATCCCAAATCAGACGGTCTCTGGGTGTATTGTATACATAATGCAGAGCCACAGTTAATTCGACAACACCAAGTCCTGCCCCTAAGTGACCACCAGTTACAGAAACAGCATCAATAACTTCTTGCCGTAACTCATCAGCTAACTGCCTTAGTTCATCTGAAGGCATCTGCCTTAAATCTGCCGGAGAAAGCACTCTATCTAGCAATGGCGTCAAGCTCTGATCCATTATCAACCCTCTTTATTTGGTTCTTATCAATATGTAACGGGCTAATTCCCTAAACACATCGGCCTCTGCCCCCCACTTATCAAGCATAGCGACCGCTTCTTCAATTAAAATCTCTGCATTATGCTTAGTTTGTTTTGCACCTAAAACCGAGACAAAAGTGGCTTTGTGTGCAATCGCATCCTGTCCCGTAGGTTTACCAACATCAATAGACAGCCCCTCTACATCCAACAAATCGTCAACCATTTGAAACACCAGCCCAAATTTATCAGCATATCGTCTTAAATAATCCAGTTCGTTATCCCGAGCTCCAGATAACATACCCCCTGATAGTACACTGAAAGAGAACATCTCACCCGTCTTGAGGTTTTGTAATCTTGTTATTTGATCCAATGGCAACGAAGCTTTTTCACCTATTAAATCTATCATTTGTCCTGCCACCATTCCCGAAGCACCAGAAGCGGAAGCTAATGCACTTACCAATTTACAGCGAATAGTGGGATCCGGGTGCGTCTCTTCAGCCGAAAGCACCTCGAAGGCAAGAGCTTGTAGCGCATCCCCTGCTAAAATAGCTGTTGCCTCGTCAAATGCTACATGCAAACTGGGCTTTCCCCTCCTAAGATCACTATTATCCATAGCAGGTAAGTCATCATGTATGAGCGAATAAGCATGTAAAAACTCAACGGCTGCGGCCACTCTTAACGCATACACTTGGTCTACCTGAAACAAGCATGCCGATTGAAGCACCATAAAAGACCTAAGCCTTTTCCCTGCTCCAAGAGCGCTGTATCTCATAGCATCGACTAGAGGAGCCTCTATACCGGCAGATTTTGGCAATAAAATACTCATAGTTGCTTCTATTTTAGAAGCAGACAAGCTTAATAATTTTTTTAAAGGGATTTTTGTCATAAGTTCTTAACAAATTTCTGGACTTATTATTCGAAATTAGACAGTTCCGGTTCCCCATTGTTCTCGGGCAACCTGATTTTCTCCACTTTCATTCTGGCTTCGTCTAATTTCATTTGGCAGTACCTTTTAAGTTGGGCTCCACGTTCGTATGCTGTGATGGCATCATCCAAAGAACCCTGTCCACTTTCCAATCGGTCAACTATTGCCTCCAACTCTGACAAAGAATCTTCAAAACTCAGTGCTTCCAAGGCTTTTTTTTCTTCCTTCAATTTAGCTCTCCCAAAAGCTATTGTGTTTAAATGATCCAAGTCTCACAAAAATATATTTCACACTGACATGAGTTGACGCACGTGTATAGACGCAGAACTCCTCAAAGCATCAAGATTATAGCCGCCCTCCAACACTGAAACCAGACGGCTCTCTGAATATTTTTCCGCTATTGATAACAACTCCAAAGTTACCCACGCATAATCATCTTCATACAAATTTAATTGCCCCAATGGATCATTAGCGTGAGCATCAAAGCCAGCAGAAATTATAAGTAACTCTGGCTTGAACTTTCTTAATTCAGGCAAAATAATTTGATTAAACGCAGTCCTAAACTCAAGACTTCCAGCACCCACGGATAATGGAACATTTATAATATTATTGTAATCGCCAATTTCTGATGTAGCGCCTGTCCCCGGAAATAATGGCATTTGATGCGTCGATGCGTATAAAAGATTAGGTTTCGACCAGAACATTTCTTGTGTCCCATTACCATGGTGAACATCGAAATCTACAACTGCAACCCGATCAATTTTAAATCTTTCTTTTGCATAAGCCGCTCCAATAGCCACATTATTAAACAAACAGAATCCCATAGCCCTTCGAGTTTCTGCATGGTGCCCTGGCGGGCGAACAGCACAGAAAACATTTTTAGCATCATCAGTCATCACGGCATCAACGGCTGCACAAACTGCCCCACATCCTCTAAGTGCAGCCTCGCCTGATCCATGAGATAAAGAAGTATCTGCATCTAGGTATACAAATTCTTTTTCAAAAATAACTTTAGTCACGTCTTCTATATAACTTTGAGAATGCATTAAGGCTATTGACTCAATTTTACATAACGGAGCTTCTCTACGATCTAAGCATTTGAATTCGTCTGCCGCAAACGCGGATTCTAATACTTTTAATCTTGAGGGATTTTCTGGATGTCCAGCCGGTACGTCATGTAGAAGACATGACTGATGTGTGAATAATATCGTCATCAAACCCCATTAGTCGCTGTAGTTGTTGTAGCCAGCAAAATATATTTTTTAAAATACTAAACTGGTTGAGTACTGCCAACTTTTTTATTGTTAAACAGAATATTTTGAGTAAGGACTACTATTTTTTTGATAACAAAGGTTTAAAGTTGGCGAGGTTTATGATTAATCAATGAAGAGGGAATAATTGCATCAAGATACTTGTAAAATTTAGAAAAATGCACAGGTCTTGCTCTATTAGCTACTTTATCTTCGACTAACTATGAATGTTTTGGGTTTTGATTAATGATTGAAAAAAACGTAATCAAGTGGTCAATGATCTCCAATTTCTTATTATTCTTATTCGTATTTCTCGTACCATCAGCAGTTATTAGCCAACAACGGGCAAGTGCAGTCGATATCGACAAAGTAATATCGGAACCGCTTCTTCAGACAATGCCCGTAATTGGGCGGTTTGTAGCGAAAGAGTCTGGTGTAGTCGCCACAAGAATTGCCGAGCGTGTGCACAAAATGCAGGTTCAAGTGGGAGACCGCGTAGAAAAGGGTGACGTTCTGGTAGAATTAGCATCAGATCGCCTCGATAGCCAAATCCAGATCCTGAAAGCTGACTTAATAAGGATGGAATCGCAACTAGCAAAAGAAATAGCAAACAACAGAAAAATGAAACAGACACATAAACGTATTTTGGCTCTACGGACCTCTAGTGCGTTTCGGAAAGACAGAGAAGAAGATAGTGAACGAGACCTAGAAATTTCAAAAGAAATGGTGACCCGTGCGAAAGCGGATATTCTGCAGTCAAAGGCCAAATTAAAGATGGGTAAGATAGCACTTCAGGACGCAAATATTAAAGCCCCCTATCCAGGCGTAGTTTTAAAGCAGCACACTCTACCTGGAAATTACGTGCGTATAGGTGACCCAATAATAACCCTTCTTAATGATACGGACCTTGAGATTGAGGTAGATGTTCCGTCAATAAGGGCACTCGATTTAAAACCATATACCAACGTGAAGGCAAATTTACAAAATGGTCTATCTTTCAATGCGGTAATAAGAGCTATAATCCCACAAGAAAATTCACAAACTAGAGCTGTTGCTGTGAGATTAACTGCCAAGGATGGGCCATTTAAACAAGGCATCGCCGGTAATCAATCCGTTAAGCTCAAATTACCAATTGGCGATAATGCTAATGTCGTCACTGTCCACAAAGATGCTGTATTGATCAAGAATGGGAAAAAAATCGTTTTTGTTTTTAAAAAAGGTATAGCGAACATGCAGACTACTAAATTAGGACGCGCGGTCGGGAATAGGTTTGAAGTCCTCGCCGGATTACAACCGGGGGATCTTGTAGTAGTGCGAGGTAATGAGCGGTTAAGACCGGGTGAACCCATCAAACCCAACATCGCGAGGTAAGTGGATGGACCGCTTGATTTCGGTTTCGATAATACGACCAATAGCAGTAATAGCAGCTGTCTTGATGATAGTAATGTTCGGGGGTGTGGCCCTTCAAAGCATTCCCATTCAACTAACCCCTGACGTTAATCAACCAGTAATTACAATTACAACTCAATGGCCAGGTGCTGCACCTGCGGAGGTTGAGCGAGAGATTGTAAACCGGCAAGAAAAACAATTAAAGGGCATCGAAGGCATCAAATCAATCGTTAGCAAATCAGAAACTGGTCGGGCACGAGTAACCCTAGAGTTTGGCGTTGGCCAAGATATGACGAAAGCTCTTTTACTTGTTTCAAACAGATTAGACCGCGTTGGTAATTATCCGACTGAGGTTGACGAACCAACCCTCAATACGGCTGGTTCAGAAGATAATGCAATAGCGTGGTTAATACTTAGGAAAATGATCAATAATGATCAAGAAATCCATAGTTACTATGATTTAGCAAATGATCTTATCAAAGATCGTCTAGAACGAGTGAACGGCATATCGGAAGTTCGGGTCTACGGTGGTGCCAAACAAGAAATGCAGGTCATTATTAACCCGGAGAGCCTTGCGCAATATAAATTAACAATCCCTGATGTGGTAAACGCTCTGCAAAATGCAAATGCGTCTGTATCAGCAGGTGCTGTAGATGAAGGAAAAAGGCGTTATGTCGTTCGCACCGAGGGTGATTTTGGTTCGATTGAGGCTGTCAACGCTGTTGTATTAAGGTCGATTATAGACTCCTGAGACTGGACGAGTTACCAGAATTATGATTCGGGATGTTGCCAATATAATTTTTGGTTACAAAAAACCCGTGTCACGAATACGTATGATGAGTGAACCCGCGATTGCATTGCCCGTATACAGGGAGACTGGAGCCAATGTAATAGAGATCATGAAGGGAATTAGGCAAGCAATCGTTGAATTAAACAAAGGGGATTTATTCTCAGAGAAAATCTTCCTAACACAGGTTTATGATGAAACGACTTACATCGACTCAGCAATCAATCTTGTACAACAAAATATTTATATAGGCGGTACATTAGCTGCCATAGTCCTATTATTATTTTTGAGGAGTGGCGCAGCAACTTTAGTTGTTTCTTTGGCCATACCTGTTTCTGTCATTGGTTCTTTTGTGGCAATGGCTGCTCTTGGTAGATCTATAAACGTAATATCATTGGCCGGACTGGCTTTTGCAGTGGGAATGGTTGTGGATGCCGCAATAGTTGTTTTGGAAAATATTTTTAGATTAAGGCAACGTGGTATACCAATACATGAAGCTGCTTTCGAGGGAGCAAATCAAGTTTGGGGTGCGGTACTTGTATCAGCTTTGACAACTGTTATGGTCTTCATACCGATACTAGTTATGGAGCTTGAAGTTGGCCAACTCTTTCGAGATATAGCCGTTGCTATTTCAGTTTCCGTTCTATTATCACTAGTGGTGTCCATTACGGTGATCCCCGCTCTATCCAGCAAGCTTCTCGGAGGAGATCTTCAGGGAACTGTAGAAAGGCGAAAACTGCCGGCTTTAGATACACTTGCACAAGCGTTTGTGGCGGCTATTCTAAATTTCACAAAACGCGTAATCTCTAGCCGTGTCCGAGCCGGAGGAGTAGTTGTTACAGTTGTTCTGGTCTCAGGTGTCACGACGACACTTCTTCTTCCAAAATTGGATTATCTACCCGATGGAAACCGTAATCTTGTAATCGGTTTCATATTACCCCCATCTGGATACAACCTCCCTACAATGACAAAAATAGCCGGCAAATTAGAATCAGCAACAAAGAAATTATGGGATCCAGAAAGAAAACGTTTGGAAGATGAAAATGGTGTCCCCACTATGGAACGCTTTTTTTTCGCCGCTTTTCGAGCAAACGCCATAATCGGAGCTGTCGCTGCTGATCCAACGCGAGTAGACGATTTGATACCAGTATTGGAACAATCACTATACAGTGAGCCCAAAACATACGGAATAATGAGGAAACGGTCAATTTTTGGACGAGGTATTGGTGGCTCTAGATCTATTGATTTAGATGTCTCAGGTGGAACACTTGAAGAGATAATTACCGTTGCCCAGCTAGCTGCTAGTAAGTTAGAAAAAGTTATGCCTAGACGCGAAGGAACGCGGATGAGACCTCGTCCGTCACTTAGCCTTGGTGCGCCCGAAATTAGAGTAATACCAAATCGCGTTAGTCTAGCAGATAATGGAATATCGACGAAGGCTCTTGGACAAACCCTCGATGCCTTTAATGATGGATTGCGCGTTGCTGAGATTACAGTTGATGGAAAACGTATAGACCTGACACTGCGTGGCCCCAAACATCATGTTAAAACAACACAAGATATCAATGATCTGCCGGTTGTTACTAAAAGAGGTCAAATAGTGCCAGTTAGTTCGTTATCAAACATCGATGTTACTACCGGCCCATCCGAAATTAGACACCGGGAGCAATTAAGAACAATAACCTTGCAGATTAATCCACCAGCTGACATGCCGTTAGAAGTAGCAATGAATAAGATTCAACTTGGCGTGATTGCAGAACTGAGAAAAGAGTCTGTTTCAAAGACGGTTAAGCTTCGATTATCTGGAACAGCGGATAAATTGACTGAAACTTGGAATGAGATGGTTGTTGACCTTTTAATGGCCCTTATAATCGTCTATCTGGTGATGGCAGTGTTATTTGAAAGCTTTCTATATCCGCTAATTATCATTTTGTCAGTACCACTTGCTACCGCAGGAGGGGTAATAGGATTAGTTCTGCTAAGTCAATTTCAGCAACAAAATCTCGATATGTTAACACTGCTTGGTTTTGTCATATTAATTGGAATTGTAGTCAATAATGCAATTCTACTAGTGCACCAAACGCTACATCATCTGCGAATAGATAGTTTAAATATATCAGACGCTATATTAGAGGCCACCAAGAACCGCATAAGGCCTATTTTTATGTCCACGCTTACAAGCGTCCTGGGTATGCTACCTTTGGTTATTTTCCCCGGAGCAGGTGCAGAATTGTACCGCGGACTGGGCTCAGTAGTTATTGGTGGACTGACACTATCTGCAGTTCTAACGCTGATTATTATTCCCTCGTTACTTGCTTTATTCTTAGCAGCAATTGAAGGAAAAAAAGTACCTTTAGCAAAGCCTACAAATTAAATTCGAGTAATTTGTGGAAGTATTGGTAAAGCCACAGTTACTTAAGCCCAGGGAAATTATTGATTGGGGTTTTTAGATAAGAGACACCATTTTCGCTTGGATAGGGTAATTTTCCAGCTCTCATATTGATTTGAATGGAAGGAATAATCATTCCAGGCAGATTTAGTTGGGAATCCCTGGTTTCTCTCAGTTTTACGAAGTCATCTAAGCTTATGCCATCTCCAATATGAATATTAGATTGCTTCTCCGCACCAATGGTAGTCTCCCAAGCTATAGCACGACCACCGGGTCCGTAGTCATGCCCTACAAAAACACGTGTCTCGTCAGGTAGAGCGACTAATTTTTTAGCAGATGTATATAGGTCTTTCGCACTTCCCCCAGGGAAATCACAACGGGCTGTTCCAAAATCCGGCATAAAAATACTATCACCGACAAACAAAGAACTCCCTATTAAATAGCTCATACAGGCAGGAGTATGGCCAGGTGTGGAGATGGCAGTGGCCTCCAACTCGCCAATCTGGAATATTTCCCCTGGATTGATCAAATAATCAAATTGCGACCCGTCACAAGGGAAGCCCTCTTCCTCATCATAAATTTTTACAAAAGTCTTTTGCACCTCTTTAATGCGACTACCAATTGCTATTTTTCCACCAAATTCTTTTTTAAAGTATTGAGCATCCGAAACATGATCTGCATGAACATGCGTTTCAATAATCCAATCTAAACTATAATTACTTGAGTTTAGCGTTGCTAGGATTTTATCACTAAAATAATGGGACATCTTTCCTGTAGAAATATCATAATCAGCTACAGGGTCGATCACTGCCGCTGATTTTGTTGCTTTATCAACCACTAAATAAGTAATAGTCGATGATTGATCATGAAAAAATGCTGTTACGATAGGTTCTTGTGGTTTCAATTGTGTACTCCGAGGTCAGCCCATTAATAAATATCGATAGCGCTTACTTTATTTGGATAAAATGCCACATATCCTTTAATAATTAATGCTTCATCAAATGGGTTGAGATAACTCCAAGCAGCATTTTCCTCGAAATTTTGATGACTTTTTATGTTCCAATAAGATGCTGTACCTTTAAATGGACAATATGTTGAACATTGTGTTTTCTCCATGAACTCAAAACGAATATCGTCCGCTGGAATATATATTACCGGCGAATAGTTTTCTTCTATGAGAATTATACAACTCTTAGTCGCCGCTAGAATCGTCTCGTTGAAAAGAACCTTTATTGTTTTATCCGAATGGCTGTAATTCATCGATCGATCGGAATGTTTAAAAAAACCTGGCGCTGGATTTGGTAATGACATTGCTTAATATCGCTTTTAAGTTTTTTCAATCTTAAGGAGCTAATTAAAAACGATATTCAAATAATCCGCAATCACAAGAGTAAATAATTAGCAAAAAAACAAACAACAAATATGTACCTAGATCCAATCTTCTTGCTTAGTCAAAGCTATTATCCTCGAGTCGACGTACCTGAGCTGCATTCGGGGCAACCTTTACACTATCACCCAACATTGCAAACTCCGGCAAATCATAGGCTTTTAACGACTTATAATGTGTATCAATATCGTCAAAAAATAGGTCCTTTGTTATTGCATTTACTAATTTAGGCACGGCAAATTTCATAGCATTAATTGACGCGCCGCTAGGTCCAAAGCTCATAGTTGTGCCGAATGTAAAGAGATGAATATTTCTTAACCAGCTTGCAGTTCCTATATTTTTCTCTAAAAACTCAAATCCATTTCCTAAATAGGGATAGTTTGAGAGCATTGAACCGCTTTCATCTTTTGGGCACGCATACCGGTCCTTCCATAAAGCAATTAAATCAACATAATCTCGCAGTTCTGAACGTCGGGATATATCTATAACAAAGCCAGTGCCAAAAATCAGAAAGTCAGCAAGAAATTTACCCTTAGGGGTTTCGATACAAACTTTCCCATCGATAATTGAGAGACCTTGCCAAGGACTACCTGTTTCCAAACGGAAATTACTGTACTCGTTTACTCTCTCCCATGTTTCTTTCGGAAAAGCTTCTCTAAGTCCCAATAAATGCTCCATAAACTTCCAACGCCATTCATCGTCAAGTTCAGAAAAATGTCGCAAAAATCCTGGAAACGACAACCACTTGAACGGTTGGACGCGCTGTAGTTCTGATCGCCGGCAAAAAACACTAACTTCAAGCGCATCCGCAGCAAGTGCAGCCACTGCATTATCCATGGCTGATGCACCAGCTCCTAAAACAGCAACCTGCTTACCTGCGAGAGCATCAAAATCAATCATCTCGCTGGCATGAGACCAATATTCTTTTGGAACCGTGCCACTAATTGGGGGAGACGACCATTCCCCAGAAGTCTCTATTCCAGTTGCAAGAACTAGTTTACGGGCAAAAATTATTTTTTGTGTGTTTGTTTGCAAGCAATGTAAAGAGACTTTTTGTATATCTTTATGCGGCTCAAAAGTGTCCAGTTTAATCAGATTCTTTACTGGCAAATTAAGAACGCGTCGATACCAAATAAGGTATTCCATCCACATTTTTGTAGGAATTTTTCCCAACTGCATCCAGGACACAGCCCCAAATTGAGCCTCATACCAGGCTCGAAATGCAAGACTTGGTATATTTAAATCTGGTCCATTCACTTCCTTGGGAGAACGAAGTATCGGCATACGAGCATAATTTAGCCATGGCCCTTCTCGACCGGCAGGGGCTTCATCGATGACTAACACATTGTTTACCCGCTCTCGCATCAATTGAAAAGCTATTGCTAGGCCACCTTGCCCGCCGCCAATTATTAAAACATCTAAAACTCTTTCGCCCTCATCAGTGTATCGACGGGGAACCCATTCATTCAGAGGGTAACTAATAATTTCCAGGTCATGTATTATTTGTTGCTCTAAGGCACCAAGACCTATATTCGTCATTCGCTAAATTCCTGGTCACAATTTACTAATCTATAATTCAAGAGCCAACGCATGCCCCCCTTGAATTGCAGCCAAAAGATTTCTGGGCGATCTGCAATCTCCGATAAAATGCGTATCAATTAGTGGAAGCTTTGAGGATATACCATCTACAGATATTCGAGGGGTAGAGTAAACTATCAAATCAACACCGTTAATTTTAGATATATTTTTACTAAATGGATTTCGTACCGTTAATACATCCGAAGAGAACTTAATAGTTTCTTGAGCTGGTCGGATATCGATATTCGCAGAGTATAACCGTTTAAATACCCCAATAGCACTGCAATGGTTAACATTACCAGCTAATCTTGGTCGGGACGTCAAAAGGATTACTTTTTTATACTTCTCTGCTAATAAATCAGCGACACCATAAGTAGCTGCACCATAGTCTTCGTCAATCAAAACTGCCGTATTACCAGTATACTGATCTGCATTACGCACAAACTCACGCGCGGATATCACTTTTTTACTATCTTTTAATCCGCTAGGGAGACGTTGAACCGATCCGGTAGCCAGCACCAGCGTGTCTGCACCAAATTCGGCAACGTCAGAACGTGTGACCTTATGATTTAAAACATATTCAACCCCATAAGTATTTCCTAGATGGACTTGATGATTAATGATCTGAGCCATGTCAGACCGTCCTGGCAAGACCGATTCTGTCATCAAACCGCCACCAAGATCAGGGGATGCAGAGAATAACGTTACACCATGGCCACGTGCAGCAGCGACCCAAGCGGCCTCTAGACCCGCTGGACCACTACCAGCAACCACCACCCTCTTTGAAAACTCGGCAGTTGACAACTTAAAAAAGGCCTCATTCCTTTTTCCTAAATATGGATTATGATGTTCTGTCAAGGGCTTTCCAAGATGTATTTCACCCCAGGAAAAATTATCAAAAACGCATGGTCTTATATCTTTTACATCACCTAATTGTGCTTTTTTGGGCAACGCAGCATCGGTTATAAGTGCACGGGACATTCCTACTAAATCAGCGTTCCCGTTCCTTATGACGTCTTCCGCCAGTTGAGCAGTCCCTATTCTGCCTAGAGCCATAACCGGCACTCCATTTGCTGCTGATCGCATGCGCTTGTGTAAGTCAATAAAATGTCCTTCTCTAAAATAAAGATCTGGCACATGGTTTTCTAGACTGAGACTAAAGTTTCCCTGGCCGTACGAAAAGTAATCAAAATTATTCGTTGCCGATAACAACTTAGTTATTTGCTCCGCCTCATTTGGGTCTACGCCCCCTTCAACTCCCTCATCAGCCGGCATTTTTAACCCAACGATAAAATTCTTTCCACAAGCCTCTTTTATTCCTTGCGCAATATTCCTTATGAAAAGTGTTCTCGAAACCGTATCACCACCAAATTCGTCATCTCGGATATTCGATGCAGCCGATAAAAATTGTGTCATCAAATAACCATGAGCACCATGAAGCTCTACACCATCAAAGCCACAGTCAGCTAATCGTTTTGCTGTGTTGATATATGCCTCAGCCACCCTGTAGACTTCTTTTGTATCCATGACGTGCGGCACTGTTCCACTATATGGATCTGGTAAATTTGAGACCCCAATAGGTGTTTTCGTTGGGTGCCATAGCTGTTGGCGCCCTGGATGCCAGAGCTGACCAACAATCAGCGATCCTTCTTTCCCAACATCTCTCGAGATACTTCGAAAGGCCTCGTCATTTGTCTCATCAAACCCGGTGACAGTGGATGATTGGGCAATCGCCTCCGGATCCACAGCAATTATTTCTGTCACTAATAAAGCAGCTCCACCTCTTGCTCTTTCAATCAAGAAATTACGCCACTCTTCTGTTATTTTGTTAGCCTTAGCAAAGTTAGTGACTGTTGCACAGAGACAGATCCTATTTCGCAAAGTACGTCCTGCGATTTCAATTTTAGAAAATAATTTCGGGTAATTCGTCAAGATAATTCTCCAAACATAAGCAGAGATTTGTTCAAGTAAGTAAGACAGCGATACGCGCTGACATTTACTTCCAATTCATTTAACAATTTGGGTTCTTGGGCCATTTAAACCAAAACGGTTTAGTAAAGATTTAGCCCAGAGATCTATTTGCTTATTGTAGACCTCCCACCCCTTAACGTGCGCCTGTCGGGGCTGTGCCCCTGGTCTGTTTAACCGGTGGGCACCATGCATTGTCCATCTATCGATCATTTCCCGTGTAATTTCTGGATGAAATTGTGTGGCAATGGCATTCTTACCATAAACAAAAGCCTGATTTGGGAAATTATGCCCAGTAGCTAAAAGACAAGCAGAGTTTGGTACATCAAATCCTTCTCTATGCCATTGATAAAAAACATCAGACTCAACAAACCAATCTTTTCCTAGCTCAGTTGGATATATTTGAGTAAAACCAGATTCGATATGCCCAAGCTTATGTGGTATAACTTTAGCTCCTAAGACACGGGCTAACAGCTGTCCTCCCAAGCAAAGTCCAAGAAAAGGTATTCCTAAATCCAGAACTTTAGGAATAAAGTCTAGTTCTTTCTTTATACCCTCTAAAAAACAATCATTTGCACTCATTGGCCCTCCGAAAACAACCACTGCTGCATAATTTCCCAAAGTCTGGGGCAGTGGATCCCCCATACAGGGGCACCTTCGATCTAAGTTGTATCCATAGTTTGAAAACAAAGACCCTATGTGACCTGCTACCGATTTTTTTTGGTGAACGATTAAAAGAATTGTATTTGGGGCGTATTCATTCATTTTTGAAGCAAAAATTCCCTTCCGACTTTTACTCTTGGCATACCATCGTAATCTATAATATCTGCTGTCGCATAGGTTTCACTCCAATTTTCGGGAAGGTAGGACCCGGTTCCAATAACGTCAACAGGGGCCTCTGCTAACGCTATTATGCGACATTTTTCTGGCGAAAAACCACTTGATCCAACAATTTTCGCACCAGGGTAGCCTGCTTTATTTAAGGCCTCTCGTAAATGCCATATTGCTGCAGCTGAAACACCCGTGCCGATTAAATGTCTAAGTTCTGCCTCGGAACGATAACCCCGGATCGCTTTCGTTGCATTTCTTTCTAGGACAGCATACGAGTTTGCCATATCCAGTCCTTCTACGTAACGACCGCCATGCGTATCCAGTCTTATAGCTAATTTTCCGGAACTTGCTAGATCTGGAAATCTAGTACAAACGGCAATAGCGTCAGTTATCTCTTTTCCAAAATAATCTACAAGAACCGTTAAATTAATATCTGGGTGGGTATCGTGGAACATCTCAGCTGCACGAACAGTTGAACCAGCATAACCTATCAAGGCATGCGGCATTGTTCCAAAACCAGTAGTTTGACCAAAAAAATGGGCAGTATCATCCGTAGCATTCCCAATAAAGCCCAATGCTCCTACTTTTTTCTGCGCCTTCCGTGATCCTACGCTTGCACCATAAGCCATCAACTCAGCCATGTCAGTTCCCGCACAGTGCCGAGCGTCCATCGCCAGAAACGCAGATTTAGGAAGCTCCACGCACATAACATATGCATTGTAAGCTGCGACGCAAGCCGCCCCTAACTTCTGCAAAAACTGTGTTTCTAAATCAACTAAATGAAAGAGAGACCCAGTTATATAAACTATTGGCTCGCCAGCACCAATCCACGCTCCTTCCTTATGGCGTAAATCAATATTGACGATCGTTTTTCGAGCTTTCGCAATCTCCTGCAACCATTGGACTGCAAGCTTTGGAGCACTAGTAACTGGTCGTCTCATAAATACCGCATAGGTGACGATGGTATCATTGAAGCGCTCAACGATATCTTTTGTTCTCAAAAAATATTTGTCTGCATAGCAAGATACCGCTGAATCTTCGGGGTGCTGGACTAAGCGCGGAACCTTTTTAGTATCTTTCAACACTGCACTTCCAATTTATCTGGTGAGAGATCTGACAACAATTCTAAATAATACAGACAATTATTAATAGGGTGATATTAAGACACAGTTGCGATCTTTGTCTCTGATTAATTAATTCTATTCTCTTTAAGCATATCAGCAATGAGAAAGGCTAACTCAAGTGCCTGTGATGCGTTCAGCCTAGGATCACAATGCGTATGGTAACGGTCTGCCAATGACACTTCATTTATGGCTTGAGCACCGCCAAGGCATTCGGTGACATCCTGCCCCGTCATTTCAAAATGTACTCCACCAGCATAAGTGCCTTCATTATTATGCACATTAAAAAACCCGCGGACTTCGGATAAAATACGGTCAAACGGCCTAGTTTTATATCCATTAGAAGAGGTGATAGTATTACCATGCATTGGGTCACACGACCAAATCACAGCCTTTCCTTCTCTCTGAACAGCCCGTATTAAAGGAACTAGTTTATCTTCAACATTTTCTGAACCCATTCTACAAATCAGAGTTAATCGACCCTGTTCATTGTTAGGGTTTAATATGTCAGCAAGCCGAATTAGTTCCTCTGGATCTAAACTTGGACCACACTTCAAGCCTATCGGGTTATTAATTCCTCGCATATATTCAACATGCGCCCCATCGGGCTGCCGGGTTCTATCCCCTATCCACATCATATGAGCCGATGTGCTATACCACCCACCATCATCAGTGATGGTGTCCTGTCTTGTCATAGCTTCCTCATACCCAAGTAGAAGGGACTCATGTGATGTGTAGAAATCTGTTTCTCTTAATTGTTGAGTTGACTCCGCTGTCAAACCGCAAGCCTTCATAAATCTCAGAGATTCATCCAGTCGACCTGCTAATTCTCCATAACGCTCGCCTTGAGGAGACTTGGAGACAAACCCCAAAGTCCAACGATGTATTTCTTCCAAATTAGCGAAGCCACCTTGAGCAAACGCCCTTAAAAGATTTAACGTGGATGCCGATTGATTGTAGGCTTTTAATAATCGATCAGGGTCAGGTTGTCGGCCAATCTCGTCGAATTCAATTGAATTGACGATATCTCCACGATAACTCGGCAGCTCTATCTCTCCTTGTTTTTCTACTCCGCTAGACCGAGGCTTGGCAAATTGACCAGCCAATCGACCGACTTTAACTACCGGTAACCCGCCACCAAAGGTCAAAACAACGGCCATTTGAAGTAATACCTTAAAAGTGTCTCGAATATTATTAGGAGAAAACTCTGCAAAACTCTCAGCACAGTCGCCACCCTGCAATAAAAACCCCTCGCCACATGCGACTCGTGCCAAGCTGCGTTTAAGGCGTTGCGCTTCGCCAACAAAAACTAACGGTGGGTAGCTTGCGATTTCTGCCTCAACATCATTTAAACGTTTAATGTTGGAATAATCTGGCATTTGAAGTGCAGGTTTTGCTCTCCAAGAATCGGGGTTCCAAGACTTAGACATTTGAAAATTCTCCAGCAACACTGCATGTCGCAAATTAGGATTAATTTATATTAAAATCGTTTTTATCAGCCGGTTCCGATCAAGTGAAGCATTTCTGCATTAAAATTTAAACCTATTAACTAACGTTGATAGATTTTTTTGCGTTTCTACCAATCGAGAGGGTATAATGATCTGACTGGTTGTTTTACTCTTACATCATTGTTTTTATCACAAATCAGTAACCCTACGTTGAAATTTTTTTCTTGAAAAGTGATGAGACTGTGTTTTCGCATATTTTTATAAATTTAGCACGTCCATCAAATAACGGCGGTTTATCAACCAACCAACCGTCAACTAAAAAAATAGCATCAAAGTCTGCAACTGGGCTAAGTCTAATTTTTATTGTACTTTGCCCATTTGCCCTAGGTTATTTTCTTTCTTATTTATACAGGTCAACCAATGCCATAATAGCCCCCCAATTAATTTCTGAAATCGGTATCGACGCGAGTGATCTAGGGCTTCTCACCGCCATGTATTTTTTGACATTTTCGTTGTTTCAGCTTCCTCTTGGAATACTTCTGGACCGTTACGGCCCTAGACGAGTTCAAAGTTTTCTTCTTATATTTGCTGCAGTTGGAGCCGTATTATTTGCCCAAGGAGAGACAATCGAAGGATTAGCTACTGGTCGAGGTTTGATTGGGTTAGGCGTAGCCGGTTGTTTAATGGCTTCATTAAAAGCCTCAACACTTTGGTTTAATGAAAAGTACTGGCCCACAATAAATGGAGCATTTCTGGCCGCAGGGGGGTTGGGCGCTGTCGTAGCAACCACCCCACTGGAATTCGCATTGGTCTATATCGATTGGAGAGTAATTTTTGTAGGTCTAGCTATTCTTACATTAATTGTAGCTTTAATGATTTTTGTCATCGTTCCAGAAAAGAAAAAATCCAATTCTTCACCAACACTGATAAAACAGATAATGGAGCTTGGGATTATTTACAAAAGCTCAGAATTCTGGAGATGCGCACCACTAATTGCGGCAAGCTTAGGGACTAATATGGCCATTCAAGGGCTCTGGGCCGGCCCATGGCTTAAAGATGTTGCCGGATTTGAACGCGACCTCGTTGCCAATTATTTATTGATATTAGCAATAGCTTTATCAACTGGATCATTAATGACCGGTATACTGGCTAGCTGGCTTGAACGGTTTAATTTTTCTTTGTTAAAGTTCTTTGGTATTTCAACGGCACTGTTTATAAGTTTTCAAATTTTTATAACGTTAGAGGTAATGCCAACGACTATCTGGCCTTGGGTTGGCTTCGGACTTTTAGCAAACGCAGCCATGGTTGTATATGCGCATCTAACGAGACATTTTAATCCGGACTTATCTGGGCGCGTTATAACTGGAGTGAATGTTTTTGTCTTTGGCAGCGTGTTTTTAATTCAATATTTAATCGGCGAAATAATCAACTTATTTCCAATGAACGAGCAGGGCGAATATCCGTCCGAGTCTTATTTTACCGCTTTTGGAGCCGTAATAGTGATTCAAATGATCGCTTTTATCTGGTTTATGTTACCACCTAAAAGAACTTAATTATTCTGATTGTGCCGAGTTTATTATTTTCATAGAAACTCGGTTGATTTTTCAATCAAGGTTACTATTTCCGAAGTGGAAATAGTGTATCCTCTTGCGGTGACTCAGAAAAAAATAGTAGTTTATAAAAAACACGTTATTAAGCTGATTGCTAAAAACCTATCGGAGAAGTTTTCATGCCTATAAATCCGAATTCACCAGAAGCCAGAGATGTAGCGTATTTAGTTCATCCCAATACAAATTTAAGAGCCCATGAAGAACATGGTCCTATGATAATTGAGCGTGGTGAAGGCGTTTATGTGTGGGATAATGGGGGCAAACAGTATATTGAAGGAATGGCCGGACTTTGGTCTACTTCGCTGGGTTTTCAACATAAAAGATTAGTTGCCGCAGCGACCAAGCAAATGGAAACACTTCCATACTACCATTTATTTGGTGGAAAATCCCATCTACCTAGCATTGACTTAGGTGAAAAATTAATGGGCCTAGCTCCTCCGTCAGTCTCTAAAGTATTTTTTAATAACTCAGGCTCGGAAGCTAATGATACAGCAATCAAAATTATATGGTATTATAATAACGCTCGCGGTCGACATCTTAAGAAAAAAATTATTGGTCGGGTGAATGGTTATCATGGCATAACATTAGCGGCATCAAGTCTTACCGGCCGACCTGTAAACCACGCAGGTTTCGATGTACCTCTTCAAAATTTTATCCATACTAATAACCCACATTACTATAAATTTGGAGAAGAGGGAGAAACTGAGGAGGACTTCGCAACGCGTATGGCGGAGGACTTGGACAAGATGATCATTGAGGAAGGTCCAGAAACTGTAGCTGCGTTTTTCGCTGAACCCATAATGGGAGCTGGCGGTGTTGTGACTCCACCCAAGACATATTTTGCAAAAGTCCAGGCTGTGCTGAAGAAACACGATGTTCTTTTTGTTGCAGATGAGGTGATTTGTGGGTTTATGCGCACCGGTAATTATTGGGCATGCGAAACATTTGACATCGAACCTGATATTTTAGTTTGCGCCAAGGCATTATCGTCAAGCTACCTACCTATTTCCGGAACAATAATTAGCGACGATATCTATCAAGTTATTGCAGATGCAAGTGCCAAACTTGGTGTTTTTGGACATGGTTATACATATTCTGGTCATCCGGTCGCCGCCGCAGTTGCTTTGGAGACACTTAAAATTTACGAGGAAGAAAATATTCTTGATCATGTTCAAAGTGTTATGGGCCATTACCAGGAAAGACTTAGAGCTTTTGCTGACCATCCACTTGTTGGAGAAGTTCGCGGTGAAGGGCTAATAGGCGCGACTGAACTCGTGAAAAATAAAAATACCAAGGAGGCCTTTGCCCCAGCAGAAAATGTAGGCGGTATAATCAGTGATTATTGTTTAAAACATGGACTAATCCTGAGACCAGTGGGTGATGCGATGTGTTTTTGTCCACCGTTGATTATATCTGATAATGAGATAGACAGTTTGTTCGATCGTTATTCTCAGGCATTAGACGAAGGCTTGGATCATCTAACAAAAGAAGGAAAAGCCGTAGCCTAGAAGGCAAGAAAAAAACACGAGTAGATTATAGGATGATAGTAAGCACCTTTAATATTTGGCGTGGCGAAACCCACCACGCCAAACATAGCTGTAAGCCAATTTTTTGTTTTTAGTCCGCATCTTCTAAAAGTTTATCGGGATTATTATCAAAATCAAAAAATCTGGACTTCATTGCGCGTTGATTTTCATAAATAGATCCGGTGTGCTTAGCTGTAGGATAGGGCAATCTGATAGGTGTTTGAACAAGGCGAGGCTCTAACGTTGACACTCCGGCTATCATGCGAGATTCGTATTCCGCCCAAGGTTCATTAAAACGCTGAAGATCCCAAGCATCTGCGGCTGCAACTTGATAAAGCAGCAAAACTCTATCCTTACCTGATCGATTCTGCTCGGACCCATGAACAGCACGGACATGATGGAAGCTGCAAGCACCAGCCTTACCGGTAACACGGGCCGCTTTTGAAAAGTCTAATGGACAATCATTAGGATTTATTGCTCCCGCAAAAAAACCATCGGCGTGATGATCGTAGGTTGGCCCTTTGTGAGAGCCTGGCATAATTAACAAAGGACCGTTTTCCTCTGTCATATCATCAAGCATTACCCCTATTGCCAATACATCGTCATTTGTATGTGGATAAAAGGCCCAATCTTGATGCCATTCCACTGGAGACCCAAATGAGGCCGCTTTAATATTTATTTTCCCCCCATGCAACCTCTGATTGACCCCTATGAGCTTATTCATGGTTGATATGATATTGGGGTGCTCCACCATCTCCCGATACAACGGATGCACTTTGAATGGCTCTTTAATACGCCGCACTCTTGGGTTATCGGCAGAGTGAGTTGGTTCTAAATCATAAATATCATTATGATCAGCAACCTTCCGTGATTTCTCCACTAGTTCCTCAACGACAGACCGCATAGCCTTTACTTCAGTCATACTGTACACGTCGTCTACAACGATATAGCCGTTTTCATGATAGAAATCTGCATCCTTATCGTTTATCATTAAAAACCTCCGGTAAATAAATAATTATGACTAATCTTCTTTTTTTATACTCACGGTTTGCTCCGACTTTTTCAAAGCTTCTCTTTTTTTCCTTTGGCGTTTTATTCTGAAATCGGTCCACGCATACATCAACAAACCCACTGCAATGCCATATCCAGAATACAAAATGAAGTTCTCAAAAGTAACCGGCGGGCCTGGCGCAATATAACCAAAATGTTGAGTAATCATGAGTAGGACAGGTAAGGAAACACCATTAATTATCGCCCTACCCTTAGGAGTTTCCATCCATCTAAGTTCGGGTTCGTTATTATCATTGGGATTATTCATAAAAGCCTCATCCAATTAACTTGGGTCAGTTCACGATAAAAAATTATATATTCAATACTATTTCTGCTAATTTGCAAACAATACTAAAACTAAAATACCAATGGCCACTAACGACATGCCAAAAAACTCTTGTCGAGTTGGTTTTTCATCGAAAAAAAGAATTGATACAAATAAAGCGAATATGAATTCAATCTGTGCCAATGCCTTAACATATGCTATGCGTTGGATCGTCATAGCCGTAAACCAGCCGATTGATCCAACTGCACTCGTAAACCCAACGAATAAACTGGGGCGCCAAAGCTTTATGATTGTATGAAATTGTCTTGGTTGGGTTATCATAATGTAAAGACCTAAACCAATAGTCTGAAAACTGAGCACGACAACTAACGTAATTGCCGCCGTCAATACGAAGTTGTCGTCTTCAAAAGACAAGCTGGCTTCTCGAATAAAAAACGACCCTAGAGCAAACCCTAAACCACTTAACAATCCGATCCCGGCAGAAATATCAAAAAAGTTTTTTAAGGAGTTTCGTTTTCCAAGATTAAATTTTATAACACTGAAAGCAATTACACCTGATACTGAAATGAGTATTGCCACCCAACCCATCAGGGATACAAATTCATCAAAAAAAATTGTCCCGATAAAAGCTGCAACCACCACTTCTGTTCTGACATAAGTCGACCCAATTGCAAAATTTCTGAGACGAAACAAAATCATAAGGAAAGCAGTGCCAGACAATTGACAGAATGCAGCTAATCCGCAAGGAAATAAAAATTCGACATTAAATACATCAAGTTCAAAGGGTGTGTTGGTTATTACTATAAACAAATATATAAGGGCGAATGGCAATCCGAAAACAAAGCGGATCCATGCAGCTGAAAGCGCAGATAAATGTCCACTGAGATATTTTTGACCTGCATTTCTTGCAGTTTGTAGTGCCGCCGCTACTAATACTATTGCTATCCACAAATGCTCCATTACTAAAAATAAAATCCACAACTGAAGATTAAATAGATCGTTCGTATTTTCTGGCTAAAATTCTGATCTTATTTTGAAAATGAGGTCTGGTTCGTGAACTCCAAGGGGTGTCGATTGCGTTCGACCAGGCATCGGTCTTCGTTACTTCAGGTTTTACCAGATGGTAAATAGCAACATATCGATGAGTGCCTTCACAAGATTTGTAACGCCTAGCAGAAAGGACCCCGGGTACCTGCAACAGAGCGGGAATATGTTCTTCAGTATACCATGCATTAAAATCATTCTCTTTTTTATTGGTAACGTTTATTGCAACCATTAATAACCCCCCCGCTGCATTAGGAGCCAACTCATCTCCCGGTAGAATTTGCGTCCCCTCAAAACGTAGAATACGCGCGCATTTTGCAGTAACCCTTTTCGACCATGGGGATAAATTATCATAGGCAATAGACTTATAAGCTGGCCCTCTTAGGACCCCAATTGCATCCAAGTCATACGTAGCTATCGCCTGTTTAGAATTTTCCACCCCGATCCATCGCTCACAACTACCAAAACCCGAAACTGCCTGACGTTCGGGTATATGTTCTAAATCATACCAATCGTGGAACTCATCCTCGTAAGCTTCCGTAAAATCAAAAGATGCTATTAGTAATCCTTTAGCCACACTACCTCCCTTTTTTCTTCTAAAATTCAACCCCTATATTCAGATCAAGTTAGTTTTTGAAATGATTGATCTTTGCCAAAACTTCACGTCCATACCGTTTCTGCTTTTAATTGTATTCATTTAGAAGATGGTACAAGATAATCAGATGGTTGAGTAATTTAGTGTCTCCCGACAGATACCACATAGTAGTAAAACTTTATATCAAACCCGAAAGAGGACCCACGCATATATTAACAGTGTGTTAAGCTTGTCCCTCAGGCCCTTTTACACAATCTGAGTTTTCGGACTCCCGCACCGGGACGATGGTTTGGCATCATAAGAAGGCAGTCGTTATATGATGTTTTGATTTCTAAATTTCCATCGTTGGCTATTACAGTACCAGCTTCAGGAATAATTTCCATCCCAACAAATGGTTTTATAAACTTGAAATTATCAGTAACTGCCGTGACCCCATCCGTGACATCCCACATTTCTGCAACTGGAGGTTTTTTTCCTTCTTTAGACAAGTGAAGTTCAACAAAATTGTGATCTACTATCCCACTAGCACGCAAAAAATGAAGTGCCGTATCTAACGATGCGATTTCTGTACCTTTAGCCCAGTGCTGACCTGCCTCTACTAATAAAGCAACTTTCTTGTTCGTATCATCATTGAAAGGTGTGTATTCTATTAACCTTTTTCCAATTATATGACCTGAACCGCACATAATATGAGCAGGGAAATTGACTTTTTTTGTGAAATCTCTCTCTTTCTCTAACCCATTACAAATCATTAACGGCTTAGAGTATGTTCCCATTGAATGAATATCGAGCAGTAAATCTACCGAATCGAAAACTGGCCGTAACTCACGCGCGCGACGCAACTCCGCCGTAATCTCTAACCCTTCAAGCCGTTCTTCTACCCATACTCTATTAAAATCTTCATCAACAAATCTGGATGGCCCAGGATTTTTTGGATCAAAATTAGAATAGGCAAGGTGATTTACGAAGGCCAAAGTAAGTTTACCCCGCATAGGTCTTACGTTAGCTTTAAATAAATAATCAAGTGCTATTGCCCCACAAATTTCATTTCCGTGCGTAATTGCATTGATCATGACGTGTGGTCCCGGCTTACCACTATCGAGGGACGTCACAAACTCAATTCCAGTGTTACCTTTTCTATAGGGTTCTATATCAGGGGCGACTAGTTCTACTGGATAAACTTCCTCAGGCATCAAAACCATCCTAACTATTAAAGTTTTAACTTCAGGTTATACCAAGTACTGTTGCTAAAACAAAATTTCTAAAACTTTTCACTTTATTCAATTACTTCTTTCTTCAAATTGAAACATACACTGGTCAGACATACTATGAGCCAACCTTTAGTAAGGTATATCGGATTATTAAGTATAGGTACCGGTGTTATGATTGGACCACTTGATACATCTGTCAATATAGCGTTTCCTCATATCATAGCAGATTTTGATGAACCCATGAAGATGACTCAGTGGGTAGTAATTTGTTACGTTTTAACTTACGCCAGCTTAATGTTAATTTTTGGCAAGTTGGGCGACCTATACGGCCAACAAAGAATTTTTTGCATTGGACTTCTTGCAAGTATTTTTGCTCTATCATTAATATCAACCGCAAATAGTTTTAATTCATTATTATTTTTCCGGTTCCTCCAGGGGGTGGGTA
>CAXYEO010000024.1:0-38424 GCA_964276085.1 uncultured Thalassobaculaceae bacterium | reverse complement strand
AGCTTTTTTGCCTATCCTGAGCTGCTTCACCACCGAGTATACCCATACGGAATTCTTTATATCCATATTTAGTTGCATCAATGGTCGGCCCCCTATATTCCCCGGCAT
This sequence comes from uncultured Thalassobaculaceae bacterium, assembly GCA_964276085.1. GTDB lineage: Bacteria > Pseudomonadota > Alphaproteobacteria > Thalassobaculales > Thalassobaculaceae > UBA7326. Next base: position 38,316 of record CAXYEO010000024.1, on the reverse strand, counting down.
TCGATGTAGCTGAAAAGCCAGCAATCAAAGCCAAAGACGCAAGTAATTTAATTTTTTTCATGTATAGATCCTTTCATCTATATTTTTTCTATCCAATTGGTCGTGTTAAAGAAATTCACGCCACAGCCGCTTCCCGGTGCTTCTCACGTGAATGGGTAATAGAGTTTGTTTCTATTGATGTTGATGTCGTAGACTCTTCAAAATCGTCGCTGGCGCCGTATATCTCCCTGGCAGCTTCCTGCGAAAGTTGGGAGGCTTTCCCATCGAAGACCACTCTACCTTCTCGCATTCCAATAATCCGATCACAGTATTGACGCGCTGTGTCCAAAGTGTGGAGATTGCATATAACGGTTAAGCCATCTTGATCGTGAATATCTCTTAAAGCATCCATAACTACTTTTGCATTCAATGGGTCAAGTGACGCTATTGGTTCATCCGCTAATATCATTTTAGGTGCCTGAACAAGGGCACGCGCTATGGCAACCCGTTGTTGCTGTCCTCCCGAGAGTGTTTCCACCCTTTGAAGCGCTATCGACGAAATACCAAGTCGATCTAATGCTAATAACGCATCTAAACGTTCTGATGCACTGAATATTTTGAACAGGCTGGGGATTGTTCGATGTTTATTTAAACGCCCTAATAAAACGTTAGTTAACACGTCCAACCGAGGCACTAGATTGAACTGTTGGAAAATCATTGCGCAATCACTTTGCCACTTTCTTTTACTTTGGCCATTAAATGTGAGCACATCATCGCCATCAACGACAACACTTCCCGATGTGGCATCGGTGAGCCTATTAAAGATACGTAAAAGAGTGGATTTTCCAGCTCCAGACCGTCCAATTATCCCAATCATCTGAGACGTCTCCATACTAATAGAAACTTCATTAACCGCGTGGACAGCGCTGAAAAACTTATTGACATTAAAAGCAGAAAGCATCGTTAACCTCACAATTAAACATGGAGGTTTTCTAGAGGCACTTTGTTAAACTTTCTTTACCGTCTTGATTCTATCTCAAGATAATCTGGAAAATTATTTGTAACAAAACTGCTGAGAGTTTTCAGTCATATAGAACCAATTATTCAATATCTCTCGCATCGATAAACGAGGATAGGCACTCCTCGATTAAAGCTTAAATAATTAATTCTATTGTAATAAATATTTAACAAGGAAAACGTACGTTTCTGTCTTCAGCTTGGAGTTATGTGGACTACAAAATGAAGACGAGACAACCCAAAGATATTGAAACTCCCTACTCGGGAGTAACAAATAAGGCCTACCAAATTGAAAAAAACGTCTGCAATTAGAACTTCTGAACATTCAACAAAAAATCATACTCGAGAAACTGCGAGTTGTCATAATCTTTGAGGGTCGTGATGCTACTGGAAAAGGCTCTACGATTAAACGCTTTACTGAAAATCTGATGCCTAAGCACCTTTCAACTATAGAACTTGGTGTTCCAACAACCGCTGAAGCTAAAAATTGGTTCAAGAGATACGAACGCCATTTTCCTAATCCCGGCCATATGACTTTTTTTGATAGGTCTTGGTATACACGGGCCTTGATTGAGCCAACGATGGGTTATTGTTCCAAGCGCCAGTATCAAAATTTTATGAGTAGCGTATTAGACTGGGAGCACCAACTTATTAATGACGGTATCATTTTGATAAAATTTTATTTATCAATCGACAAACAAACCCAATTATACCGTCTCCAAAATCGCATTAACGACCCACTCCGTTATTGGAAATTTTCAGATACAGATCTAAAAGCGCGGAAGGAATGGGAGGTTTTCACTCAATTTAAAGAGCAGATGTTTAAACATACATCGTCGAGAATTTCACCTTGGGTGGTAATAAACGGGAACATCAAACGTGAGGCGCGGTTAACATCTATGCTCTATCTAATTCGTAAGTTATCTGGAAAGCGGTTTAAGCCACTTACTGGAGAAGATATCAAGGAAAGCCATTCAATTGAGGTGAATGGTGTCAAATTTCAAGGTTTAACTTTACGGCAATTTTCAATACTTCAAGAGCTGAAGGAACATAAAGAGCTTTTCGAGGGTATTGATAATTAATTTAGATTAATCAAAATCATGAACGTTTTAAGATCAGCTATATGAAAACTATTACAAATATTAAAAATGAAACTTTATCCAAAACTATTGGTTTTCCAAAGATCCAATCTGCTGGAGGTTTAATCTACAACAAAAATAATAATATTTTATTAATGTTAAAGCAGGCTAAGTGGGATATGCCCAAGGGTCGGGTTGAAGCAAACGACACAAAAGAAACTACAGCGTATAGAGAAGTTTCGGAAGAGACTGGACTCAATTTCAAAAAACTGGCTATAGAGGGCAAACTCGTATCAACCTGGCATACTACTTATCATGATACTCTTCCATTCCTGAAGAAAACCCATTGGTTTATGATGCGATATAATGGTGGCGATGATGTCACAAAGCCTCAATTAGAAGAAGGGATAACCGAATGCCGTTGGGTCAGTGCAGGAAACCTTGCCAACTATACAAAAAATATGCGTCCTCGGATCCACTACGTAATTGATTTTTGGCAGCGAAATTTAATTTCATAGATGGCTTAGTCAGTTTTAACTCTAGCCATGGCAGACAATTACCACTGAGTGATTATCAAAACCTTTCATCCAATTATCTACCATACCACACCGCAACAGGTGGAAACTTATGTGGCTTCAGCAAACAAAAAACGCCTTGCCAAGAGGGGTATTGCTCTGATAGATCAGAACAAAGTGTGAAATTAAAAGGTACAACAAACGGTTCTGAAAGGTACAACAGAATTTAATGCCCTGCTAAGTCATTGATTTTATTAGCTGGATGGGTGGCCGAGCGGTTGAAGGCACCGGTCTTGAAAACCGGCAGGCGTGAGAGCGTCTCGTGGGTTCGAATCCCACCCCATCCGCCACTATGCCCTTCGTGAAAAACCGCAATTACCCAAAACTCCTCATGAATACAGCACATTATTAGTGTATCTACTTTTGATACCTGATATATATTTAAAAACTAAAAATCACAGACCCTGTCGTCAGTCTATTTTCCATTTCGTATTGTGCATTTTTTATATCCTCAATTGGGATAGTTTTTTCTATATTCACTTTTATTTTTTTATTAGAGATCATATCAAATAGAATATCTGCATTTTTTTGCATCGCTTCTGTTTTTTTTATGAATGTATTTAATCCCCCAGTAGCAATTGATCCTGAGAGAGATCTAATGGAGTTTATGTCTATTGGATCTATTGATCCTGATGATACTCCAAAGCTTACTATGCGACCTCTTGAGGCAAGACATTCAAGTCCTATGGAGAATGTATCTTTCCCAACAGAATCGTATATTACGTCAACTCCTTTATTTTCAGTAATTTCCATCACTTTGTCTTTAAAGTTTTCTTCTTTGTAATTAATAGTAAAGTGACAGCCATTATTCTTCGCAACCTTTTCTTTTTCTTTTGTACTCACTGTACCAATCACTTTTGCTCCAATTTGGTTTGCCCATTGACATAGTATTTGACCTACCCCACCTGCTGCTGCATGCATGAGTATAGTAGAATTCTTTTTTAATATGTAGGATTCGTGAAGTAAGTACTGCGCAGTAAGGCCTTGTAATGTTGCAGCCGCAGCTATTTTTAAATCAATATCAGGTTTAAGTTTTATAACTTTGCTTTCTGGTAGAGCCATAATACTCGAGAAAGAGCCTAAATTCATGCAATGAGTAACTTTGTCACCAACATTAAATCTGGTTACATTTGATCCAATTTGTATAATAGTTCCCGCTGCTTCCATACCCATGACTGAGGGTAATTTTTTTAGAGGGTAAGTACCTTTTCTCTGGTTTATATCTATGAAATTTAAACCAGCAAATTGATGCTTTATTAATACCTGATTTTGATCGACTTCTTCTACGTCTATTTCTTCAATTTTTAAAACTTCTTTGGAACCGTGTTCGTAAATTTTAACAACTTTTGTTTTCATTATTTACCTCACAATAAAGCTTTATATTAGAAAATTTCCTAAATATTCTCACATTACACCATGTCAATTACTTCACTTCACCACTTCGCGAACCACTATTCGCCGCATTATTTCACGCATAGTTAGCAAAGGTGTTATTTTTGAACGGTAAATTTGTCGCGTTCTTATATTCATCTTTATATCTGTTAAGAACAGTTTCTATCATCTTATTTACTCCACGTTCAATATATTAACTGTTCCCAACGCCTCGCCATAACCACTTGGGGTCTTTCTTGGAGGCTGTAAAGATAATCGCTGAGATGTTACGCGCCTCATCTGGATCATTGGGTTGATGTCGTCGATACGCTTCTCTTGCTGAGTAATAAGCTGGTAAATGCAACTCACCTTCTTGGCGAACCGCTCTGTAAGCAATGATGGTGTTGCGGAAGCAATCAGTGTTGGTTTCTGGTGTGGCAATCATTTTATTAAACGCCTCGAATAAATGAGCTGATTAAATTAACATTCACTGATAGAGACACGCCACCCCATTAAGGAGAAAAATAAATGGATCTTTTAGAAATTGGAGCAATTGCTCAAATCTTTGGTGCAATTGCGATCTTAATATCTCTTATTTTTGTGGTGATTGAGTTGAGAAAAAATCTCCAACAACACCTTTTGTCAAATACCCTTGCTCGCTCGATTGAAGTGGAAAAAATGCACTATCAGCAAATGGATGAGTCTATGGCTGATTTAATAGTCAAAGGTAGGAAATCATATAGTCATCTCGATGAGAATGAAAAAATAAGATTAGAGTCATACCTTCTGCAAAAGTTAGCTATTTATTCTCGAGGTTATGCGATTGCAGCCGCATCGGCTTATGGACAACCAACCCAACATTTGAAAGATAGAATAAAAACGAATGCTCAAGAATTTCTGAGCTATCAGGGAATAAAAGAGTGCTACAAGGATTTGAGAGAAAGAGATCTTATCAACGAAGACTATTTTGTAAACGAAATAGAACTAAGTGTTTAACTATTTAATCCTTTAACCGTAACTAAAACCGCCTTGTACAAAAGTACTAAGCCAATGCTTATTAAAAACGCAAGAAGTTGCCGATTGAAAAGAATGCTTGTTTAGTTAGCTACCGTAGTGTCGTCATGAGGTGATTGATCTTTATCAGCTTTCTGAACGGCATCCTTCCTACACTGCATACGCTTATAAGCACAAAGCGCTAAGCAAGAAGCGGATGTAAAGAGGAACAGACCAGTGAGTGCTTTTGTCATCATGTAGTGTTTACGCTTTCTACTCTCAAGTCGAATCAGTGTTCAGAAGAAAATCATCGCTGCTAAATGTAGTCACTTAAATTGTTAATAAAGTATTAGTGCTGAGTGATAGGCAGAAACTTGCAAGTTTAGAAGATTACCTAATAATATGATTGTTCGATTGAGATTAAGATGGAGGTATTTAATGTCTAGAGGATACTGGGTGAGTGCACATAGGAACCTGCCTGATGCCGATAAATATGCGGCATATGCTGCATTAGCAGTACCAGCTATCGAAAAGTTGGGTGGACGATTTATTGTTAAAGGAATGACAGAGACAGCAGTAGAGAATGGTTTAATCGGTTTTAGAACCGTAGTTATTGAATTTGACAGTTATTCCCAAGCTATTGATGCCTATCACAGTGAGGAATACCAAGCAGCTGTTAAAAAGTTAGAAGGAACACTGGACAGAGACTTTAGAATTATGGAGAGTTAAGGCACCCCAAGCGAATGACATTATCTTTAGACTTATACCAGTTTAATTTTCAAAACTAAGTTCGTTTACTTAGCGATATAAGACCTTCTAACTTTTACTAGCTATTTCCAACGCCTCGCCAGACCCACTTTGGATTCTTCTTAGAAGCTGTAGAGATAATCGCTGAGATGTTGCGCGCCTCATCTGGATCATTGGGTTGATGGCTTCTGTACGCTTCCCTTGCTGAGTAATAAGCTGGTAGATGCATCTCGCCCTGTTGGCGAACCGCTCTTTTGTTTCCTTTAAGAAACAGAAGGGCCAGATCCACCACCTTACGACGTTGGCGCGCTTCAATCATTTCCATTATCTATCTCTACAGATAACACGTGCCCCTCTGATATCGAGAGTGACAATTTATTCGGATTACAACAAACCTCACAGTCATACACCTCAGTTAGAGTTCCTGTAAAATTAGGATCTACTTCCAAAAAAGCAGAAAATGTCTCAAAGCAAAAATAGCATGTAATTCGGCTCTCCATTGGCACTCACATATTTCATAGCAGTGACGAGTGTTATCAATGTATCGAACCCTCTCCCAGAGAGCAAAGTCTAGATGACTCCGACACCAAGCTATGATCAAATCGCCCCATCCATAACCCCAAATTTTTGATAATGAGGTTTTGGTTGTCCATCGTGGTCAACCAATACAAAAACAATTTTATCAATTTGTGTTATAATTTTTTCTGTTCCTTTTTTTCTAACCACGCAAGCAAGAGTAATCGATGTTCTTCCCATATCGACAACCTCCATACCAATTTCCACAATATCTCCAATTCGAGCAGTCGATAAAAATTCAATATTTGATATATATCGCGTAACAACTGAAGGGTCTTTAAGCTGACAGGTCGTAAAGATAAATGCCTCTTCATCAATCCACGCGAGTAAACGTCCACCAAACAAGGAACCATTCGAATTAAGGTCTTTAGCCGCAACCATTTTTCTTGAATAGAACTTCATAAACTTATCACTTCCGTTCTTGTAATTGTTTCCATTATGCACCAAACCAAAACAACTATTTTTTAATTATCCATAATTCAGCACCCACATTCTGCTCACAAACCCCCATAAAAATAGGACATATAGCTATGAAATATTTTAATTAGGATTACAGGTAGAGTTAAATTCTAGCAATCAATGTGCCAAGCATCACCATCAGCAAAACCGCTTAAAGACCTGCATGCGTTAACGATTAATTGATTAAGAACGCGCAAATTCTAACCATTTATCAGAGATGAATGTATAAAAATTCATCATCTAAAAATCAAACCCTGTAATATTTTTTTACTAATATTGAATGGCAAAATTGTCCGCACACTGGCTAATTGAATAGCAAAAGTGAACGTGCATGGAGATTAAGTGTCGTAACGCAATCCAATAAAGCAATACTTTAGGCTTTAGGCTTTATCCACTGCCCTACTACACTGGCGCGCTATCTCATATCTTTTAGAGACATTTGGGCATTGAATTCATTCTCAGATCGAAATAAACAGATATTTGCGAAAAGTTTAATAAAACACTTAGGTAATAAATATAGGAGATTATTGTGGTTGCTTACTGGATAGCACATGTTGATGTTTCAGACCCTGAGGCTTACGAAGCTTATCGCTCAGCAAATGCTTTAGCCTTCAACAAATTCAACGGGCGCTTTATAGTCCGTGGTGGAAAATCAAAAGTTGTTGAAGGAAATGTCCGCTCCAGAACAGTTGTAATTGAGTTCGATGATTATGACACTGCTAATGCTTGTTTTGATAGTAAAGAGTATCAAGAGGCAATGGCCCACAAACTCCATTGCTCAGAAGCTGATGTAGTTATTGTTGAGGGATATTCACCAGCGATATAAAGGCTGAGGTTGAGCATCAAAACAAGGTCGCTAGCATTTGTTAACTTTTGTGAACCGCTCCAGATGAATATCTAGAATTGGATTGTGTCAGGAGACCCACTGGTAACCAAAATAGAAGACTGCAATCCATGCTAGTCCCTTCACGGTGAAGAATAGGAATGCGACTAGACCTATACCCTTAATCCATTTCTTAAATTTATCGTTCATGGATTCCCGCCAGATGCATCAATTTTGAGTTTACTAAATAGTTATACGATTGAAGTTCACTTCAGGTTCTCCTGATTGGCGAGCTTCTCTGTAAGCGGTAATAGTAGCGCGAAAGCAATCGGTATTGGTTTCTGGTGTGGCAATCATCTACCCACCAAAAAACTTCTTGAAGAAGCGCCTGCCCTCGCTCTGGTCTGTTAGTTGGCGCATAACAATCATTTTATTTACCTTTAAGAACAAATAAGCCGATTAAACTAACATTCACTTATTGAGACACGCCACCCCATTAAGGAGAAAATCATGAACAAACTAAACTTACTCAACCTAACCAGTATTTAGTTTGTATCTTACCATAAGAAGATAAGATTATTGTGTTCCTAGATCTGTTTTGGTACATTTTAAGGTGCATCGCCACATATCATTTTAAAATATTATTAGCTAATCAATATGTTTAATGGCAAGAACGAAAAGCTGAAATATTTTTATTTCAGTTCTTATAGAGAAACACTATCTGTCAAAAATTGATATAGCCATCTCGATTTAATGGTTCATTATTAGACAATCACCATACAAACGGAGAAAACAATGGCCTTATATATGATGCAAATAAAATACACACTAGACGCTATAAAAGATATCGCTGAGTCTGGAAGTAACAGAGAAGATGCTGTTCGACCTCTGATAGAAAAATGTGGAGGAAAACTAATCAGTTTTTATGGATTGGTAGGACAAGATCATCACATTGTTTTAATCACAGAATTTGAAAGCTTGCCCGATTATTTAGGTATGGCTTTATCTGGTATCGTCGGTGGAGCTATAGCAGATTGGAAAACCATTCAACTTTACTCTGCTGCAGATATGATGGCCGCCACAGAGACTTATAGGGCATCAAAAAATAGCTATGCACCGCCGCCTAATAAGTAAATCTTGATTGGAAAGTTCATTAATTTTACAAGAGACATATTAACTTCTGATTGTCTCCCTGTTGATATCAATCAAGTTTAATCAATTAAATTTCGTGCTGTCCCAGTGTCCCAAACCCAGAGCGTGGGAAAATGGGACAGCACTATAAACCACAATTTTATACTATTCACCGATCTGTTTTGTTACGTTTTCTATGCCCAATATGAAAAAGACTTTTTCTCAGTTAACACTAGTAACTTTTAGATTTCTGACTGATTATTTAATAGTTTTTACAACTTAATTATATGGGGTAAAGAAATGAAGAGATTTTTGATAAAGCGGGAAATGAGCGGAGCGGGGAATATTCCAAAAAACGATTTGAATGGGGCTGGACAGAATTCAGAAGAGATACTCAAAGAGATGCGAGCTGAGGGAAAAAATATCCAGCAAGAGCAAAGTTATGTGGTTGGGGAAGCAATTTTCTGTGTATACAACGCGGACTCAGAAGATTTGATTAAAGAGCATTCGGAGAGGTCTGGCGCACCAGCAGACGAAATATCGGAGGTAAAATCAGTAATTCGTCATAATACCTCTTTCGTAAGCTAAGTAATTAAAAGGTATAAAAAATAGAACTATAATAGAGCTGTCTCAGTGTTCCGTGCGCAAAGTATGGGAAATTGAGGCAGTATCTCTCTATGCTTCGATCAGCGTTCAAGTGATGGGACAAATGATGGGACAGGGAAAATAAAAATTCAAAAAAGTGTAATTATATCAATAATTTATATGAATAATACGGCGGACACCCCATCCGCCAGTGCTTTAATTTATGCCTTATAAAGCATTGAAATTAAATAACTATTCCTAAAATGAATTTTCTTCCCACACTTGTTTCCTCGGAATTAAATCACTTGCGGGATTCAAACCCATTGCTTCTACTGTCGCTCTACCTCCGTACCCAAAGTCTTGTATCTTGTGACAACTAAAAATCTCACCGGAACTAATTTCCATGTAAATGTTAAATTTGGTCGGTCGCATTGCAAATGCAGCGGTGAGATATTGTACAGCCATACGAAGAGCTAACTCGCAAAAGAAACAAGCAAGTTATGAACGCGCGTTAGCAGAAATGTAGAGGCAACCTTAGTTGGCTGGAGCCTCATCGGGTAACGGCTTATCTGTGTTGGCTTTTTGAGGAGAGTCCTTCTTACACTTGATACGCTTATAAGCACAAAGCGCTATGCAAGATGCGGATGCTAAGAGGAATAGACCTGTGAGTGCTTTTGTCATCATATCATTTTTACGCTTTCTTTCATTAATTCAGATCAGTGTTTAGAAGAAAATCCCTGCTGCAAAATGTAGTTACTTAATTTTTTTAATTTGGTAGGCAGAAACTTGCAAGTTTAGAAGATTACCTAATATTATGCTTGATTGAGTAAGATCAAGAAGGAGGTAGTTGAGGTCTAAAGGATATTGGTTATCGAACCGAGTTGTCAGACTGTATACGTCTGAATTTGTTGGAAACCACCGTAAAGGGATAGGCTAAATAATAGAGAACTAGAAGACAGAAAGACAGGTTTTACCAATTCCAGCATTTGTCAAAGAAATATCGCTGACAGTTGCTTGTGTTTGTGGGTTATTTCTGTGCCTTACTCTGTGAGACCAACGTTTGCCTTATCTTCGTCTTTCTCTTTCCGTTTTTGTTCCGATCTGACTTTTATCTTGGCGTATCTCATTCCAAAATTCTTTTCAGGATAAATTTTGGTTCTACCTGTTGCCCAATATATTATCTCCGCTTGTGTTTCAGCTTCTGAATTGTCTTCTTCGTCTCGCATCTCATCCATACTAGTCATCCTATCTTTTAGCCAGCCTTTTAAAAAAGCCTCTCCCCTCGCATCTATCGATAAACTCTTTGAGAGGCTCTCCAAGATTACCTGGTGTACCATTTCTCATTCGCAACCTAGCATCAAAAAATACACAATGTAGGAAAGGACTGTTACAGAAATGTAACGGATGTTCACTTACCTGCCAAAGGTTCATCGTATATAGGTTGATCTGTGTCGACTTTTTGAGGGGCGCCCTTTTTACGCCGCATACGCATATAAACACAGAGCGCTAAACAAGACGTAGATGCTACAAGAAACAGGCCAGTGAGTGCTTTCATAAACATTATTTGTTTCACTGTTTTGCCTTAACTCATATCTCCATAATAAAACTTACTTTTGGTTCCTCTTCTGTGCTGGACTGTTCGCACTTATGATACGGTTTGTGAATTAATTCAATTAATATTGACAAAGTTATTGAAATCATTCTGTAACACGTAAAGCTTAGACCAATACTGTCAGGTTTGCCCATGATCAAACCGCAGACTATAATCATAATTTAAGGCTCTACCTTACTGTGAAGTTCTTTAAACTATTGTGATTTTTATATGATTGAAAAAGATATTATTGTAATTGGCGGTGGAGCGGCCGGTTTTTTTTCTGCCATCAATATTGCAGAACAAGCACCAGGTTTAAAAGTTGCACTTTTAGAACGTGGTAAAGCGGGATTAAATAAAGTTAGGGTGTCTGGAGGAGGTCGCTGCAATGTTACCCACGCAGTGTTTGTTCCTTCAGAGTTGGCACAGAACTATCCCCGTGGGGAAAAAGAATTATTAGGCCCTTTTCATCAATTTATGACAGGCGACACTATCGCCTGGTTTAAGGATCGCGGCGTAGAATTGAAAATTGAAGATGATGGACGCATATTTCCTGTAACAAATTCATCACAAACTATTATTGACTGTTTTTTAAATGAAACAAAAAAACATCATGTAGAAGTCCTTTACAACCATGCAGTAAAAAACATTGATCATAAGGCTGGGCTATTTCAGATAGAGACATCTCAAGGTTATTTTTTAACAAAGAAAATAGTTATAGCGACAGGCAGCAGCCTCAAATTTTGGACCCTTCTAGAAGACCTTGGTCATACCGTTTCCAGAGCGGTACCCTCGCTATTTACGTTTAAAATTAGTGATGAGCGCATAAAAGGTATACCTGGTGTAGTAACGGACAACGTAGATATTAAAATTCTTGAAACCAATCTTTATAGTGAAGGTCCCTTATTAATCACTCATTGGGGCATGAGTGCCCCTGCTATTTTAAAACTCTCTGCTTTTGGCGCTTTAGAAATAGCCAAAAGAAACTATGATTTTAAAATAGAAATTAACTTTATAAAGCAACCAATCGAAGATTGCCTAGCGGCTTTAAAAATTTTAAAACAAGACCTTTCTAAAAAAACAGTGTTTAAATTCTCACAGTTTAATTTGCCCAAACGCTTATGGTGCAAGCTAGTTTTAGCCTCAAATATAACAGAAGTAACTCGCTGGGCAGATGTGAGTAAATTGCAACTGAAATCTCTTTCAAATCAACTAACACAAGCTGTTTTTCATGTGCAAGGTAAGAGCAAATTTAAAGAAGAATTTGTTACGGCAGGCGGAATTTCGCTAAAAGAGATTGACTTCAGAACCTTTGAGAGCAAGTGCGTTCCTGGTATTTATTTTGCAGGAGAAGTGATGGATATTGACGCTGTCACTGGTGGATTCAACTTCCAAAATGCGTGGACAGGTGGATACATTGTCTCGAAAAATATTTCAAAGGACTTACTATAAGGTATGTCGGTGGTTGCCTTCGGTGTTTTCTCATTAATTGACTCAGACTGCGGTAAAAATGGGACAGTACTAAAATCTTACAAGTCGTAGATGTATACCCACAGTGAGGAGTAACGAGCAGCAATCAAAGGGCTTCAAGGGATGCAAGACAGAGACTTTAGAAGGATAAAGCTCACTGAATAGAAAAAAAGGAATTTAAAAATATCATCCTTAAGCATCGAGATATTCTGAGATTTAAGCATTAGAGCTTTTCGCGTTGCATGGGTGTTTGGAGAATTGTTATTACCATGGACACTTGAAGAAACGTTTCCCTGAACCGATGCAATCTTTGGGGTTAATCCGCTAGTTAAAGTCTCTGTAATCAAAGATGGTGATTTTTGTTTATATAAGAGTGGGGCATTAATTAATTATTTGGCGGATAAATATCAAGAAACCGTGGGATTACATTTAATTCCGAAAGTTGGAACAAAAAAACGTGTTCTTTACGATCAATTCTTGATGGTTATTTTTACAGACCTTGAGTCTTGTGGCTTGTGGATGCATAGAAAATCTGTTGATCTTGCTCTTCATTTCAGGAACCTGAAATTGATGGAGGAAATACTGAAAAATGCGAAGTCAGTAAGATTTATCAAGTAAAGCACTAAGTGCTTTCACGCCAGCAAATCAAAAGCCTCCGATTGGTATGGAGCAGTTATAACTAACGAATAAAGGGTATTAATTTTTCTTTTTACGAATGGTTTGCATGATACTTTCATAAAGTTAGATCAGTCGGGGGCGTAATCATGTTGCTTCTACTAATATAACTGGTTTTATAAACATATCAAAAAGACTGCCTATTAAGCAGTGTGTTTTGCGAAAGGTTAATAGAAAAATGACAACAACCCCTGAGCAAGCTGTGAAAGATGCAATTAAAACGGCAGGATCGGAAAGAGAACTTAAATTTAGAGATACAATTCATCTACCTTTTCATCAAATAGGCATGCCATCAAATATGCCTGCTATTTATTTAAATGAAAAAGATGTTCCAGAATATAGAGATATAGATTGGGAAATCAGTAAACCGGAGTGGGTAGGCAGTACAGTTGAATTGAAAAAAATGACTAAAATTATAGAGGACGAAAATAAAGTTGCATTTCTTATAGCTGCGTCCCGCTACCACGTTGACGGCTCTCTAATGCAGACATTTGATGCTATTTTTACAGTAGAGCAGCGAAATGATGATTGGCGTTTAATAAGTAGGAACCCTTTCAATATAAAAAAGCCAGCATAAATACCCATCATTGATTTTGGCACCTAGCGGTGAAAGATCCCGTTAAGAAATATTTATTGGTAAATATCTAGAAACAAAGGGGCTTAGAGAAGTGGTCTAAAGACCGATGATTTTATACAAGGCAAGCCGCCATTTCCAATGGTGGATATAGCCGTGGTAAAACTCTTAAGGTAACAAGTGTTCCTAATAGTTGGCATGGTGGCTGGTATCCCACTCCTCTGAAACAATGGTGCATTACGTTATCTGGGACGGCCATTATAGAAACTAGTGATAAAAAATCAAATTGATAGCTGTTGTTGCAGTCCTCTTAGACGACACTTTTGGTGAAGGTCATCATACAACGGTAATGGGAGACGAAGATTGATGTTCAATGCTGGTTGCGGTTTAGATCGCCACCCTTTTAAATTTGAAAAGCCTTTCGATATATCAAATATAGAGGTGGCAGAAAGTGGCCACGTTAAAATACGATTTAAGGTTTTTCAGTTAAGCAAAACTATTCTTGCTTATCATCAAGACTTGGAGCTGGACTGTGCAATTGCTATAAATCGGTGCAATACTAACTTTGCAACCGAAGACAATTGAATATTTTTTATTGATTCTAAATTGTGAAAATCATTACCAACGACTATGAGGCCTAGCATCCCCATGTCTGCATGGGGAGTGCATCCGTATAAATAAACTCCAGAAACTTTAAACACGACTGAGTGAAAATCGTCTATCTCTGAGGTTTCTGGAAGCAAGTTCATTTCAGGACCTGCAAAAAATTCTACGTTATGTCCCTCATTCACTGGCAACCATTCTATGATGTCACCAACTTCTATGTGTGCAACTTCAATGCTATATGAGTCATCTGCTGTAAACTGAATTTGAATGGTTTCGGCAAAAGCAACTTTTGAAATAATCAATAGATTTATAATAATAAACAATCTCATGGAGCTTCGCATATTTTAGTATCTTTAAGTAACACGATATCCAATCTTACTAACCTTATTGATCAGTATAACTGCAAACCCTAATATTAGAATTGCTCTTCATTTTATTGCAACTACTTATTGTCCGTCAGAACCGCTTGAGAGACTTCTTTGTGGGATGTCGGAAAATTTTTCTGCCAGTTTAGTTATAAGAAAAATTAGTTAAATAATAATTGCGACCCTTTCGATCATCTGAGCTCATCCGCCAAGGTCTAATAACGGTGTAATTAATTCCTTCATAGACTTAGCATGGAAACGGAGATTATATAGACGTCTTCACCTTAGGCGACCGTTGTGGTTGCAAGGTGATTTAAAAAGGAGCGTGTTATGGAGAAGATAATTGGAACGTGGGCCTTGGTAAGGACTGAAGCTGTTGACGCCAACGGCGAACCGACTACTACTGCCCCGTTTGGAGGTGATAATAATTTTATCGGTAGGTTGGTATTGGCCAAAGACAGTCGTATGTCGGCAGCAATAACAGATGCTCGCTCGAAGATTCCAGATGGAGAGACCAGAGAATACTCATGTTACGCTGGCTCTTACACCTTTGATGGTAAGACCCTAATAACCAAGGTAGACAATTGTTCTGATCTAGAGCGAATGGGGACTGAACAAGTGCGTGCGGTTTCGTTTGATGCCGAGTTAATGATTTTACAACCGCCTCTTCGTTCTTATGGCAATAGGCCGGCAGAACGTCGTACTTTATGGTGGAGAAAAATCTCTAATATATAATTCTTGATCACCGGGTTAACAGAGATTACAAGTGGGAATCTCGTCCCCCCTCTTCTTATTAATTAATTTACTCTATAAGTGCCTTTGTCAAAATGGTTTGTTTTTGCATTCTTTTATTAATTAAGATCAATATTAAAGCCAACGGATGATCAAATTATCTTCCCTGTATTAATCCCGTAAATTAATTCCGTCTAATTCTTTAGAGTGTGATCTGATTTATAACAATTGTCGTAGAAGTCTCCAATAACTAATGGGGAAAGAATATGACAACAACTAATATGTGCGGATGCGGCAGGTCGTTGACTGGAAAATGCGTAGGTTGGCATGCGCTAACGGAAGAAAAGTATCTAGAGCGTAAAGCGTCTTATTTGGCGAAACAAGCAGAAAAATCCAAAGATAATTCTATCTAAAGTTATTAGAGTCTGTAGTGCAAATTATTATAACGATAGAAAAAAGGTTGTTCTGGGTAAATTTCTAAAGTCAACTAGCCTCTGGTACTTCATCATACAGACTTATCTCGCGACTTCCTAACAACACCCACAACTTTTTTTCTTTTGGCTTTTTGTCTTCCGGCTTAATTCTTTGTCGGCTTGAAATTGGATCAACCTGGCTTCTTTTTCGTCCGCCTTCAATATCTGTTTCCTGGATTTATCTTCAAAATATTCGTATAGGCTAGAAAACCCAAGCTTAGCCGCCCTCTTCTCTTCATAATTTCGGCGGCCGTTAAGGTTTTCTATTTTTGATATTATTTCATGGTTTTCCATCAGTATTTATATTTCTTGGAAGCAGGAAAAATCAAGTTTTATTTTTTTGTTCTTGGATAGTTCGGACCCGTGAATTGGATTGTGAAAATCGTCAGGTGTTAATTTCCGTTTCTTTATATCAAATGAATACAGGGTCATCTTTAATGTCTGTGAAGTAACCTCCTCGTTATACCCATCCTTAAAACTTGTTTTACAATCCCAGCTGTGTTCAACATTACCAAAGATGCGTTTCTTAAACTTGGGGGTTTTAAATTAAACTTCATTTAATTGACGTTTATAAAAGCTCCTAGCTTGCTTAATATTTCTACATCAACTCGTATACTTAACGGAGCCAGGATCCCCAAGCCAGAGCTCGGAATCCTGCGCTAAAGCTATGTATAGTTGAACGTTTCCCCGGTCAGCGACATTTAATAATTACATCGTCACCTTTACCTCATAGAGGTTATAAACCAACGCTCCAGTCTCGAGGTTAACGTTACCTGCCAATATTGCTTGAATATTATTGAGCCAAGCGTATTTTTCACTTCCAGTTTGGAATGTTGGAGCGGCAGCGATAAGACCAGCTTCCATATCTCCTCTTCCCTGATATTCAACAAAAATAAATGCGCCATCGTCTGTTTTGAGTGTGAAACGCACATCTAAACATGCCAGTTTGCCATCATCTGCAATAGTCAGCCAATCCGCAGCGTCGTTTGTTGCTAAAGAGGCGGTGATTTTGTCACTTTGAAGATCTATCGAAACTACATCAACTATGACTCTTGGTCCTTTTGGGCCACCTCCAACCTCTACCATGTCACCAAGTTGAACATGCAAAACACCCATCTGCTCTAAAGTTGCTTGAGGAACTTGTTTTCCATCTCCCATATCAATCTCCTTTAAATAAAGTTGTTTCAGGTTCTTAAAGTTCCATTATTAAATCATACCTAATTTGAATATTAAATACTAACCATCTAAATTTGTTATTATAAGTCACCTATCTAATAACAACTTCCATTTTAAGAGGGGCCCCATTTATATGTTTTTAGGTGTCATTGCTTGGTAAGAATGCGTTTTCAATTGCTAAAATCACAACCCGTTTTTCTTAATCGATCATTATTTAATATGGAAATTTATATGGGAAAATGGTGCTGGGTTCTTTTAGCACTGTTCGATACTGACTTAAAGAAAGCTATATTCCCTTCTGTAGAAAAAGCGAAAAAAATTTGGCTCTGAGGCATATTACAAGAATTTTTAGCGGCTTAGGCGTAACAGACATGGTGTCAGATCCAGTGGTATTTTCATTTAAGCTCGATGAGGTTATTGATTATGTTCTAATGCCGGGTGTTGTTGGCAAGTAATTATTCTCTCTACCCTTCTCTACCTTTACTTTGGTACACTCAATAAATTATAAAACATTCTTTGTATTACATGTCATATGGGTAAAAAATGTCAGAAATGTCCCTAGAAACAGCTGTTATGTCCCGCCGCTCGGTTAGGGGCTTTCAGAATAAGCAAGTACCTCAAGATCTGCTTAACAAAGTGTTTGAAATTGCCCGTTGGGCACCTTCAGGGACCAACATGCAACCTTGGCAAACCTATGTTGCCTCTGGCGTGACCAGGGACGTATTACGTCAGCAAATGATGGAATCTGTGAAAAACGGTTTACCTCCAAACCAAGATCACAAAGAACCTGGGAGGCCTATTGGCAAGGTCTGGAAAGATCGACGCAGGGAATGTGCTGCTGTTCTTTATCGAGCGATGGATATATCCTGGGACGATAAAAAGGCTCGCAGTGCCGCTTCTTTTAAGAACTTTGAACTATTTGATGCCCCCCATGTTGCCTTTTTATGCATGAATGAAGCTTTTGGATTGGGCCGCGCTTGGGACGTGGGTATGTACGCGCAAACGTTAATGCTCGCGATGACCGCTAATGGTTTGGCTTCTTGTGCACAAGGCACTATGGGGCATCATCCAGAGTTAGTTCGTAAAGCTTTTAATCTAGGCCCAGAAGTAAAGGTATTATTTGGTCTTAGCTTTGGCTACGAGGATACATCGATGAAAGTCAACTCTGCACACACAGAACGAGCTGCATTACAGGATACAGTCACATTTAAACAATAATAGCCGCCTTCAACGTTTAATCCTTTTTCTATTAGTCAGGAAATATTATGTTATTGAACGCTTGGTTCCCCTCTGTCCAAATAGGCTCTGATCCGGTTGCTATTCGTGATTGGGCACAAGCAGCAGAAGACTTGGGGTATGAGTATATTGAAGTTCCAGATCATATTTTTGGTGCTACAGCACGAGATAATTGGGTCCCGCGATATGATGCCTTTGCACCCTTCCATGAAACTTTCACTACTATGGCTTATCTAGCCGCAACCACTAAACGCATTAAATTATCGTCTGGAGTACTAATTTTACCACAACGTCAAACTGGTGTAGTTGCAAAGCAAGCTGCTGAGGTAGACATCCTGAGTGGTGGGCGACTTCGATTGGGTATAGGAGTAGGCTGGAATCATGTTGAATATGAAGCCCTCGATTGCGACTGGAAAACACGTGGTATTAAGCAAGGTGAGCAAATACAGGTTCTTAGAAAACTGTGGACAGAGGAGTTAGTAACCTTTGAAGGGCGTTTTCATAACTATAGAGAGATAACTATCGTTCCATCCCCTAAACAGCGTCCAATACCAATCTGGCTTGGAGGAGCCGCAGACAGCGTTATCAAAAGAGCTGCAAAACTGGGGGATGGTTGGATGCCAATTTTAACACCAGATGATTCCGGTAAACTGGCCCTAGAAACATTACATAAATACCTTGAACAGTTTGGGCGTAAACGGGAACAATTTGGTGTAGAAGCATGGCTGAGATTCCATGAAAACGATCCTCAAGCATGGGCTGTGGCGGCGGATGGATGGCGGTCATTGGGAGCAGACATGGCAATGCTGTACCCTATGTGGCAAATCGATGGGGTTAATGCACAGATAGATGTTCTTCGTCGATTTAAGGAAGTTGCATCTAACTAGAGAAGTACGGCAGGCCAAAACTAATAAAACTCAAATTAACCTGGTCGATTATATTGTTGCAATATGAGGAAGAATTTAACTTAAGTTTAGCATGGCAACGAAATAAATTTTATTATGTCTTGTGTTTTTTACTTCTGTTTGGCCGTGCATAATAGAGCAATATACTGGTACTAAAATAGTTAATTTAATTATGAGTTTAAATTAACTATTTTAGGAATGTTTATGAATACCATTTTGAGGCGGTAGATTAACTGCAAAGCCTTGTAGCTCTAATGTTTTCTTTAGCTAGGCAATGTAGCCGAAAACTCATCCATCAAGTTTGCCTTTTTTGAAATTATTTCTAACTTTGGGCAAACCAATTTAGGAGCACTATCTGGTCGATGTTTTACAATAAAGTCCCAGAAGCAAACCACAGAAACATCCACTTGTGTTATGCGGTCTCCCATTATCCATGGTCCATTCACCAGCTGCTCTATTGCTTCCAATCCATCTTTGGTCTGCTCGTACATTCGGTCTACCCAGGGTCGATGAACTTTGTCTGCTGGGCGCTTTGCGTTTATTCCTTCTTCGTAATAACAAGCGACCGATTTCTCAACTGCACCAGCAGCAATACCTATTAAGCTTAACATCTGGGTGCGAACCATTCCAGTTAAGGGCACAAGTGTTTTATCTGGCGCAACCTGTTGATCTAAATAATCTAAGATGGTCACGCTATCTACAAGAGCCATACCATCATCTGTCTCTAAGGCTGGAATTCTGGCTAATGGATTAAATTTCTTTAGTTGTTCTAGTTCTTCCGGGACATTTGATCGTAAAATTAAGTGCTCATACTTTAATTTATAGATTAATAAGGTTGTAGCGACACGTCGTGTGAAAGGAGATCCAAAACTACCATAAAGCCTCATGAAAAAATTATCCTTTACCAAAGTGTTGTTGTTTTGATATCTCGGCTGACTAAAAGTTAGCGAAATAGCGCTACATCAAACTACTATTACAGCGTTAGTTTAGTTCATTCAAGCAAGCATCAGATTGTTTATTTGAGATAAGATAAAAATATTTCTAAGAGTAGGGCTTTTAAAAAGTTACCCAAAATTCATTGAATATAAGCTGATTACTGAACCGACATATTTCTCAAGAAAATCGTTTATCTCGCCATTCAATTGCAGCCTTTAACCCTTTGTTTTTTCTTATCTCACCAAACCTTTGTTTTATGGGGTCCGAAGCTATATTAAGCAAGATATCTTGATCCAGACCAGATTTAAGCGCCTGGGTCATACCCATTGCTTCG
Source organism: uncultured Thalassobaculaceae bacterium (assembly GCA_964276085.1). Taxonomy (GTDB): domain Bacteria; phylum Pseudomonadota; class Alphaproteobacteria; order Thalassobaculales; family Thalassobaculaceae; genus UBA7326. The sequence continues at coordinate 17,908 of CAXYEO010000024.1, read as the reverse complement.
TACGAAGAATTAATAGCCCTTTTTGTATAATAAACTGCTCGTTCTCCTGCTCGCGAAATATTTTTCGCCATAGCTAGGGCTTTTTTATAAACCTCTTCTTCTGGTACAACTTTATTAATTATTCCCATTCTTAGAGCCTCATGAGCAGAAAGCTGATCTTCTCCAGTAAGCAAAATTTCCTTAGCTTGTTTTGGTCCTGTAATCCAAGGTAACAGCATCGCGACAATTCCAGTTCCAAACTTAACCTCCGGCTCACCAAATTTTGCATTGTCTGCAGCTACGGTGATGTCACAGGCTAACGCAAGCTCAAAAGCGCCTGCTAAACAATAACCATGAACGGCTGCTATAGTTGGTTTTGGGGAGTTCCAAAATTGCATGATAAAATCAAACTGCAATTGCATTTGGGTTTCCCAGTGCCGCACATCCCTCATCTCCCGTTCACCAGCCGCTTTAAGGTCAAATCCGGGAGAAAAGGCTCTGCCTTCTCCGCGAACGATTATTGCTCTTATAGACTTATTTTCGTTTAATTTGATGACCTCTGTTAACGTGGTTTCCATTAATTGGTTATTAAAAGCATTTAGAACTTTTGGACGATTAAAGGTAATGATTGCGATGTTCGCGTCATACTCGATTTTTACTGGTTTCTGATCTCGCTCCATTACACTCATCCTTAGATTTATTTTAATAGCAGAAAATACTGTCATGATTTATATATAAATAATAAGGCAAATAGACACCTTAATGATATTTTAAAAAAAATGGCCCCCTAGACTATCCAACCTATGCAACTAAGTTAGCTTTATCAAAGTGTAATTTAATCAGAGGTTAAACTATGGGTAAGTTTTTTTGGCCAAGCGTTCTCATAATTATATGCGTGTTGATGACGGTATTTATCTATAAAAACCCTGTGATTTTAGCTCTTGGTACCGCCGGCGCCGTGGCGACTTCTGGAAAACACGTTTGGCAAATGAGAGACGGGCAAGTGAGGCGCTGTCATGAGGTTGAGCAATACGGGTCGGCTAGAAAGGTGAATTGTTCAGAATGGAGTAAAAATTAGTTTATTTATTGATACTATTTAGGCATTGATGATTATGACACTGAATACGGCGGTTTTGGTTTTTGCTCTCCTGTTCCTCTGGCTCACTATTGGTTGATAGCCTTAACTACCCGCGTTAAGTGCTCCCCTTTTTCTGATCCTTATTTTAAATTGTCAAACTTGCAGTGTTTTGAGAGCCTCATTGATTACACTAAACTACCTAGTGCTCGACGAGTTTTTAATGGCTCGGATGCGACGGCTTCACGTTGAATAAGACGCAGATGTCCGATTGCACTGGCGAATTCGGTATGAAGTGGTTTCCGCTCCAAGTAATCTAGTATTTTGTATAAATTAATAGGTTGACGAATAATTAACCCTTTAATCCGATCCACTGCCTCCGAGAGCGCATAAAAATCTATATACTGGCAAGCAGTTTGTGTAGGTGTGAGTATAAAGAAGTCATGATTACCACGTTTGGTGTACCGAGTGATATCAAACGGTGATGCCCCTAGCGCGTGAAATTTTGGTATTAAACAGCGTATGCTTGTCCCTTCATGTTGAAGCACGTTACCTGAAGTTTGCTTGAACCCGAACTGACCTAACTTGGTGACAGCATAATTTCGCATTGCGGGAGAGATCATATCTATATCTGCACGATCGTATTTCAAATCATCGAATATCGATATTAAGCGTAATTGGGAATCTGCAACACACATATATGGACCTAAATTTAACGCTTCTGGGTTTTCAGTAAACGGAAACTTTTCGATCAATGCGTCCATTTTATTCCCTTTGGTGGTTACCAAATATTAAATATATTTCTTTGACGGTTTCTCAATAGCAACGACCCATCATTTACTAGTTAATTTTTGGCAATTAACTTTGGCAAACAATGTAGATGTAAATATGGCATATTAAATGCCATATTTACTGACGGAAGAATGATTGCTTATATAATCAACTTTATCGTAACGATAGTTCGAGATTAAAGATCAACACATTTAATTTTAACTGAAAATTATAGTGTGTTTAGTTCGCGTGTTTCCATGGGCCAAAATCCTTACCAGATTCAACAATCTCGTACATAACGCATGGCTCGCTACCAACTACCCACCCATCATGCCCTGGGGCAAAGAAATAAGCATCTCCTGGGCCAACCTCAACTGTTGAGCCGTCGTTGTGTGAACAAGCTAAGTGTCCTGAGATGACAACGCCAACGTGCCCAGCTTGGCAACTGTCTCCCCCGACAGTAGGCTTAATGCATTCTGACCAAACCCAGCCTGGTTCCAGAACTAATTTGGAGGCATTTACATTGCCGAGTTTTACAATTTCTACTCGAGCTTTTGGAGGCGTTTTTACCTCGTCTGCATCACTAAAATTCTTTGAATATAAATTAGCCATGTTTTTCCTTTCAAGAGAGAAGATTGGGTTTCAATAATTATTGTAAAGACTAAATTATTACAAAAATATTACAATTTTATTTCATTATCACATATTAACCAGCAAAATACTTTCTTAAATACCCCATGATTTGTTATCTCAGGTTATTAAAACTAAGATAATTCTAATTAATTCTCAAAAAAGTTTTAAAGATAGGATAATCCTAATGAAGGATGGTTTTAAAGAGGGCAATAAGGTCTCTAAGAAGTTTGAAATAAATCTCTCTCGAACAATAACTGTCGCTGGAGGTGAATTCGATGTTTATGCTACCCCCGAAATGGTTCGAGATATTGAACGCACCTGTAAGGATTATATTTTAAAATTTGCCGACGAAGGAGAAGACTCTGTTGGTACAAAAGTTGAAATAGCCCATGTAGGAGCTACACTTCTAAATATGTCGGTGGAAATTACCGCTGTGGTGCAAAAAATAAATGGCAGACATATTATTTTTGAGGTTTGTGTAAAAGACGATATAGATATTGTTGGGACTGGAACTCACCACCGTTTTTTAGCGGACGCGACAAAATCTGCGGATAGATTGAGAAAAAAAGCCGAGAAGGTTGGGCTTTAGAATGGTTAATAGGTTAGTTGCTTAAAATATAGTTTAATAAAAAATTGATACTGTTCTGTCTGACCATCGGTTTGCCCTTTGGTTCAGAGCGCTTGGCGTTATTGACTCACAACCTTGGTGTTTTGTTATATTGATCTCTCTGGGTTGAAGGGATTGGTTTGTGAGGGCTTTGGTATTGCTATGGGGTATTTCGGTCTCAGTTGCCTTAAACAAGATGATAAGTAGCAATATCTAGAGAAGGTAAATTAGTAATTGTGCCTATCCCTTGTTAATGTTTTTTAAGTTAAGTAAAAATAAGAAAATTAACTACTTCTACTGTAACCTTATATTAAATAACTTATTCAACCCACTTTTTCGAACTATGCTTGGAGAGAGTTATGATTGACTGGAACGCAGTATTTCCCATTTCGTTGAAAGCAAAATACGTAAGTCTTATTCCTTTGTGTATGGATCATGCTAAGGATCTTCGAGAAGCAGTTGTGGATGGCCCTTTAACAGATCTTTGGTACACCAATATTCCTTCTTCTGATGAAATGGAAACTGAAATCACAAGACGTCTCGGGCTGGAAAAAACTAACAAGATGGTTCCTTTCTCTGTTTTGGAATTATCAAGGATGAAGATAGTTGGAATGACCACCTTTATGAACATCGATACTGTAAACAAACGTTTAGAAATTGGCTCCACCTGGTATCGTAACGATGTCCAGAGGTCTCCGATTAACACAGAGTGTAAATTTCTCCTCTTAAATTATGCTTTCGATACCTTAGATTGCATTGCGGTTGAATTTAGAACTCATTTTATGAACCGCCAAAGTCGCAATGCGATAGAGCGATTAGGTGCAAAATGCGATGGGATTTTAAGGTCTCATATGATTATGACAAATGGAAGTATTAGGGATACCGCTGTATACTCTATAACCCAATGTGAATGGCCTTCGGTTAAGGAAAACTTGAAGTGGTTAATGAAGAAATATTAGCAGTGGAATATCAAACTAGCTCATCTTCTATGTATTTTCGGAATTTATCTTTTTATTTGGACTAGTTTAATGGTTAAAACAAATAATATGCAAACCAAACTTCTTTGGGTTTTAGCAGAAGGCTGTCGAAAACATCCAGCTTACCGCGCAAAAAGGCCAGCTACACAAAGATGTCCAGAGTGCGTGACGGTTTGGAATGCTAGGTTAGAACTAAATAGGTTGACCCAAAAAGCCAAATGAAAGAGCATCCGGCATTAAAGTTTAGTTTGTTCTCCGGATGCCTTTTGGCCGGGTTAGCTCTAGTTTGGGGAGGGTCGTTTTTTTTCGCAGAAATAGCTTTACGAGAATTACCTCCGCTCACTCTAGCTTTCTATCGCGTTCTTTGGGCCACACCGGTGCTCCTTTCCGTTGTGTGGTTTAAACGCATTCAATGGCCTCGAGGTATTAAGGTATGGCTTAGTTACTTAGTGATGGGGGTCTTGAATAATGCGCTTCCATTTTCCCTTATCTTTTGGGGGCAAACACACATTGAAAGTGGTTTAGCTGCCATTTTAAATAGTACAACCGCTATTTTTGGTGTCATTGTTGCAGGTATTTTTCTTATAGATGAGCGTCTAACTTGCAGGAAAGTAGTAGGGATAATATTAGGCTTTGGTGGTGTGGTTATATTGATTGGGTTTCGGGAACTTAATGAGCTTGAGTTAAGAGATCTTGGCCAGATAGCAGTCATGGGAGCAGCACTGTCATACGCTTTTGCCAGTGTTTGGGGAAAATATTTTTTATCAAAACATCCACCAATAATGAATGCGGTTGGAATGTTATTATCTTCCACAATATTAATGATACCAGTAGTGTATTATGTAGATGGCGTGCCCTCCCTGTCCTTATCTTCAGATGTCTGGGGGGCTGTCCTTGCTATTGCTATTTTTTGTACTGCGTTCGCCTATTTCCTCTATTTTGAAATACTGGTGAGAGCCGGGTCAGCAAATTTAATGCTTGTGACACTGTTAATACCACCAGTTGCGATTGGACTTAGTTATGCCTTTCTAAACGAAAAATTAGGAAATGAGGCTGGGTACGGTTTCTTATTAATTGCAATAGGATTATGCGTCATCGATGGAAGACTAGTTAAATGGTTAATAAAATAACGTCTTGGAGTTTTACAAAAACTACTTTTAGGTAAAATTAATAATAAACAGTGATATGAGAATTTAATCATTACCCCCAAGCGCCACCTCTTGTTTTATTTGAAGGGTTATTTTAAAAGTTTTTCCTGAGAGCTAAGATCTTAACAAGTAGGCCAATAGGGGGAAACAAAATTAAAAAATCTACTATTATTTTGTTTTTTTTAATCATTACTTTGACCAAAACTACATTTGCCAAAGAATTTAACACTGAAGTCCTTCATAATATATATTTTGGTGGTTTCCTCATTTTACAATCAACCTCTAAATTCTCCGGAAATAACGAAAGTTATAAAATCTCGGTAAAATCATCAACAAAAGGTGTATTAGGGGTGTTCTCTGATTGGACTGGAGAAGTTGGGTCTAGGGGGGTGTTTAAAAACTTTGGGGTCGTTCCAAACCGATATTGGAGTAAGGCTCAAAACGCTGATGAAGTGCGAACTACTGATTTAAAGTATGATAAATTAGGAAATATTGTCTTAAATGAAGTCGAACCGTTACCGGATCCTAGAGAAGTAGTCGCACTACCAAAAGGTGCACAAATGGGAACTATTGACCCATTAAGTGTTATATCCCAAGTGGCAAGAATGGTATCGCGTGGGCATGGGTGTGCCGGACAATTTTCAATCTTCGACGGAAGAAGACGATATGACCTAGCATTAATGGACAAAGGAACAGTTAACCTAGTTGCCAGTCCACACAACGCTTACGAAGGACCAGCACTAGCATGCAAGGTTAAATATAAGTTTTTTGGGGGCCAGAACAAAAACAGAAACTGGGGAAAAAGTGATGACGAGGACAATATCATTTTTATGGCACGCCCTAACATCAATGCTCCCTTTATTCCAATCTCCGCCAGATTAACAACCAATTATGGCGTTTTAACTGCACAATACATCAAGACTTTTTAACAAGTAATAATGGTATATATAACCCAAATCTAAAACTTTTTGTTGTTTAGTCAAAACCGCGATTTTCAAATCGTGTGGAATCAAATAAACACAAAGTCACTTGTTATCTTGGGAATGCGTCTCAGTTTTTTCCTCGGAATGTTCATCACATGAGTCAGCAAAACTAGTCGAGCTTACAAATAACATGCTAAATAACATTACGATCATCGGATAAACATTTTTTCTTAATTTACTCATAGCTCTCTCCAAAATATTTTTAAAAAAAATTAATACAATAGTAATTCAATACAAAAAAACTGTGACCAAAAGGTAGGCGACCCACGTAACCCCTCAAAAATACAGAAATCGAACCGTTTGTTATTATTAATTAAAGATGGTCATGCATTACCGGCCGCTGCCAAATAAGACACTGAACCATAATTACTTAACGCAACTATTTCGTTATTTGTATGAACCACAGCCAGTCCAAACGCCTCCACTAAATCTAATGTTGGGTCAACCGATGAACAGTCTTGTGCCCCGGAGCCAGTGCTAGCCAAACCTTCCAGATTGTAAACGGTTGTTCCATCCGCCCACTCTATTTCCAAATTTGGAAGCCCGGTATTCTCAAGGTTTAGGTCTAGAAGTTTGAACCTAACTTTGACCGCATCAACATCTGTCTTTGTCTTATATCTAATTTCCCCCGATAAACCCCTGTCTCCGGTACCATGCTCGCTAAACAAAACTGTCAACTCCGCCAGTCCGTATAATCTAGCAATGTGTGGGTAACTGCTGTACATCCGACGCCTTCCCTTCTCTAAAAACTATATTACGGTTTTTAGGTGTGCCTTGGACCACAATTATCCTTTTAAATTTACTGGTATTGTATGAGTAAAGATTGGTTAAGGTTTCTGTTTTTAAGGCAGATAAAGTTTAATAGGTTAAACATTCAATTTGTCTTGCAGTTCCATTACATTATAAAAAGTTGAAATTCGTTTGATCGACTATAGATATAAGGGTGTTATCTTTTTTATATGGGTGGGTGCGGGTGATATTACTGATAGGCGCTATGCTTGGATTTGTTTCGGTAGCTTTTGGTGCATTTTCCGAACATGGGCTAAGAGAAACTATAACCAGTGAACAATTTAGGTTTCTTATGACGGCGGTTCGTTACAATCAAGTGCATGCGGTAATTGTTGTTGTCATAGGTTTATTTTTTCAAAGCAACCACAGTTGCACCAACACCTCGCAGTTGAAATGGAGTGCCGCTCTTTTCATAATTGGAACAATACTTTTTAGTTTTAGTATTTACCTATCGGTTTCACTGCAAATGCCGTCAATCGTTTATTTGACCCCACTGGGTGGAGTTACAATAATGGTGGGTTGGATTACACTCGCCGTCGCCGCGATAAAAACCCTTCGATCTTCTAATAACAGGTTACGGTCATAAAGGTTTTTGGTGTATTTTAAATCCCGTTAAATTCAAATCCGGGTATGAGGCTCATTAAGAATAAAAGATAATCTAGATTTTTCTTTTTCTACAAGCGTCGGAACAATATTTCACCTCACCCCAAACATGTCTCCATTTTTTTCTCCAAGAGAATGGCCGGTTGCACGTGGCGCAAATCTTTTTTGGTAGATCAGTTTTTTTAACCTTGTTTGGCAATGGGCTCGTCGCTTTTCTTAAAAGCTGTTTTTTTTGCAATATTCCAATATTTAAAAAATCTTTTCACTTCCAACGCAGAGTCAAAATCGCAGAAAGTGTCATCCTTAAGTATTTTTAAATTTGCAAAATCAGATAGCTCGTTAGTAAGGTTTGTGATGATCGTATCTGGTGTGAACGGCACAGTTATCGTATTTATATCCAGCGATCTTAGAACTTCAATAGTGTCGCCTCGAACAATCTCAGCAGGAGATTCACAGAGGCATTCATAAATAAACACAAGCCGCTTTAACGAGTAAGACCTGCTTTTATAATAGTTGTCATCCCAAACGTGAACAATTTTGGTGTCTACTCGTTTATTCGTTATTAAAGGATGATTTAGCCCCAAAGCTTTCTCATGTAGCCAAATTAATTCTGTTGTCAATTCAACGCTCCAAGTTTGGAAATAAATCAAGCGCTAATCGTTCATAGCTGTTATCTATAATAGCGTTGTTCTGGGGTGAAGTGTCTACAGAATTCCCAAAATATTTGTTAACATTCTCGAGGTTGAAGATATAAGGTTTATTACTGAAAGTGCTGGCAATCCATTGCCATGAGAAGTTATTACTGGCCTCATCCCCATCAATAAGATGCTTTAAAAACCAAGCAGCCCCAATCTGCCATTTTATTCGCCGAAAATGAACAATATAACTAGCAAGATACATTCGTGCGTGATTATGCACATAACCAGTATTTATAAGCTCTTTAATAAAGGTATCGATACATGAAACCTTTGTATTACCTGTCAGAATATCTTCTGGTAGAAAACCCGAGTAATCATTAGCTATAAAGCCTGTCTTATACGGTTCAACATCCGTCCATAACCAATCAGGATGTGATGTAGCGACGCGTTGCCAAAAATCACGCCATGCCAACTCTTGTATTAGTTTTGTGGCTATGCCAGAAGAAGTAACACTAGAGAGAACATAATTTCTAACCTCACTTAGACTGATGACGCCGTGATTTATATATGGCGATAACCGCGTGACGGCTCCCGATCCGAAATTTCTTGTTTTACCATAATCAATTGGATCAATCTTCTTAAGTCTTGCCTCGGCATGTTTACGGCCACCAGCTATGTCCGAAGCCTCTCCATGGGCCCACGGCGCCAGGATTTTGACGTGGTTTATTAATTCCTGCCTAGATATGAAACACTTCTCTAAAGCCACAGTTGCAGTCCAATTTCAGTTCTAAAATAGACAGTTAGGCGTAGCCCACCGTTTTTTATCTCTTGTTTACCTTAATGTGCATCATTAGGTTGCACTATTCACCTACGACTATATATAACTATCAGATCATATTGTTAATGCGATGCCACAACACTTTCACGTTCCTCCTAAAAACATTAACTTAACTGTAGGTGTGCCATGAAAAAGTTATGCTTTTACGTAACACTGTGTTTGTTCACAGTGCCTTCATTAGCGGTATCTGGACAATCAAACTTAAATAGTTATCAAAACACCCCGGTGTTGGGCGCGGGTAGCTTATCCTGCAGAGTAGTACTTAAAAATACGGAAGATAAAGGTTTAAGGAAGTTCTATGAGAATTGGGCACAGGGGTGGATAAGCGCCACAAATTATTTCAATGATACAATAAAAGAGGGTATGCTGTCTCAAAAGGTTAAGAAGTTAAGTAAGAAACACCCTCACCCCGTCAAAATTTCCCCAAGACGCGACGTCATTTGGTACAAAATATTGGGGTATTGCAGCGAAGAGCCGAAAGCCACTCTAGCTGATGCAGTTAAAGACTTACTAAAGGCTCAATGGGAAAAAGCAGAGGATTAGATTTAATAAATATATTTGCTTTATTAATTTAGTTTTGTTGAATCTGCAGAAAATGTCAGTGCGATTTTTTCACATTTTCCTAAAATATCTGAAATTTTTTCAAGTTGTAGATTTGAAAATGAGTAATCAGAATACATGACCGTTGAGAGCTCTAAGAAAACTTCCAAAAAATGTTCTTCATTATCAGCTAAGCATAAGTTTGAACGTATGTGATTTAAAAAATTAATCTCAACTAATGTTGTTAAATCATTCAATAGCCACTCAAGACTAGGGAGGATTTCTTTTTTTATCGAATGGTACGGCAACTTTCTTCCTTTTTGAGGGGGTTGGCAATTCACCTGTTACGTACAACTGGCTTGCCTATCAGTCTTCCCAGATTACTAGGTTTGGGAAGCACAGAGTGCGCATTGCACATTGCCTTTATGCGCGCGAAAAGCTCTGCTCCCATGGGGCCGACGCGTTTTGTTTGAAGGTCTATGTGGAGGTAGATTACTTCGGATTGTGCTGCAAGATAGCCCTCATTCTCATGAAACATTGATTGGCATAAGTGAACTCTCTTCTCGTCACAGCTTATTAATTGCGTTGTGATTGTTAGTGGATCGCCTTCATGTAATTCCCGAACATAACGGATATGAAAGTCGCCACAATAGGTAGCTACTTTATGGCTCTCCCTATACTTGCGGTCTAGCCCTAAAAATCTGAATAAACTGCCTATAGAATCATCGAAGGCTACAAGATAAAAAGCGACATTCATGTGGCCATTGTGATCGATCCATTCTGGTTTTACGTTTTGTTGCGGACCTACAAATAGTTCACGATTCATATTTAAATTATTTCGATAGTTGTTGTTTTTATTGTCGTGATTTACCATGAAATTTTCTACACACTCTGTGCTGTTTTATCTAGAAAAAAATACTTTTGTCGATTGATCTAAGTTACTCTGGCTTGATATTTAAAAAAACATTGATACTTTAGAGGCCTGAGAGTTGATAGGAACTTTTATTAGTGTAAGCGTCATCTAGTTATCAAGAAGCTTAAAATAATGGGAGCGGATTTGACTAATAATTGTATAAAGAGAAATAATATCATTCAGAGCCTGAATTACTGGCATAACGACTCTAATCTATTCAACCGTGCCAAAATGGAGGCGGAACCCATAATCCATGCTAACGATTATCGTGAAGAGACGATTAGACGTGTTTGGGAAAACCAAAAGCCGGTCAACGAAGATTAAATTGATTTCATTAATTAGTCATGCCAATCTAAAGGTTGGTTACATGAAATATTGGTTGATTGTACGTACTATTAAATGGAAAAAAATGGTTAAAAATTACAAGGAGATGGCAGCCGGGTTGGAAAATTCTGTTGCAGAATTAGGGAAGTTAATACCCGAAACTATGAGGGGATTTTCATCGCTGGGTACTGCAGCTAAAAAGAGTGGCGCACTCGATGTTAAGACAAAAGAATTAATCGCTACAGCAATCGCAGTCGCCGTGAGGTGTGACGGTTGTATTGCGTCGCATACAAAAGCCGCTGAAAAAAATGGGGCTAGTAGAGATGAAATACTTGAGATGTTAAGTATGGCAATCTATATGGGCGGCGGCCCATCGCTGGTTTATGCGGCCGAGGCTTTAACCGCGTTTGATCAATTCTCAGATAAGGATTAATATTTACCAAGCATTAGAGTCGTTCGAGAAATTCCAACAATAAAAAAGGGAGCATAATGAAAATTAGAAACCATTGTACTCCCCAGTTTAACTTTAGGAAAACGCGTCTTCTAATCAATAACCACCATAATCCGGCAGAGATGAGCGCGTACCAGAAAAAATAAGCGCTTACTAAAAATTGTTTTAAAAACCCTTCCATTGTTATTCCTCTATTTTTCTGAAATTTCAGTTTTGGAATGTAGATGAATGTTATCAGGTCCGTTGATAATAAAGTCGTATTTTCTACACTGGTTTGCTTCCCTTAACGACCGTTCGATTCAATATTCTAGCATGGCTCGACATATCGTAATTCCGGTCGGCTCTGTGCAGAAGACAACGGTTATCCCACATCACGAGATCGCCTTTCCGCCAAGAATGTCTATAAATATTACGCTCAACAGTAGCGTTTTCTAGTAGTTTTTTTAGCAATCTCTTGCTTTCAACAATAGGGATTCCACAAATATGACCAACATGCATCCCTAAATACAATGACTTTTTATTTGTTTCAGGATGCGTTCTGATTATCGGATGGTTCACTGGAGGACGTTCCCGTTTCTGTTCTTCAGATGCAGGAGTATTACCCGTATTGAGTCTACTGGCCTCCCAGCTATGTATAGCTTTTAACCCTATTAATGCTTCTTTTTCGTTTTTTGATAGAGCGTCATAAGCGGCATGCATATTACAAAAAAGTGTGTCGCCGCCAGTTGACGGGACATCAACAGCGAAGAGTATAGTCATTAAAGAAGGAATAGTGTGATAAGACTTATCTGTATGCCAAAAATAATTGCCGTGTGTGTGAGGCGCTGTTGTTGGCCTCCCAGTCACTGGATCTAGGTTGGTCACAGTATGAACTACAGGATAACGGTTTCCGTCTGGTAATCTTCCAACATGTTCTTCAAGTTCGCCAAATTGTTTTGTGAATTTGACCTGTTCTTCTTTTGATAATTTTTGGTTTCTAAATACTAAAACATGGTGTTCTAAGAATGCTGATATAATAGCTTCATAGGTTTCCAATTTTATTGGTAGCTTTAAATCTAGATTTATAATCTCCGCGCCGGCAATATCACTCAATTTATTTATTTTAAGGAATGAACTAGATTTTAAATGTTCTTGTTTAATCCATTCACTTCGATGCCTTGAAAATACCATGATATATATACCTTTCGGTACCTTATGTTCCTATCTCAAACTAATAAACAATTATAGAGAATTATTAAAACTCCAATTCACATGGAACTCCTAGGAAATTTTTAATTTTCGTGCTTAATTATTTTAATTGATGAATTCTAGCGTAACCAACAGGCGAACCCGACTCGCTGTCTATTTTTTTTGGGCCATAATATAACAGAGAATAAAGATGTTTAAAAGTATAACGTTTTTTCTAAGCTATAGTGACCCGTAACACTATTGTTACCAAGAACACTTTTCAGCTATTCGTTTATAAAACTTATATGAAGAAGCATATTTTTTTGCAGAGTTATTTGCCGGCGGAAATCTGATCCGTCAGTGGATTATAGACCTCATCATGGCTTAGATCGTTAGATCCCGGGTCAATGCCCTTTGCCTCAGATTCTGCCTTAGCTCTTATACTTTCTCTTTTCTCAAGTGGTAGAGAGTTGAATATCGTTGCGGCGGCCCGAAAGTCATCGGATCTGCCAGTTTCTGCAGCTTTTAAGAGCCTTCTTGCAACCCCCTCGGTGCCGATTGTCTTTGACGTTTCGGCTAAAATACGAAGCCCCTGCCGAGTATCTGAATCAACGTCTGACATTAAATTAAACCCCCTCCAAGAGGATTTTTTATAGCTGATTCATATAATCATTAGCAAGGTAAAATTAGACGATTTAAATAGCTAAGTGACTATAACCACTTTTTATTTTACATATTTAATTTTTAAATTTTCTAAATTTGGAACTGATTCTATTGGACCCTAATTTATCAAACAGAATTTTTAGATTACGTCTAAAAAAACGAAATCCTAAAACTCTTCGGCAATAAGTATAAGCAGTTATAATGATGATCAAAAACCAAATAACTGTTAACCACCCCATCTTTTGTTCCTTTAATTTTTATAGTATTTAAAAAAATAGTTAGAACTCTTAAATATCACCTAAAAAGATGTCACCTTGTTAAGGTTTTGGAAATAACAATGTTTACGTAATGTATAATTTTCCATTTCAATATATCTAAAATAACCTCTCCGTTATTCTGATAATTTGCCTGTAATAGCACCCCATGTTGTAACGCAGAATGGAACAAAATATGTTAGTAAAATTTTCCAATAATCGGGGCTGTCACCAGTGATGATAATATCGCCGTGATTGATAAAAGTTAAAAGAGAACCTACCAATAAAGAGGTATATATGGCACGCTTAAACGTTCCATTTCCAAACGCTAAAGCCATTAGATTAAGTTTATCTTTCGCCATCCTAATCCTCTTTTTCTAAATTATTGGTTAATAAAAATTCTGTTAGGTTAATCAAACCCTAAGAAACATAGAAATTAACATTCCTCTGTGTAAAAAAAATCGTTGGTACCGATATCAAATTAGTTTTTGGAATAAGACCGGTTCCTTATAATGACCATGATGAAGGCATAATAGGAAACCAAAACAGTCCTCCTGGAGTTGTCACTATAAAAGAGTTACAATTTGCAGGTCCTTTTTTAGTTTTTGTTGTTTTAAGATATCGAGTTTTTGAATTCACAATTCATTTATTTTCTCAGATCAGGAAGATTGGGTTCTCAATTGAAAAAAATAGAGATCGGTTTAGAGAACCATATCCATTGGCGGCGGGTTAGCGAGACATTAACGATACGTTGGTTACGTGGCGATCCGTTGGTTTTGACAATGTCTATGAACGGACATGATGCAGAGGCACTCTACATGCCACTTAATAGCAAAGAGTTCATCATTAAAGAGAAGTCTTGGTACACTATAGAGTCCCTCGGGAAATCAAGCGAAGTTGGCTTTATCCCAAGCTATGTTGAGGAGGAAGTGGCTCCGCTTAATTGGCGTCCAACACCCCGAGTTGGCCACAAGTCAGTTTGAAATTGACTTTGTGTCGAAAGATCAAAAAAACAATATTTTTTATAACGAGAGTATAATGTTTTTCTGTTAACTTACTCTATTACTTCAGCAACCTAATGGATCGGACAACAAATGAAAATAACTGGTGGATGTTTTTGTTCTTCTGTACGGTATGAGGCAGAGGTAGATGAAGATAGCGTGATTATTTGCCATTGCACTGACTGCCAGATTAACTCTGGTACAGCCTACGGTGTCGTAATTAGCGTTATCAAAAATAAATTTAATCTTATTAGTGGCAAGCTCTCTTACTTTCAAAAAACAGCAGATAGTGGGGCCAGACGAGACCTTGCTTTTTGTGCAAAATGTGGAACTCGGATATTTGCTAAACCTGCCGGCAATTTAAATGGTCGTTTCGGACTACGCTTAGGCACAATTGATGAACGTTCCAATTTTAAACCCAAAGGTCAGGCATGGTCTGATTCTGCATTGTCCTGGGTGTCAGATATCTCATCTATACCCAAAATTTAGAATTACGTTTTAAGGCGCCTCCTACCTCCTCGGCGCGAGGTTGTAACCGTGTCGTCAATACCATCCGAACTTGAGCTAAATTCTCCCAATTCTGTCACTATCTTGGTAAGGCTAGGCTTTTCTGAAGTGGGGCGGGTTTCCAGAGCAAACTTCATAGCCTTCAAATGGTCAGGCGTTGTTCCACAACACCCACCAATTATTTTAGCACCGCTATCTCGTGCTAAAATAGCATACTCTGACATTAGTTCTGGAGTTCCGTCATAATGTATCTCTCCATTTAAAAACTTTGGTATGCCGGCATTACCCTTTGAGATTATAGGTAATTCTGGTGACAGCGAGGCGAAACCAAGAACCGTTCTAAGTAGGTCGCTAGCCCCTACCCCACAATTTGCTCCAAACGCTAATGGCTTATTGGGTATTTCTTCTAACATAGAAACCATATCCTTCGATGTTAATCCCATCATCGTTCTGCCAGCAGAATCAAAACTCATTGTACCGCACCAAGGCATATTTGCTAAATTGAAAGCACATGCTGCGGCTTTAAACTCTTCCGCCGCAGAAATAGTTTCCACCCATAAAACATCTACTCCTCCATCTTTCAGGCCCTCTGCTTGCTCATGAAATATTTCCACTGCCATTTCATAACTCAGATCTCCAATTGGATGGAAAATCTCGCCAGTGGGGCCCACACTGCCGGCCACCACAACTGGCCGGTCGACTTTTGCTGCGACCTCACAAGCAAGACTGGCAGAGGTTTTATTTAACTCAAAAACCCGATTTTGAGCATTATGTAGTTTTAATCTAGAGGCGTTACCTCCAAAGGTGTTGGTTAAGAATATATCCGAACCACTATCAACGGCACTTTGATACAAAGCTGTGATTTTACTTGGAAACAGCTCATTCCATAACTCTGGTGAATCGCCAGATTGCAGTCCAGCGTGGAAGAGATTGGTCCCAGTAGCACCATCGGCGAGCAACCAATCTCTATCACGGAGCAATTCTTCAAGTCTTGTTTGCATTTTGGCTCCATTAGAATGCGTCATAGATTGGCGGTCTAGGTTATACGAATAGTCATTTCGAATATCAAATATTTAATTTTTCATATAAAACCTATTTTTCTCGGTATGACATTTACTCATAGCTGTATTGACAACAAATGGGTGGTTTACCCAGGCAAATAACACTACTTACCGGCTATCGGATAACTTCAATGAAAGAAAAAAAATGTATACTTACCGAAACGACCCAATGTATCCAGTAGCTAACTTAAGTATCGCTGATATTGAGTTATCACAAAAACGTGCGCAAAAATTAAGATCCCGTGCTTTTATGTCATTCGTTACCGGACTGTTCGAAAAGAAGAGCAAGACCGTTTCAGCAGACGCCGTAATGGTAAATGGACGTTACGCTAACGGAATAGCAGATTAATACTGGGGATTTGTTTTTGTTTTCCAGACCGTTAGGATAAAAATATAGGGGGATTATCCGGTTCCTGAACCAAACTTTATTCCCCAATATCCTTTTTCATATACGATAATATAAAGAGACTTATAGTTGCTAATAAGCTCTCCACTTTTCTTAAACCTAGCGAATTCAATTTTTACATGAGTTTTTGTATCAGAGATAGTTTCCGTTTCTAATGTATAGAGCTTTGTGTGACCCCAGCCCACTGCCTCCAAACGCCGTTTAAACCCGTCGAGGTATTCGCCCGCTGAAGTCCATTGATGAATGGTTCCATCTTTCATGCATCGTGAGTGCGGGAAATGAAGGCTTTCCCCAATTTTTTTCTCGTCGTTGGTGTTTAAACCGTCGATATAATTATGCACAGTTCGAATTGCCTCGGCTTCGCTAGTGGTTTCTCGCATCAACACTCCATAAAAAAGATACCTAAATTGGCCATAACCGGCTACGGCTTAAGTTTGCGATACCAAGCCCAAGATAAAAGAAAGGTTAATATGCAGGTCGTTAATATGACGGCTGGGGCTACGCCCCATTTTTCAAGCTCGAATTCAGCCACCAAAACGAATACCATAATTAAGCCTGTTGCAGCCGAGCCAAAAAGAAGAAAACTACAAAGCCCCTCAAATACCTTGTTCATCCTACACTCACTTTTAACAAAACACTCAGTTAATTGCTTTGTAATACATCATATACAACGTATTTTGTTTAGAAAACGACATAATAAGACTTCAAATTATATCTAACTATATTCCTCCTACCGTTTTAGTATTGGTGATTACTTAACTTCAAAACTCAAATGTAATTTTGTTAAATAATGCCTTGATTGATTAACAACAATCTTAATAAAACAGAGGAAGAGCAAAAAAATTTACAAAAAAAGGGAACATTTTCGTTCGCATAACATTATTCTAAAACTAACAATAGTTGAACCATTGTGGTTGATGAGTTTGAAAAACTGATTAGGAAACTATCTTCTGTTATAACAAATGATAAGTTATCGCCTTAACCACGATTATATTATTTTTTTGAATCAGAACTATTCAAAAAGGATTAAAATTATGTTTGATCTAGAAATGTTTGTAGAAAATTGTAAGACAGCAGTAGAAGTGGATCACTCACATCTTGGGATCAAAGACATCGTCGAGAGGGCTGTCTCTGACCCAGATAAATTAATAAACGCAATAGGGGAGCCAACAAAGCCTGGGGCAACTCCTATTTACAGTTCAAGTAATTTAACTATTGTAAACGTGGTATGGGCACCATGGGTGACTATATATCCACATAATCATAATATTTGGGCTGTTATCGGCATGTATTCCGGTCGGGAGGATAATATTTTTTGGCGAAGAATTAACGAAAATAAAGAAGGACGAATTGAAGCAGCTGGTGCAAAATCTTTATGTGTAGGAGATGTAACGCCTTTAGGGATGGATATCATTCATTCTGTGAACAACCCAATCCCAAAATGTTCTGGAGCCATTCATGTTTATGGTGGGGACTTCTTTCATGTCGAAAATAGAAGTGAGTGGGACCCGGAAAACCTAATTGAATACGATTACAGTGCGGAAAATGTAAAAAATCATTTAGAAGGTTTTTCTGCATCA
>CAXYEO010000023.1:0-21410 GCA_964276085.1 uncultured Thalassobaculaceae bacterium | reverse complement strand
TCAAAAAAACATTGTAATTTTTTTAATAAACACTGGCAACGCTACGGCCAGAGAACTTGAAGAATTAGGGGACTTGGTTAGATGTCGTGTTTTTGATAACTCCGGAGTAAAATTAGATTGGGAAATTAAGAGAATAGGATTAACCAAACAAATCCGCTCAACCATATGTTGGGATGTTAAAATGAAGACACACGTAGCAGTGTTGATGGGAGGTTGGTCTTCGGAACGAGAAGTCTCTCTAGCTACTGGCAAGGCTTGTGCCATCGCGTTAAGAGACGGTGGTTATAAAGTAACAGAAATTGATGTTGATCGACATATAGCTGATGTTTTGATGCAAAATCGACCTGATATTTGTTTTAAACGCTTTGCAATGGTCCTTATGGGTGAAGATGGAAATATTCAAGGACTATTAAACATATTGGGGATCCCATATACCCACTCAGGGGTACAGGCATCAGCGTTAGCAATCGATAAAGCCCGGGCGAAAGAATTATTCGAACGCGCTGGATTGAAATGCCCAAAAGGATCAATTGAAACAAAACATGACATAAGTTTTTTTGATAAACAATCGAAACCATTCGTTATTAAGCCAGTAGATCAAGGATCGAGCGTTGGGGGTTCATATTGTGAATATTGGCCAGAGTGAATATTGGTGAGATATTTAGAGATTGGACCTTTGGGAATGAAGTTCTTGTCGAGGAATTCATCCCTGGTCGGGAATTGACCGTTGGTGTTTTCGACGGAAGAGCCATTTTGTGTAACAGAGATAACTTCTGAACGAGGTTTTTACGACTATAACGCAAAATATGAGAAAGGCGGCTCTATTCATATCGTCCCAGCCCGTCTCCCGAGTATAATAAACAAAACAAGCACTGGAAGCTGCCAGTTGTGCCCACCGAGTACTTAGATGTCGGGGGGTTACACGGTCTGATTTTAGGTACGACGATACAAGACAGACACCTGGGGAACTTTATTTCTTAGAAATAAATACGCAACCTGGCATGACGGATTACCTCGTTAGTCCCAGAACAAGCGGCCTTTAAGGGTATTAATTTTGTGAACCTTGTTTCTAAAATGGTGGAGATTGCACAATGCGATCTTTAAAGAAAAATGGAAATGTAAAAAGAAACCACCAATCTTTTGGGTGGAAACTTTTATTTTCATCATCTGGATCAGGGCGGAAATTACTTTGGTCACCGATCGCCGTGGTGTGTTCTAGTAATTGTTACAATCGCCTTTCAAATAAATGATATAAACCGATACACGTATTCAATAATCACAGAGATGGGGCGTTCAGTTTCTATAGCCACAGGATTACTTGTTGAAGATGTGCTAGTTAATGGCCGAAAGAAGACAAAGAAAAGTAGTTTGCTTAGTGCTTCAAACATAAAATTTGGAGAACCTATTCTTGGTGTTGATATAAAAGCAATTCAAGGTCGAATATCAAACTTACCTTGGGTTGAGACAGTAAGAATTGAGAGACAACTGCCCAATAGAATCATTATCAATTTAACTGAAAGAAAGCCAATTGGGCGATGGCAAAGAGACGGCCAGCTCAGTTTGATTGATCAAAATGGTTTCGTTATAAGCACTTTAACTCACAATATGTTTCAAAATCTGCCAATAATTATTGGCAAAGATGCTCCAAAAAAAGCAAAAAAAATATTGTTAACCCTAAAGCAAGAACCTTTACTTTTTGATCGTGTCAACGCTCTTACTTTTGTCACTAGTAGGCGTTGGGATGTGAGATTGGATAATAAAATAAATATTAAATTACCGGAGCACGGTATTGGAGAAGCTTGGGCTAGTCTGGCAACGATTGAGAAAGGACATAAGGTGTTAGGCAAAGATGTCATTGCCGTAGATATGCGAATCCCCGAGAAATTTATTATCCAGCTTACGCCAGCTAAAGCTTCAGGTATTCGTAAGCCGGGGAAAACAACATGACAATCAATTGGAAGGTAGGCAGTCAGTGAAGAAGTCGCTTGTGAAACCTAAAAGTGGTGTGATAGCGGCTTTGGATGTCGGCTCGACAAAGATTTGCTGTCTTATTGCTCGTGTAGAAGATTTTCGAAAACCAAAACCTGATGCAAGTTTATCTAATATTAGGGTCCTTGGTGTTGGGCATAATATAGCTGAGGGTATTCGCAACGGCGCTATAATTGATATGGAGTCCTGCGAACTATCTATCAGAAGAGCAGTTCAGTCGGCTGAAACGATGGCCAATGAAACTATAGACCGAGTTTATATTAATCTATCCGCTGGACGGCCTGTATCGCAAATAATAGAGATACATTTAGATATTAATGGCCATCAAATAGTTGAGGCGGATCTTGGGAAGATCATTGAACAAGGTAAAAGCATAAAAATTGCTGAGGACCAAGAACTCATACATTTATTGCCCGTAGATTTTTCGATTGATGGTAATAGGGGTGTTAAAGACCCTTGTGGTATGACTGGGAAAAGCTTAACTGCACAAATGCATTTAGTCATTGGGGATATTGGTCCCAAAAAGAACTTAAAAGCAGTTGTTGAGCGATGTCATTTAGATATAGATAACTTTGTAGTTTCTCCTTTAGCATCGGGGTTGGCGTGTTTAGTCGAAGATGAGGTTGATTTAGGTGTTACAGTTGTTGACATGGGAGGTGGTACCACGACGATAGCAATATTTTTTGATGGAAGTGTAATTTTCACCGATAGTATTCCAGTAGGCGGAATGCACGTAACGAATGATATTGCTAGAGGATTATGTACCTCAGTCTCAGAAGCAGAACGTTTAAAAACTTTGCATGGGAGTGCAATTCTATCTGCTATTGACGATCGCGAATTACTAGAAATCCCACAAACCGGTAGCGATGCACAAACCGTGGTCACTCAAGTTGAAAAATCCAAGTTGATTAACATCATCAAACCTCGTTTGGAAGAAGTTTTTGAGCTAATCAAAATAAGTATTTCCAAATCAGAATTTGAACCGATAGCAGGGCGTCGTGTGGTTTTAACAGGCGGTGCAAGTCAATTGCCAGGGATTTGTGACTTGGCTCAGAGCATTTTAAAAAAACAGGTCCGCTTGGGGAAACCTGTGAGAACGAATGGGCTGACTGATGCAGTATCTGGCCCTGCTTTTTCAACTTCCGTAGGCCTTTTGGTTTATGGAATTGATCCAAAATTCGACAATTCCAGTTTTGGAATGGCCGATAAGAAAGAGCCAATTGGTTTTTTTGGAAAAGTTGGCTCATGGATAAGGGAGAACTTCTAAATGTCCAACCAAGAACCATTACATACTAGTGGCGCAGTCAATGGTGCTGTGTTCCGTAGACCAACAATTGTAAAAAAAATAACTAATCCAGTTACTATCGAACGCAACTCTGTAATTAAAGAAACTAAAAACCAAATTAACTTAAATTCTAAAACTCCGGAGGCTTAAATGACAATCAACTTTTCAACCCCACATGAAAATATAGAAATGAGACCAAGGATTAGTGTCGTAGGCGTAGGTGGAGCTGGCGGAAATGCTGTAAATAATATGATCCGCTCCAATCTAGAAGGTGTAGAGTTTATCGTTACTAATACTGATAATCAGGCCTTGAGTAATTCGCTTGCTGACAGGCGTCTACAATTAGGAGCAACAGTAACGCAAGGATTAGGCGCTGGATCGCGACCTGATGTTGGCCAAGCTGCTGCGGAAGAGGCCATGGACCAGCTCCTGGACGAACTTGGTGATAGTAATATGGTTTTTATTACAGCTGGTATGGGAGGTGGAACGGGAACAGGAGCTGCCCCCGTTATCGCTCAAGCAGCCAGAGAACGAGGCATTCTAACTGTTGGCGTTGTAACAAAGCCTTTTCACTTTGAAGGTGCCCACAGAATGCGTTTAGCCGAACAAGGTATTGAAGAACTTACTAAGTATGTTGATACATTAATTATAATTCCAAACCAGAACTTGTTCAGGATAGCTAATGAAAAAACAACGTTTGCTGATGCTTTCCAAATGGCTGATAACGTGCTTCATCAGGGAGTCAGAGGAGTTACCGATTTAATAGTTATGCCAGGGCTTATTAACTTAGATTTTTCCGATATACGGACTGTAATGAGTGAAATGGGGAAGGCAATGATGGGAACTGGAGAGGCCAGTGGCGAGAAACGGGCTGTTGATGCTGCTGAATCTGCGATTAAAAATCCACTATTAGATGATATGTCAATGAAGGGAGCGAAAGGCGTATTAATCAACATTACTGGCGGTATGGATATGACACTCTTTGAGGTTGATGAGGCAGCAAATCGTATACGAGAGGAAGTTGATGCCGAAGCGAATATAATATTTGGATCTACTTTTGATGAAAAACTTGATGGGTTAATGAGAGTTTCTGTTGTTGCAACAGGAATTTCCGCAGAAGGTATCTTAGCAAAACCAAGACCCCAAATGACATTAGTTTCTAGTCAAGAGGCCCCAATCCAAGAGTTGTTAACAAAAGAATCAGGAGCTCCTCTTGCGACAGAAATTCAGGATGAATTTGCATCTTCTGAGATAGAGGCTATCTCAGAACCTTTAAAAAAGACTGGCACGGACGGGATTATTTTGACTGATAATAATGGCCCTGTAACTCAGGAGTTGGATAAAACTGATAATACTGTGGATTATTTCAATACCGGTAATATGGGCTCTATAACATCCGAGGTTTCTCTAGACAATGCTATCCTAGAAACATCTTTAGCAAGTAATCGACCTTCTCAGCCAGACATGGTAGCAGAAGAGGTTACGCAACGTTTTATCCCGCCCGCTCCTGTGCTTACCGAAAAACCTATCAATATTGATGCGCAAGTAGCACCTGATCCATTCAACGCTGCTGCCATCGTTAACACTGGTTTATCCGGAACAGCAAAAAAAGGAAGGAACTTATTTCAAAGAGTGACGGGTATAGGGAAAAAGGATAATGAAAGTGAAAAAACTGACCTAAATATTCAAAATGACTTCCTTAAAGCTTCGTTACCAATTGTTCCAAAAATAGACCTAGGGGGCGGCTCCTCATCTCAATCTCATGTTTCTGATGAATCGTTTATTACAAGTCGAAAAAATGAGAATATTGACGGTTCGCTTCTTGACATACCGGCTTTTTTAAGGCGACCAAGTAGCTAAAATTACTACGAATTCTGGGAAAAATTTATATTCTTACCAGTAACAATTAGTAATAAAAGGTGATTTGAGAAGCCCCTTCTAAATTGTTATTAAGAAGGGGCTTATTAAAGACAGGTTTTTAATTTTCCTATGAAGTGATATATGGACAATAGTCTCATGTTACACAATTTGGCAGATAGTATATTGAATGTAAAAAAACAGCATACTCTTGGTAAGGTTGTTGAGTTTGGTGGGATAGCATTACATAGTGGCGGTAATGTAAACCTGAAAATATTACCAGCTGACGTTGATCATGGAGTAGTGTTTCGAAGAATAGATGTTTCCAGAAATACCTCACGAATACCTGCTGCTTGGGATATGGTAAGCGATACGGTTCTATCTACAACCATCACAAATTCAAATGGAATAAGTGTCTCTACTATTGAACATCTGATGGCTGCATTGTCCGGATCTGGGATAGATAATGTTTTAATAGAGATAGATGGTCCAGAAGTCCCTATTATGGATGGAAGTTCTGAACCGTTTGTTCATGGATTTCAATCCTCGGGAGTAGTAGAACAAAAAGCTGCTAGAAGTATCTTAAAAATACTCAAACCGGTAGAAGTTTTTGGCGAATCTTGTGAGCGTATTGCGCTTTATCCAGCCGACGACTTCAGTATTGATTTTGAAATAGATTTTAATTCGAGTGCTGTTAGAGAAAAAACATTAGATGTAGCACTAGTGAATGGTACTTTTAATCATGAAATTAGTGCTGCCAGAACATTCGGGTTTCTTGAGGATGTTGACAAAATGAGAGCTGCTGGTCTTGGCCTTGGTGGATCATTGGATAATGTTGTAATCGTCGATGGGGAAAATGTTCTTAATTCAGAAGGCTTACGTTACGAAGATGAGTTTGTTCGCCACAAAATATTAGATTGTGTTGGAGATGTTTATTTAGCCGGTGGGCCAATTTTGGGACGGATAGAGGCATATAAGACGGGACATTATTTTAACAACAAGTTATTGAGACAATTATTTGCCAATCCAGATGCTTGGGAGTGGATTACAGAAGTAAAAAAAACAGCCCATCAAACTTCTGAGCTGATGGCTGTTTCAGCTTGATAAAGTCCGTGGCTTAACGTTTTAGCGTATTGAGGAACGTAAGTTTGTATTCATTGACCACGAAATGAACAGCCTTAATGTTTCTTCGTCTAAAACCGATTTTTAATAACCCCTATATCTTATTAGTTATCTGCACCGCTTGTTGGGGTGGAAACGCTGTGGCTGCCCGATTTGCTGTTGGCGAAGTATCTCCACTTTTACTGACTTTCTTACGTTGGTTCGGTGTCTCAATCATTATATGGACAATTGCATACCGTACAGTTGTACTAAATGCCTCAGTACTGAAAGCTAGGTGGGTTTATCTTTTTTGCATGGGCGCCTTGGGATTCACTGGTTTTAATATTCTTTTTTATATCAGTGCTTATCACACAACAGCTATAAACATTGGCATCTTCCAGGGTGCACTACCTGTTTTTGTTTTACTAGGTGCATTTTTATTGTATCGAGAACCTATTTCATTAGTTCAACTTGGGGGCATAATCATAACAATAATTGGGGTAATTACTGTCGCAATTAAAGGTGATATTAATCAACTTAGAGCTTTTACTTTCAATATTGGGGACTTGTTAATATTATTAGCCTGCTTAATTTATTCTATATACACTATCTTCTTGCGTCAAAAGCCAGATGTGCCAGGTGTAGCTATGTTTGCTATTATTTCTGTAGCTGCAATGCTGGCTAGTTTTCCGTTTGCAGTTTTTGAATTGGCTACGGGCTCGTTAATTTGGCCTTCTGACAAAGGGACTCTTGTCATATTATTTGTAGTCATATTTCCATCTTTTATGTCTCAACTTTTCTTTATAAAAGGTGTTCAATTAATAGGCGCTCCACGAGCTGGTGTATTCATTAACTTGGTACCTATTTTTGCATCAGTTTTTAGTGTCATTTTAATTGGTGAAAAGTTCGAAAACTATCACATGATCGGATTAACATTGGTATTAACTGGGATTGCGATTGCAGAGAGAATGGGCAAAAATAAAAATATCCAAAACAGAATTAACAAAATATAAAACTGAGGGAGAAGGATCGTGGATAAAGTTCGTATTGAGTCTAAAGACTTCGTTAAAACAGTCATATTAAATAGACCTGAAAAACGAAATGCACTAGATCTGGAAATGCTTGATATGCTGTACGAGGTATTTTCAGAAGCCCCTTCACCGGGTGACCGCGTTATTGTTATACGGGGAGAAGGCCCATCATTTTGTGCTGGGATAGATCTTGCGGAAAGAGAAAAAAAACCATCGATTGGCTCTGTGAGCCCTGTAGAACGTGTTTTCCACGCAATGGAAATGCATCCCCTGCCAATAGTATCTGTTGTGCATGGTGCCGCGATAGCTGGGGGATGTGAAATGGCGTTACATTCCGAGTTTGTCATAGCCTCCGAAAACGCCAAATTTGGTATGTCATTAGCACAAATTGGTTTGGCGCCTAATTGGTTTTTAGCCAAAAAGCTCTTAGAAATAGCTGGCCCAGTAAGTACTCGCGAAATATTATTGCTTGGAGACCCTATGCCCGCGCAGTGGATGTACGAAAATGGCGCAATAAGTCGTGTAGTGCCTGAGAACCAATTAGAGGGAGAGGTGAGCAAAATACTTGGTCGGTTGTCAAAAAATGCACCTCTATCTCTTCGTGCAATGAAAGCGCTTATTATTAGAGAATTAGCCTTCCGGGATAACATAGACCATGACGACGTAGATGAGCTTGTTATAACTGCCAGAAGCAGTGAAGACGCTAAAGAAGGGATCAGGGCAAGGTTAGAAAAGCGAGATCCAGTATTTAAAGGTATATGAGGAGAGGAACTTTGGCTGTTCGCATGAATAAACCCTGGATTGATTTAAATGAATTCAGTCTTGGTAAAATAGCTAGCCATTTAGGCGTATATCAATTGGCCAATAAAAATTACGAGATAGTTTATATCGGTGTAGCCAACGCCATGACTAAATTTGGGTTAAAGGGAGAGTTATTAAGTTTCCTTAATAGAAAACCATTCGAAGCATGCTACTTTAGAATAGAAGTAAATATGGCTTATAAGACTCGATATGTGGAACTCTTGCAGGTGTTTTATTACGATCATAAACAACTACCTATTGGTAATACAGATATTGATCCGGGGTCTTTAGGTCAGCTTCGGCCAGGTGGCGACGATAATCACAAATATTGATTGCTACGGCTTCTTCTATAATTAAATAACTTTTAAAGAACTAATTAATAAAGGAGGTAATCTTGGATTTTGCATTGACCGAAGAACAGACTTTGATCGTCGATATGGTAAAACGTTTTGTTCATGAAGAAATTGTTCCTCTTGAAATGGATCTAGATCCTGATGCAGATGAACTCGAACCAGACGTCTTGAAGAGACTTACAGACAAGACTAAGGCAATGGGTCTTTATGGATTAGATACTCCCCCAGAATATGGTGGACCCGACATAGGTATGGTTACCCGTGTGTTAATAGCAATAGAGTGTAGTCAACATAGAGCAGGGATATATACTCCATGTTACGGTGCATTTGGGGGTGCGCGTCAAGCTCAACTTTTTGAAGCTACCGAGATCCAAAAAGAAAAATATCTCTATCCAATGTTAAGGGGAGAGAAACGGGTCTTTTTTGGGCTTTCAGAACCTTCAGGTGGCAGTGACCCAGCGCGTGCAATTCAAACTCGCGCTGTCCGAGACGGTAATAATCACTGGGTCTTAAATGGAACAAAATTATGGATTAGTGGCGCCGACCGTGCCGATTATGGATTAGTTTTTGCTCGTACGGGAGAAGCCGGACGAGCAGGTGTGACAGCATTCATAGTGGAAACAGACTGGCCAGGGTTTAACGTTGCAAGGGTTGTTCATACTCTTCGGTCTGCAAAATATGCCACTGAAATCCAAATTGATAACTTGAGAGTGCCACACGAAAATATATTAGGGGAGGAAGGTGGCGGGTTTGCAATAGCTAACGACCGTTTAGCACGTCAGCGTGTGCCCTATGCCGCGGAGTGTCTGGGAGCAGCAATTAAGGCTCATGAAATGGCGATAGAATATTCAAAAATCCGAGAAACATTTGGTGCAACTCTGTCAGCTAGACAAGGAATTCAATGGATGTTAGTTGAAAATGAGATAGATATTCGTGCGGCGCGTTTACTTGTTCTCGATGCCGCAGCAAAATCGGATAACGGTTTGCCCTTTCGCACTGAGTCGGCGATTGCAAAACTAGTATGTTCAGAGAATGGATTTAAAGTTATTGATCGATCGATGCAGATCCACGGTGGGCTTGGTGTTGCAAAAGATCTGCCATTAGAAAGATGGTTTAGAGAAATGAGGATCCGCCGTATAGGTGAAGGTCCAAGCGAAGTCCAAAAGCATGTGATTGCAAGAGATATTATCGGCGGTTCTCTGAGGTAAGCTCCTAATGTTACAAAAAGAAAAAAAATGGCCGCTAGAAGGAATCAAGGTTCTAGATCTTGGTCAAATATATAATGGACCGTATGCGGGGTTTCTTATGGCGCATGCGGGCGCCGATGTGATTAAGTTAGAACCTTTACATGGCGAAGTTTTGCGACAACGCGGAGGAGGCGTAGTCCCATTATCTTTTGCGATGCTGAATACAAATAAAAGGGGGATAGCTATAAACTTAAAAGATCAAATAGGTAAAAATATATTAGTAGACCTTATAAAAAAAGCGGATGTCCTTCTGGAAAATTTTGCCCCTAATGCGATGGAGCGGTTGGGGCTTGGTTCTGACGTGCTTACAAAAATAAATCCCCGTTTAATATATGCTTCGGGCACTGGTTACGGGTTATCGGGACCGGATAAGAATAATTTAGCCATGGATCTGACTGTACAAGCGATGGGGGGGGTTATGAGTATAAATGGTCCAG
Organism: uncultured Thalassobaculaceae bacterium; assembly: GCA_964276085.1. Taxonomy (GTDB): domain Bacteria; phylum Pseudomonadota; class Alphaproteobacteria; order Thalassobaculales; family Thalassobaculaceae; genus UBA7326. Next base: position 11,309 of record CAXYEO010000023.1, on the reverse strand, counting down.
AAGATGGACCACCGATGAAAACAGGTCTGGCTATTTGCGACTTTGTTGCGGGCGTACATTTGTACGCAGGTATCACAACGGCATTATATGAGCGAGAAAAAACGGGTGTCGGTCGCGTTGTTGAAGTTGCTATGCAAGAAGCGATTTATCCTGTTCTTAGTTCAAATATTGCTAGTTTGCATCGTAATAACTGGAAGCAACCGGCAAGGCGGGGAAATAAACACCCCACTCAAGGGTCAGCTCCCTACAATGTTTATCCAACTAAAGATGGGTTTGTTGCTATTATTTGCGTCAAGGAAGCACACTGGCAAAATTTATTGGGTATATTAGACCGTTCAGATTTGAAAGATGACCCCCGTTTTGCTACACAGACACTCAGAGCAAACAATGAGCATATTATTGATGAGTTAGTAGAAGGTTGGACCAAAACGATTTCAAAGAACCAGGCTGCGTTAACGTTGAAAGAATGTCGTGTTCCTGCTGCGCCAGTCCGGAATTTGGAGGAAGTGGCTGCTGATACACACATGCATCAACGAGGCATGCTGCATAAAGTCCAGCACCCAATAATGGGAGATGTGGTGCTCCCAACAAGCCCTATTAGGTTTCATGAGAGCCCCGACCCAAGTATTGTGTTTGAGCCAAGTATTGGAGAACATACGGGGTGGGTGTTGAGCGATTGGCTAGGACTAGACGTGGATACAATCGAACAATTAAAGTACAAGAAAGTGGTGGTGTAGAACTGAAGCGATGACTTCACCTGCAAAAGCCGGTATAATAGTAATGGTGTATCTTGGAAAAATTTACTTTTTGGTTGGTGTATATCATTGAGTTTTAGGAATTGTTTAATTTAGGTTAGATGAATTATATTATGGCATTTTATTTACGCTTTTTGGCGGTATTACTACTTGTTGGTATGGTTTTTGGCTGTAGTGCCTCTGACAACAAGGCTGAGTTTATAGATGAATCAGTTGAGTTTCTTTATAATAAAGCGATGGATAGTGCCGCTTCAGGAAAATATAGAACTGCAGCGCCACTCTTTGATGAAGTAGAAAGGCAGCACCCATATTCAGTATGGGCTACGCAAGCTCAGTTGATGGCAGCATATTCTCTATATCAAAGTAATCAGTATGATGAAGCGGTAAATTCCCTTGATAGATTTATCCAACTCAACCCAAGTCATAAAAACGCAGACTATGCTTACTATCTGAAGGGGTTAAGCTTTTATGAACGAATCATCGATGTCGGCCGGGATCAGAAAATTACACAGAAGGCGCTTGAGACGTTTAATGAAATAATTAAACGGTTTCCAGATAGTAATTATGCAAGAGATGCCAGTTTGAAAATTGATCTAACACGCAACCACCTCGCTGGTAAAGAGATGAAAATTGGTCGCTTTTACATGAAACAGTCGCAGTATTTGGCGGCTATAAATAGATTCAGAACAGTCATACGAAATTTTGATACAACTGAACAGGTGCCGGAAGCATTGCATCGTCTCACCGAGTCCTACCTGGCTGTAGGTCTGACAGAAGAGGCAGCAAAAACGGCAGCCGTTTTGGGGCACAATTATCCAGGAAGCACCTGGTACGAAGACAGCTATAAGCTGATCAAGGGGGGAATACACAAGAATAATCCAAGTAAAAAAACCGGCTTGCTTGGTTTTGGTTTATGGATTTTTTGAGAACGTTATGCTCTGTGGGTTATCCATTCGTGATGTAGTTTTAATTGATCATATGGATATTTCCTTCTCAAGAGGCCTTACGGTTTTGACAGGTGAAACCGGAGCTGGAAAATCTATACTACTGGATGCTTTGGGATTGGCGCTAGGTGGTCGTGTAGACACTTCCATGAGGCGACATGGGGCCCCGCAAGCCAGTGTTACAGCGACCTTTGAGATCCAAAATTTAGAGTCCCTTATTACATTCTTCGAAAAAACAGGTTTAAATCGTGAAGATTTTGACGATGGTCTCCTATATCTTCGGAGGACTATAGGAAACGATGGAAGGAGCCGAGCTTTTATAAACGATCAACCTGTATCAGCAAATATTTTGCGCGAACTTGGCGACTCACTGATAGAAATTCAAGGGCAATTTGATGCACAGGGCTTGTTGAACCCAAAGAGCCATCGACATTTCTTGGATCTGTTTGCAAATCATCTCGCTTTACAAACAGAAGTAGCAAAGGCCTATTTTGATTTATCAGATGCCAACTCAAACCTGAGGGAAGCGAAAGCGCAAATGGATAAAAGTGAAAATCAAAAAATATTTTTAGAGGTCGCAGTAAACGAATTAGATGAATTAAATACTTTCGATGGCGAAGAAACACAACTACTCGAAACTCGATCGGAATTAATAAATGCAGAAAAAATAATCAATTCGTTGAATAATGCGCTGCAATTGGTGGGGGGTGACAATGGCGCTATATCGCTTGTAGCTAATGCACAAAGGATACTGGATGCAGTTAGTGAAAGGATTATTAGGGAGCTGGATCCACTAGAAAGAGCAGGTGCCGAACTAGCGGAAACAGAATTAATCCTGGCAAGGCTCGCATCAGATATTGAAATGGACTCGGGTCGTCTTGAAGAAGTTGATGACAGGTTGAGTCATGTTAGATCAACAGCCAGAAAATATAATGTAACACCCGATGGATTAATTGCGTTACATTTGGATCTAACGAACCAACTAAAAGTAATTAAGGATGGTGGATCAGAGTTGGGGAAACTGCAGAGAAAATGTGATGGGGCTCGCACTAACTTTGCAAAGATGGCTTCTTTATTATCTATCAGTAGGAGGGAGGCAGGGCTTCGTTTGAACGATGCAATTATATCAGAATTAAAACCGTTAAAAATGGAACGATCGAAATTTGAAACTACTATTGAGACAGTTGATGAGGATAATTGGGGTGTCGACGGTTGGGATAAGATAGCATTTCAAATAGCGACTAACCCTGGCACACCTTTAGGTCCTCTCGAAAAGATTGCGTCGGGTGGAGAACTGTCGCGTTTATTGCTGGCTCTTAGGGTCGCACTCTCTGGGGTTAACACTCTTCCCACGTTAATTTTTGATGAAGTTGACGCCGGGGTAGGTGGGGCAGTTGCTGCTGCTGTCGGTGAACACTTGAACAAATTGGGACATAAGATTCAAGTGTTAGTTGTAACGCATTCGCCGCAAGTGGCTGCCAGAGGGCATTGTCATTGGAAAGTTTTTAAGGAGGAACACAAGGGATATCAGCGAACAACTACCAGGGAACTTGAAAAGGAAGAACGTATAGAGGAGATCGCCCGAATGCTTGCCGGAGAGATAATTACTAAAGAGGCGCGTGCAGCATCACTAAAATTATTAGAAGGTTGAATGGAATACCTGTGACGTCGAAATATAGAGAGAAATCGATTACAGAGTTTAATGTTTTTGAGGCAGAAAGCGAGGTGATTGCATTAAATCAAGAAATAGGTGCTCACGATGAGATGTACTATCAACACGATGCGCCACAAATCGATGACTTTAATTATGACAGTTTAAGGCAAAGATTAGAGACGCTAGTGCAACAGTTTCCAGCCTTGAAAAAATTATCCCCGGTCTTAAGGCAAGTAGGAGCCACGCCATCACCTAGCTTCTCAAAAGTAATACATAGTCAACCCATGTTGTCACTTGCTAATGCTTTTATTGATAGTGATGTAACGGACTTTCTCGGACGAGTGAATAAGTTCTTGGCATTAAATACCGAAAAAGATATCGAAGTAGTTGCCGAACCAAAAATAGATGGTGTCTCAGCGTCATTGAGATATGAACAAGGGTCGTTTGTTAAAGGGGCAACACGGGGAGACGGATTAGTTGGTGAAGATATTACTCATAACTTAAGAACTATCAAGGATATTCCTTTGCACCTCGTTGGTAACTTTCCTGATACGTTGGAAATTAGGGGTGAAATTTATATGAGTAAGGCAGCATTCAACGAATTAAATAGTACTCAAGTAAATGCAAATTCTAAAGTATTCGCCAATCCTAGGAATGCAGCAGCTGGTTCTTTAAGGCAATTAAATCCGGCGATTACAGCAAGTAGGAAGCTTAATTTCTTTGCTTACGCATGGGGAGAAGTTTCGGAATTTAAAGCTGACACCCAACAACAATTTCTTAATATGTTAGCGAATTGGGGGTTTTCCGTAAATCCGTTAACCCGGCTCTGTAGCTCTTCGCAAGATGTGTTATTACATTACCGTGAAATAGAACAACAACGGCTAGAGTTGCCATATGATATAGATGGTGTGGTGTATAAAGTTAACAGATTAGATTTTCAGAAGCGCCTTGGCGCTGTTAGCAGAGCTCCCCGGTGGGCTATAGCTCATAAGTTTCCAGCAGAGCGAATAGAGACAGTTCTTGAATCTATAGATATTCAGGTAGGAAGAACAGGTGTTTTAACTCCTGTGGCAAGGTTAACACCCGTTAATGTTGGTGGTGTAATCGTATCAAATGCCTCTTTACACAATGAAGATGAAATAAAACGAAAAGACATACACATCGGTGATACTGTCGTAATACAAAGAGCTGGTGATGTTATTCCCCAAGTCGTTGAAGTGATAACTCATAAGCGCTCACAACTGAATAAACCTTATAAATTCCCAACTAGTTGCCCTAGCTGTGGGCGAGAGAGTATAAGGTTGGAAGGAGAAGCGGCTAGGCGCTGCCTAGGAGGTTTGGCTTGTAAAGACCAAGCGGTTGAAAGGCTTAAGCACTTTGTGTCACGAAACGCTATCGATATTGATGGCTTGGGAGAAAAACAAATACAATTATTTTGGGACGAGGGGTTTATATCAAGTCCGGGAGATATTTTTAAGCTAAGAGATCGGAGGACGGACCTAGAACAAAAAGCTGGTTTGGGAAAGAGATCTGTGGGCAATATTCTTAATGCAATTGAAAAAAGCCGCACGATCAAGTTGGAACGGCTAATATATGGCTTGGGAATACCGCAGATTGGTCAAGCGACCGCTCGCTTGCTAGCTATGAATTTTGGAACCTTAGATAAATTACGCTTAACATTGATAAATGCTGTTGATAAACAATCAACAGAGTACCACGACCTTGTAAGTATTGATCAGATTGGCGAAAGCGTCGCGGACGATCTGGTTATTTTTTTTAAGGACGAAACTAATTTGGAAATACTTTTTGATATCGAAAATCAACTTGATATAAAAAATTATGAAGAAACAATTCTTGAGACAACAAAAATAACAGGAAAAACAATTGTTTTTTCTGGAACACTTGAGAAAATGGGACGAGCAGAAGCTAAGTCGGTAGCAGAAAGCTTGGGAGCAAAAGTAGTTGGAACAGTATCAAGTAAAACAGACTTTGTTGTGGTTGGCGGGGAAGCCGGATCAAAAGCAGCTAAAGCGAAAGAATTAGATGTTACAATTTTAACCGAAGACGAATGGTTGGAGTTAATCGCTTAAATCTTGGTTATATGAGACATAAATGTGTATGTATTATCGGTGGGCAATAGTTTTCCTCATTTTTTAATTAATGCAACAGGAAATGAAACTTATTTTTCCTTAACATTATTTTATACTCATATTGTCAATTAATTTGATAGGAGTAACGTACTAGTCTCGGGATCAGTATCGATTGATCTTATAATATATGGCGTATTTCTCATGCTCATAGGATGCTGCGCGCATCGGCTCGGGTTACGAACAACGATGATCTTGGCTGATATTTTGCTTGGTGGAGGGACTTATTTTGGTCTTTATGTAACCGAGCTCTGACATGTTTATGCTTTATATGGAGGGTTAACAGCAATAGGGATGGGTGGGGCTTGCGCACTACTAGTAGCAACAAATTCTCGATGGACCGAAAAACAAAGTGGCTTGGTTATTGAAATTGCTACGATTGGTGGTTGAATTGGTACATTAGATTATGAACCCGTAGCGGTGTATTTGATTGCCGTTTGGCTTATCAGTGGTTTGGATTAATTTCTGGTGCGCTAATAGTTAGTGGTACCCTAATCTTAGGTGTGGGAGTTATTAAAGATATTGTCGGAGAACTTATAGTCTATCAAACTGGATTAATTGCCGCGAGCCTAGCCATGTTGTACCTTGCTTTTGCGGCTGAGTTAAGGAGTGGTCTTCAGCAGACTAGTTCAAGACTTTACGGTTTTCTATTGTTGGTTGCATATAATTTGTAGCATTATATTTGCACTCTTTGCTTTTTTATCTCAACGGTTGATGTTAAGTAAGCCTATTTATTGGTGGGAAGAGTAGAAAGTAGGCCTTTCATACTGCCGCCTTATAATAGATTGTGATTGTAGATTTGGCCAAGCGGAGACTCGACAACTAATTTAGATAAGTTGTAAGAAAATTAAAACAAGACCGGCTAATGAAACACCCCACGCGGCGGTCCGGAGCCAAGGAATCCCTGCTAAATAGATTATTGAGAATGCTAGCCTACCCCAGAAAAATAACTGCGCACCGAGAACTGTAATATCATTCGAAATATTCATGGAATTTGCTGAAAGCACAAGAATTGCAAAAACAGCTATGCTTTCAAGCATATTTCTGTGAGCTCGTTGAGCTCTTGATGCCCAACCGGTTGTATCAGCAAGGTTGTCCCTATTTCCTGCAAGTGTGGTCAGACCTATTTGAGAAACCGACCCTAAAGCAGATATAATCATTTGTATTAGGGTAAGGGCGGCTGCCCAAATTAGCAAAGTTAATTCAATTGGCATTTCGGAGGCCATTTTGTAAATCCTTTCGAAGGTCGCCAGTTTAGTTACAAGCGATTCGTGCAAAAAATCAATTACTTTTTATGGCTAGAGGTAATATTTCACCAATAGATCCGGTTACAATTAAGTCAGCGCATTTATCAAGGGGTGTTGGCTCTCTATTAAGTATGACCAGCTTTGCCCCATTACTTTTAGCTATCATTGGGATATCGGCCGCGGGGTATACAACAAGTGATGATCCAATGACTAGGAAAAGGTCACATGCTAGCGCCTCGTCATATGCCCTTCGCATCGGTTCCTCCGGCATAGATTGGCCAAAAGAAACGGTTGCTGTTTTAATATGCCCGCCGCAAAATTTACAGATGGGCAATTCGTCCTTGCCAAGGAAAGTCTGTTTTATTATCTCCAATTCCTCTCGAGCTCCACAATCAATACATTTTGCATAGGTGCTATTACCATGAAGTTCTATGACTTGATCATGGTTTATTCCGGAATCTTGATGGAGGTTGTCAATGTTTTGAGTGATAACAGCGTCAGCTTTCCCGCCATTAACTAAACTGGCGACAGCATAGTGTCCCTCATTTGGCTTTGCTTGTTTGATTGTTTTATCTACTTCAAATTTACGCCGCCAAGACTCATAGCGCATTTCTTCACTATCTAAAAAGTCCTGGTATTGAATAGGAGCCATTTTTGTCCAAATTCCACCGGGACTCCTAAAGTCAGGGATTCCGGACTCTGTCGATATTCCTGCACCGGTAAAAATAGCTATACGTTTGCTAAAGGTTAATAAATCTGAGAGATCTCCTCGGAAGATTGGGGTCTTAGTCGCTTTGTGCATTGGGTCCAGTGTTTCGAGAAATTAATATAAAATCACAATAAATTATTATAGGAAAAAAATCTAATTCTATAAAATGTGGTCCATATTTTCTAAGAAATCAATTTTTAAAGAACGATTTCAAACCCTTCGAATACCGGGTGTCCTAGATAGATATCGCCGTGGCTACCTGCGTTTTTATGAGCTTCTCGGAATGACTTGGATTTAGTCCACGTCACAAAGTCGGTTTTAGAGTCCCACGTAGTATGTGATGCGTAAAGTGTATACTCCCCGCTATCGTCACCACGAATGAGGTTGAATTCTCGGAAACCTGGCACATTGGCAAGCTTTGTATCTCTATCTTTCCATATAGTTTCAAAATCTGTTTCCCTGCCAGGTGCTATTTTAAAGCGATTCATAGCTATATATATTTTATTTTCCATGAAAAATCATACCATTTATTGCCGTTTTACGACTAGATAATTTTATCAAGTCTGTTTACTTATAGTCTCCATACCGTAAACACAAACCTTATAAACTTCAGACATTTGCTCTATAACGATCTGAGATTTATAGATTTTTCTCTAGTAACTCCGTTACCCTTTCCCAATTCACCATATTGTTTATAAAGGCGTTAAGGTAATTGGGTCTAACATTTCGATAATCGACGTAATAAGAATGTTCCCACACGTCGCAGCCTAAAATGGGTATCCCACTGCCATTTGCTAATGGATTTATTGCGTTAGAAGTATTGGTGACGGTCAGTTTTCCCTCTGGATTTATAATCAGCCAACACCAACCTGAGCCAAACTGGCTAACACCGGCTTGAACAAACTGTGATTTAAATTCATCAACAGTTCCAAAATCAGTTATTAACTTATTTTCAAGTTTGCTAGGAATTCTGCCTCCGCCGTTTGGCTTCATCCACTCCCAAAAATTAATGTGGTTCCAATGCTGGGCAACGTTATTAAATAGCGGACTTACATTTCCACCATTGAAGGACCCCAACATAATATCTTCAAGCGTTTTAGCTTTCAAATTACTTTGCTCTAGGAGCGCTGAACCATTGTTAACATAAGCCAAATGGTGTTTGTCATGGTGGAGTTCGAACGTTTCTGGTGACATATATGGCATTAAAGCGTCGTAAGCATAGGGTAGATCTGGGAGTATTAATGACATTTTTTCCTCGTGTAAAATCAATAAAAAAAGACGTTTGATAATTCAAACTTCATAAGCATCGTCAGTTTGGATATCTGACCAAATATTGCAATTGCGACTAAGTCGTATTAATAGTATAAAGGATTAATGTCTTGTTTCCAAGACAAAGGTTACTGAAAAAAAATTAAATGAGCGATGATGAATATAAAGATGCTATTTATCGGATTGTTAATAATATTCTTAAATCTATTCAGTCTTTCAGGCGCTGTAGCAGAAACGATATCCAGGTCACCTAGAGATTCAGACTATTTTCTTTTCATAGGAATAGTTTCGTTATGTTTAGGAGTTATTGGGTTCTCAAATTATTTAACCCTAAATCAAATTTGGGGGGGAGATAAGTTTTACGACAATATGGTTTTTCAATTTATTGGTTGGTCCTCGTTAGTCACTATTTTTTGGGGTGGCTCGAAGATATTAGAAAGTTTCTAATTAGGTATTGAATTTGAGAAATATAGTAATATTTCACTAGGGTGTTTGAGTATTGATGCTCCCCCAAACCGTATATTTATTATTGGTTTCAAGCAAACCCGTAAGTGTTCGAGAAGTAACCATAACAAAGTTAATTTAAATAAAAACTGAGAGAAAAAAATGACAATAAAATACCCAAACACTGATTTGTATATAAATGGCAAGTGGCGTCCAGCGTTAGCAGGTGACACTTTAGATGTAATTAATCCTGCGACTGAGGAAGTAATTGGTAACGTGGCCAGAGCACGGGAAGCGGACCTTGATGAGGCGCTAGACTCGGCAGACAAGGCTTTCAAGATATGGAAAAAAACCTCACCGCTTGATCGATACAAGATATTGCGGAAAGCTGCAGATTTACTGCGTGAGAGAGCGCCAATGATTGCTGAGATAATGACCACTGAACAGGGAAAACCGTTAGCAGAAGCTAAAGGTGAAACGTTAATGGGGGCGGATAGAATAGATTGGATGGCCGAAGAAGGACGGCGGGCCTACGGAAGAGTAATACCTGCTCGTTTAGATGGAGTCTATCAATTTACTGTTAAAGAGCCGGTAGGTCCTGTAGCGGCATTTACCCCGTGGAATTTTCCGTTAAACCAAATCTTACAGAAAGTCCCTGCTGCTATTGCAGCGGGGTGCTCTATTATCGTCAAGGGCCCTGAAGAAGCACCTGCATGTTGCGCTGAACTTGTGAGAGTATTTGAAGATGCTGGTTTACCAGCTGGAGTACTTAATCTTGTGTTTGGTATCCCAGCCGAAATTTCAGACTATTTAATACCACATCCCATCATCAAAAAAGTTACGTTTACGGGTTCTACTGCAGTTGGAAAACAGCTAGCCGCAAAGGCAGGTGAGCATATGAAATTAGTAACTATGGAGCTTGGGGGTCATTCTCCAGCAATAGTGTTTGAAGATGCCGATGTTGATGTAGCCCTGCAAATATTATCCACTAATAAATATCGTAATGCAGGGCAAGTCTGTGTGTCTCCGACCCGTTTCCTTGTGCATGAATCCTTATATGATAGATTTGTAAATGGGTTTACAGAGGTGTCAAAAAGTCAAATATTAGGTAATGGTCTAGATCCAGAAACAACTATGGGACCATTGGCACATTCTAGACGAGTTGATGCGATAGAATCGTTTGTAGCCGATGCGGTTAAAAATGGTGCAAAAGTGAAAACGGGGGGCGAAAGACAGGGTAATAAGGGTTACTTTTATGAGCCTACTGTCCTTACTGATGTGCCATTGAGTGCTAGGATAATGAACGAGGAGCCGTTCGGTCCTTTGGCTCCGATCACTCCTTTCAGCAATTTCGATGACGTTGTCAAGGAAGCTAATAGACTACCGTATGGTTTAGCTGCTTACGCGTATACAAAGTCGGCAAAAACTGCTGAGGCAATTGGATCCGCACTGTCTAGCGGTATGGTCTCAATAAATCATCATGGATTAGCTATGCCAGAGACACCTTTTGGTGGAATAGGAGACTCAGGTTTTGGAAAAGAAGGAGGAATGGAGGGGATCGAATCTTATTTTAATACAAAGTTCATAACTCAAGCAGGACTATAAAAAGGCGTTTGTGTATAAAATAAGAGGTGGCTGGGGAACCTGGATTTGAACTAGGGCCGACGGAGCCAGATTCCGCTGTACTACCGTTATACTATTCCCCAAAAGGCCTTTACATCAATGGGTCCGAATTGTGTTGTAGGCTTCCTTGCTTTTTCAATCGGTAATTAACACTTTTCTTATTCCTCATTTATTTCCGTCTATCAAGGCTAAAGAGCGTTTGGCAAGGGATTTGCGAATTTGCTGTAACAAATTCCGTTTCTACTGATTTTGGCTGTCTTTGGGCGCCAGAAGAGATTCTGCTCAATAAGATAATTTTAAAGTCAAGAAGGCGCAAGAAATCATGTAGAGAGTTATAGATAATGCGACTAAGTTGCGGTTGCGTATTTTTTGAAATGTTTATATAAATCAGACTATCAAGCAATAAAATTACATGATTCTTTATGGTGTTATAAGTTGTAAATAGTAATAATAACCGCATGCGATACAGAACATTAGTTTTATTTACAGCATATTTCTAGCGCTTGTCTTCTAAAGG
>CAXYEO010000022.1:0-37145 GCA_964276085.1 uncultured Thalassobaculaceae bacterium | reverse complement strand
TGCTAGATCTAGGCTTTAAAGATGACCTTGAGTATATTTTGAAAACATCACCCAAAGGACGTCGCACTCTTTTATTCTCTGCTACTGTGCCAAAATCTATCATCAGCCTGGCAAAAAACTATCAACGTGATGCAGTTCGTATAAGCACTCAAGACGAGCGAAAACAACATCATGACATCGAATATCAGGCAATCACTGTTGCACCAAACGATAAAGAAAATGCAATTATAAATATACTCAGGCACACAGATGCTAAAACAGCATTAGTATTCTGCGGTACCCGCGCAATGGTTAACCACATGACCAGCCGATTTGCTAACCGGGGATTTTCAGTCGTAGCTCTATCCGGCGAGTTAAGTCAGGAACAGAGAACCCATGCACTTAACTCTATCCGCAGTGGTAGATCACGAATTTGTATTGCGACTGACGTAGCTGCGCGCGGTATCGATATACCAGACCTTCAACTCGTAATACACGCAGACCTCCCCAAAAATCATGAGTCGTTACTTCACAGAAGTGGAAGAACTGGTCGTGCGGGAAAGAAAGGGGTAAGCGCACTAATTGTACCGTATCAGAGCCGAAGGTATGTAGATCGTCTTTTCGCTCGAGTAAATATCGAAGCAACGTGGAGCAAACCACCGTCGGTGGAAGACATCTTAAAGAGAGATAGAGAACGTATTTTAGAGGACCCTGCTTTAATTGAGGAAATTACTGAGGAAGAAAAGACATTTACAACAGAAATTCTCTCCCGTCATTCCCCAGAACAAATAGCCGCGGCTCTTCTCCGCAAGCATTTAGCAGGCCAGACGGCGCCAGAAGAATTACTTGATGCAGGTCCTAATACAAAAATCGATACGCAAAATAGAAACTTTAAAGATAGTATATGGTTTAGCCTTTCTATTGGTTCAGAGGATGATGCAGAACCGCGATGGCTGCTGCCAATGCTTTGCCGAACTACCCATCTTACAAAAAACGATATTGGAGCCATTAGGGTACAAGCCACCAAAACTTATATTGAGCTATCAGCCAGCTGTGTAGATCGGTTCAATGAGGCTTTAGGGTCTAGTAAAAAACTTGAAAAAACGATCCAGGTTATCCAGTTAGACGCACGGCCACATCTAAGTGATTCACCACAGAGCAGACAATCAAGAGGTAGTGGTTCTGGTCGTTTTTCGCGAGACGACAGATCTAGAGGCAGCTCTAGAAATGACAAACCTCGGAATAGCTTCAAAAATGACAAGCCTAGAGATAGCTTCAAAAATGACAAGCCTAGAGATAGCTTCAAAAATGACAAGCCTAGAGATAGCTTCAAAAATGACAAGCCTAGAGATAGCTTCAAAAATGACAAGCCTAGAGATAGCTTCAAAAATGACAAGCCTAGAGATAGCTTCAAAAATGACAAGCCTAGAGATAGCTTCAAAAATGACAAGCCTAGAGATAGCTTCAAAAATGACAAGCCTAGAGATAGCTTCAAAAATGACAAGCCTAGAGATAGCTTCAAAAATGACAAGCCTCAGAGATAGCTTCAAAAATGACAAGCCTCAGAGATAGCTTCAAAAATGACAAGCCTAGAGATAGCTTCAAAAATGATAAGCCCAGAAATAGTTCCAAAATCAGTATGGAACAAAATAAAGTAGACGAGGATTTTGATAAATTTATAAAACAATTAGATGAAATGGACACCAAGCCATCAGCTCGAAAAACACAAAAAGGAGCCAAGACAAAAATCACCCCACCTAAAGCAGATGGGACAACAGAACTCAAACTCAAACCCTTCCAATGATCAAACCATGACAAAACGACGTTCCACGAAAAGAAAACCGATGCCTTCACAACCCACCAAAAAAAGTAGAAATAATTAATATTTATATAAATCCATTAATTAACTATTTCTGCACTTTCCAAAACGGCATGCAACAAAACATCTGCTCCTGCCGACGCCCATTTTTGAGAAATTTCTTCTGCCTCGTTATGAGATAACCCCCCTACGCAAGGACACATCACCATAGCCGTTGGAGCTACTTTATTGATCCAGCAAGCATCATGCCCTGCGCCTGACACAAGGTCTCGATGTTCATATCCTAACTTTTCTGCTGCCACTCTTACTGTCGCAACACAATCCGGGTCGAATGTAACGGGTCGAAACCACCAACTGACTCTATTTCTAAGTCTAAACCTATCTCTTCTGCTATTTTTTTTGCACCCATTCTTAGGTCTCTTTCCATAGACGAAATTATAGATTTTTCTGGATGCCTGAAATCAACTGTGAATATAGCCTTACCTGGAATAATATTTCTGGAGTTTGGGTAAATATCACATTGACCAATTGCGCCCACCGCGTTTGGCTCATACTGGTGAGCAATTTCGTCTACAAGTTGAGTAATTCTAGCCATTCCCAGACCAGCATTGATCCGCATAGGCATCGGAGTAGACCCAGTATGGCTCTCTTTGCCCGTTAGTTTAATTTCTAACCAGTTCAAACCCTGTCCATGCGTTACTACACCAATTTCCTTCCCTTCTAACTCTAATATTGGGCCTTGTTCAATGTGCAACTCAAAAAATGCTTTCATTTTTCGGGCACCCACGTCTTCATCGCCAATCCAATTAATTCTCTGCAGTTCATCCCCAAATGTTTTTCCTTCCGAGTCTTCTCTGGAGTAGGCCCACTCTAAGGAATGCACTCCAGCAAACACTCCTGACGCAACCATTGCAGGAGGGAACCGCGTTCCTTCTTCGTTAGTAAAATTAACGACCACTATGGGATGTTTTGTTTTGATACCTTCTTCGTTAAGCGTTTGAATTATTTCTAAACCTGCAAGCACACCAAGCACACCATCATATTTACCACCTGTTGGTTGAGTGTCTAAATGACTGCCTACATAGACAGGTAGCGCATCTTGCACCACCCCCTCCCTCCTCGCAAACATAGTCCCCATCTGGTCAACTCCCATCGACAAACCGGCCTCCTTACACCAATTTTGCCAAAGCGCTCGGGCCTCTGCATCTTCATTAGTTAAAGCCTGTCGATTATTTCCACCAGCAATTCCAGGTCCTATCTTTGCCATTTCCATCAAACTATTCCAAAGACGGTTACCATTCACTCTTAAATTGGATTTTATATTTTCACGGTTTTTCAAAGTTTATTCCTTTACTACATAATCTTAAACAAAGGCCAAGCCCGAGGATGGTAGACATTACTTTATATGAATTGAGATAGCCTGCAATCTTCTCACAAAAATAAACAACGATTAACCTGTATAAAAAGAATTCAGTTAGGTTGAATATATATTGTATCAATATCAATAATATAATATAAGTTCTTAATGTTTTTAATAAGGTTCGCCCTGATACTTTAACCAATTCGGAAAGTGGGGCGGTGAGAGTTCTATTAAACTTAAGTGAATTCAACATTAAAACAGTCTGAATTATATTAGAAAATCGGCGGATTAGGTCTCCGATGAAACAGTAGCAATGTTGTAGCTAATGCTTTGTCTAACAATCTGATAGCCCTAATTACAAAGAGAGTGATTACGTGACAGAACCAAGTTTTGAAAATTTAGACCTAATAAAACCATTATTGCGCGTTTTAAAAGCGGAGAAGTATACCACTCCAACTCCGATACAAAGCCAAGCGATTCCCCTTATGTTGGATGGCAAGGACGTTTTGGGCATTGCGCAGACTGGAACAGGTAAAACAGCAGCATTTGGGCTGCCTATCTTACAAATTTTATCCAAAATCGAAACACGCCCTGTAACAAAATCAACCCGTGCCCTAATCTTAGCACCAACTCGCGAGTTGGTTATCCAAATTGGGGATGCTTTAAGAACCTACGGACGGGAAGTACCTTTACGGCACACTGTGATTTATGGCGGTGTTGGTCAAAATCCTCAAGTGACAGCAATGAGACGCGGTGTCGATATTTTAGTTGCAACACCTGGACGTCTATTAGACCTTATAGACCAAGGTTTCGTTCGACTCGATCATGTAACCCATTTTGTTCTCGACGAAGCAGATAGAATGCTTGATATGGGCTTCATAAATGACGTGAAAAAAATTGTTGGAAAACTTCCTCAAGCTCGCCAAACTCTATTCTTTTCGGCCACGATGCCTCCTGCTGTCACAAGTCTAGCAAATAAAATACTTCACAACCCCATCAAGGTTTCCATTGCTCCAACAGCCACACCAATAGAAAAAATTAACCAAAGTGTTTTTTTTGTCAGACAAGACCAAAAACGCTCAAGGTTAGAAAATATCTTAGCAGATAGCGAATTAAAAAGAGCAATAGTTTTCACCCGAACAAAACATCGAGCCAACCGCGTTTGTGAGCAAATCAATAAGCTCGGGATAGACTCAGAGGCGTTACATGGAAATAAATCACAAGCAGCCCGCCAGAGAGCTTTAGAAGCCTTTCGCAATGGAACGGTAAAGGTTTTGGTTGCAACAGACATTGCCGCTCGAGGTATTGACGTTGACGGGATTACTCATGTTATAAATTTTGAACTTCCAAACATTGCTGAGGACTATGTTCATCGTATTGGAAGAACTGCACGCGCCGGTGCCTCTGGTGCGGCTATTTCATTGTGCGACCCTAGTGAACAACCATATCTTCGGGATATTGAAAAACTTACAAAAAGTAAGATCTTTATTGCCGGAGGGGAACCATCCAAAGACGAACCCAAAAGACCACAGAATAATAATCACCGGCCAAACAATAGTAATTCAAAGCCACCTCAGGGAAAACGGACAAAGCGACCAAACAGACGAAGGTCAGCCCGCGCAGCTTAATTTATTGTTTAAGGTAACTTGTGAAAATCATATTATTTGAATTAATTGACTATTTATAAAAAAGATGAAAAAATTTTCTTAGGGTAGTATATTTTATTAGGAGCATTGTTATGTCATATTCTCTCGGCGATTTCTCAAATGATTGCAAAGTTGCATTGCAAGAAGACCCTGGCCCAGAGGGACAAGAACTCGTTAGACAAGCAATTGAGAAAGCCTGCCGAGATAAAACTTTCAAAGAAGAATATTTTGGACCAGATAACAATGACCCTCGGAAATTAATTTATAAAGATTCCGACCTAGGGTTTTGTATTTTTACGCACGTTTATAATGGCGCAAAGACTAGTCCACCGCATGATCATGGTCCTAGTTGGGCAATATATGGACAAGCCGAAGGTACTACTGAGATGACTGATTGGCGTTGTGTTAAAAAACCAACTGAAGATAGTCCTGGATTAGTTGAGAAGGTTAAAACATATAAATTAACGCCAGGTACAGCGTATGCGTATCAAATTGGGGCATTGCATTCACCGCTGAGAACCGGTTCTACTAAACTTATTCGTATAGAGGGCATGAACATGGATGGTGTCCAGCGTGATGCTTATATGGTAGCCTCTTGAACTAAAACTTGTGAGTTTTTGCTATAACTGAATTGGTTAGGATAATCTTTTAGACGACAAGCGAAGTTCCCTTAACTCAAATATCTTTCTTTTATCACAGGATGATTTTATTCTTCTAGAGTTGGGCCTAAACCAGCTACTCGCGTTTGCCTCATAAAACGTCGATATTTATCGGCATCGTATCCTGTTCCTCTGTGAAGAATGCAGCGATTATCCCAAATCACTAGATCTCCAGTTTGCCATTTGTGTGTATAAATATGTTCGTCAACTGTCGTCTGTGCCAACAACTCATCTAATAACGATCTGCTTTCATCGTAATCCCACCCTGCAATCTCTTTAGCATGAGAACCTATATAAAAACTCTTCGCTCCAGTATTTGGGTTTTTTCTTACGAGCCTTTGTGTAATTGGCGGCAAAGACGCCGCATGTTTAGGGTCTACATCTACTACTTTAGAACGAGAGAAGACATAGTCATGGATTACCTCTAGGGGGTCTATTTTTTCTTTCATGTCTTCCGATAGACGTTCATAAGCAGATCTTGCACTGACAAACTGGGTCTCGCCACCCTCCTCTGGAACCTCGTAAGCCATCATAATAGAAACAAAACTGGGCACTTGCCTAAACGACGAGTCCGTATGCCACATATTATTGCCTGTCAGGAATTTAGTCTGCTTATGAGCATTTCCTTGAATAGTCCCATCAGTCTGAACATTCCCTATTGTTCCAAAATAATTAATTACCCCATCCCTACCTTGAGCCACATGATTGGGTTCTGGTGCCCCTAACATTCCTGTGAATTTTAGATGACTTTCATCACTTAACGATTGATTAGGGAAGATTATCAACGAAAAGTCATCGATAGCTTTCAGAATAGTTCGAATGCTATCTTCATCTAACGCAGAAGAAACGTCACAATTTAATACTCTTGCACCAAAGTCATTGTGAAGATTTTCAATAATCATCTTACCCATAGCGGCCTCCATTAATAACTTTTAGACTACACTGTTAGTCTAGAATATATTACTTTTAATATTAAAGACTTATTTCTTTTCAATAATTATTCTCGACTTTATGGGTGAGATTATTCATGGCAATTGTAGAAACAGAACAACACGGAAAAATCTTTGTAATCCGTATGAACCGGCCTGAACGTCTAAATGCTATGGGAAAAGAGTTGAGAGAACAACTTGCACAGCAATGGAGCTTATTTAGAAAAAATCCTGATCTTGAGGTAGCAATTTTCACCGGAACGGGTAAAGGTTTTTGTGCCGGGGAAGATATGAAAGAATCACTCGCCGAAGGAGCGCCCGGAGGAAGCGAGATAGAGACTAGAGATCCATTTTGGCATATGGAACTCGAAAAACCAGTCATCGGGGCTATAAATGGGTTCGCCATGGGGGGTGGATTTATGCTGGTAGAAAGAACTGATCTTCGGGTCGCCTCTAGAAATGCGGTATTCGAAGTTTCAGAAGCAAAACGTTGGCTACTTGGTGGATATAATCACGGCACGTTTGCCAATATGCCATATCCAATAGCAATGGAGATGGCGTTAGGGTATCGTTTTTCAGCACAACGATTTTATGAATTAGGTTTTATAAATCGGTTAGTTGACCCTGATGAACTCATGCCAACAGCCATAGAGATGGCAGAACACCTTCTAACATTACCTCCTGCAGCGAGGGTCAATACCGTGCATATGATGCGACAAATAAGGCCCAAAATGACTAACCAACAGGATGCTCTCGCCGATGCTTTACATGAGCATGGAGATTTAAATGACCGGATGGAGTCAAGGGCAGCGTTTTCTGAGAAAAGGAAACCTAATTTCAACGGATGGCTAAATCCTGAAGATCGATACAATATGCCAAATTTAACGGACTTCCCAGAATAGTTGTAGACCGCTAACAAAACCTAATATGCGGAAATTCCCCCGTCAGCAGGGATCACCGCAGCGTTAACCATTCTAGATTCATCGGAGGCAAGAAACAAAGCAATGTTCGCTATATCATTTGGTTCACCTGAACCGAATTCATACTGTTTATAGGTTGCCACCATCTCCGACCTTCTGGCAGACGCCGGCTTGTTTTTTATGCGATCTGTAGCAATTAAACCTGGGCAAACCACGTTGGCCCTTACTCCTTTTGAAGAATAAGCACCCGCCAAGCTTCGGGTCAGAGATATGAGCCCCCCCTTAGCGGTTGAATATACATGAGCGGGATGATTACCCCTTAAAGCAACAACAGACGAAACATTGATGACACTTCCACCACCGCTTTCAATCATTTTTGGTATACCAAAACGACTACAAAGAAATGGCCCTCTCAGATCTAATGGTATGGTATGGTCCCATACATCCATATCTACCTCGGTGGTTATTGTATCATTTGCTACTGACCCCCCAGCACAATTAAACAAAATATTTAAACACCCAAATTTCTCGACAGCAGTATTCATTACATTGTTCACGCTTTCCTCGTCAGTGACATCCGTATGAACGAAAACCGCTGCCTTCCCTATCTCTTTAGCAACGGCAAGCCCTTTTTCTTTATCAATTTCGGCGACGACTACCATCGCGCCTTCTCTGGCAAATGTTTTTGCTGTTGCTTTGCCAATACCCGCTCCCGCTCCAGAAATAACTGCAACCTTATCTATCAACCGTGTCATACACCGCCCCCTACGTTAATTTTTTTAATCAATTATCTTTTATAATTCCTTTAGAGATAATTTGGAGAATCTAAATGATAATTAGTCTCCTGCTGAAACGCAGCGCCCATTTGAAATAATAGCTTTTCAGCAAAAGGTCTTCCTACTAATTGAAATCCAAGAGGCAGTCCAGTCTGGGAAAAACCAGCTGGTAAGCTTAAGGCAGGCACACCATAATAATTCATTGGTCGTGTATATCCTGTTAAACGCCGTAACATTTTTGGTAATTCCTTCGAGTCTCCAATATCTAATTCAGCCAAAGTTGGTGATGGTTCACCCACAGTTGGAAGGATTACAGTGTCACATTTTTTAAATACAGCATCATTGAATTTAGATAAATGATGCGATCGAAGACTAAGTGCCTCCAAATATCTCGTTGCTGGTATGGCTAACCCGATTTCAATTCTTCGCCGCACCTGCGGGGAGTAGTCCTCACGACGGGTAGTCAGCCATTTTTTATGGAGTGTTGCCGCTTCAGACCTCGTAATTATATTTGAAAGAGCATTCAACTCATCCTGGTCAGGTAGACTAACATCAACAATTTTTGCGCCTAATTTACTAAATAAATCTATAGCTTTTTCAATCGCCAAGGATACCTCTTGAGTCGGCGAAATTCCTCCATACTCACGGTCTATGCCAATCTTTATTCCCTCGATCGGCTCGCCACACACCGCCTCATAGTCGTCGACATCATTTAAACTTGCTGTTGGATCCATTTTGTCTGCTCCAGCTATAACAGAAAAAAGACGCGCGCAATCATTTACAGTGCGTGTTAAAGGGCCAAAGCAATCTAATGAAAATGATAATGGCATGCCACCATATCTACTAACTCGACCCTGTGTCCCTTTCAGCCCCACCAACCCACATAAGGCAGCTGGGATCCTTACTGACCCACCAGTATCAGAGCCTAGCGCGCCAAAAACTAATCTTCCTGCGACAGCGGCACCTGATCCAGAGGAGGACCCGCCAGGTGCATGTTTAGTGTTCCAAGGGTTCTTACAATCACCAAAGTGTAAATTTTGACCTACAGGACCACTCGCAAATTCCGACATATTTAAGCCACCTAGGCTGATGGCTCCAGCAGCCTCTAATCTGCTTATTACCGTCGACGTGTAGGAAGGAATAAAATCTTTTTGGATCTTCGATCCACCAGTAGACTTTAAACCCTTTTTATAAAACATATCCTTATGCGCTAACGGTACTCCATGTAACGTGCCCAGTTTATTCCCTGCCGCTAGTTCCTTATCTGCTTTACGAGCGCTTTCAACCGCAGCCTCTGAATCAATCGAAATAAAACAATTTAGTTTTGGTTGAGCTTGAAGAACTAGATTTAGGCATTCCTTTGTTACCTCTTCCGAAGAGAACTTTTTTTTCTTTATAGCGTCAGCTACTTCGGTCAAGGTATAATCAGTTATACTCCCCGGTCCGCTCATTGATTTTGACCGTTATATTTAACTTCG
Source organism: uncultured Thalassobaculaceae bacterium (assembly GCA_964276085.1). Classification (GTDB taxonomy): domain Bacteria; phylum Pseudomonadota; class Alphaproteobacteria; order Thalassobaculales; family Thalassobaculaceae; genus UBA7326. The sequence goes on along the minus strand of CAXYEO010000022.1, from coordinate 27,579 downwards.
TTCAGAACTCTCAAAAAATCTGCAGGCTCATCATTAAAATTTAAGCCAACCGCAGCTGTATTCGCTAAATCTTCTATTGGATTGAGCATCTCCGCTAAACCAGTGTAATCTGGTTTAGAAATTTTGTGATTGTGTAATCTTGTAAAAATATCTTCAAGAAATCTCTCTTGATAAGTTTTGTTGCTGTTTGATGTCATATTTCTTTCCTTAATCTATGCAAATATAATGTAACTTATATCTATGGAAGATATGTTCCTCCATTTACGTGATACACTTGTCCAGTGACCATTGCCGCACGATCAGAACATAAAAAAACTGCCATTTCAGCAATCTCGTTTGGTTGCACAATACGCCCAAGTGGACTCAAATCCGCTCTTTCAGATATCTCTTGCTCAGTCATCCCGTATCTGGGTTGAGCAGTATCTGTTAATCCGGGAGCAACTGCATTTACACGAATATTATTGCTAGCTAATTCCAGTGCAGAAGATCGTGTTAAGCCGACGATACCTGACTTACTTGAACAGTAATGTGTCCCTAATGGAGAATTACCGCTAACCGCTTGCGATGCTAAATTTATAATGCAGCCCGGCGCTCCTCTTTTAACCATCGCTCTAGCTGCTGCCTGACTACAAAAAAAAGTACCTTTTAAATTTATATCTAGAACAAAATCCCAATCTTTCTCCTCCATATCCAAAAACGGGACCCTTGGAAACATGCCAGCATTATTTATTAATATATCTATAGAGCCTAAAGAAGACACGGTTTCGTCTACAATCTTACGAGCATCTGACACTACGGATACATCACCTTTTGTCATTAGAACCTCTCGACCTAACCCCTTTATCTCGTCACTCACCGCGGAAGCTTTCTCTTCATCATCGTGCCAGTTAATTGCTACATCAGCACCAGCAGCAGCAAATGTTAATGCCATACTTTTACCAATTCCCTGCTGAGCCCCGGTGACAAGTACAACTTTATTCTTAAATTCCATAACTGTTCTCCATAAAACTAACAACAAAGCATATTAATTAAGAGTTATTTATCAGTAGAGTTCTAACCCATTTAAAAATATTCATTTAAAAACTATCAATAATTTTGCGATCTGCAATGTCATTTCTTATTGAACTATCCAATCTTAGCTCAGGTTCTCCATAACCGCCGCCTCCAGCTGTTGTTACAATAATTCGATCCCCTTGCCCGAGAATATCTACCACTTTTGATTTTATAACTTCTTCTGTACCGTTACTTCTTCTAATTTTTGAATATGCTTTTCCACCTGATTGCCCCCCCAAAAAACCTTGTGCAGGGTAATTGTGTCGTTCACCTCTATGTGTAAAAATTACATCTCCGTGAAGGATTTCATACTCCCTTACTAAACCTAAGCCCCCCCTGAATTTTCCAGCTCCACCCGATCCAGTCCGTAACTCTGTTTGATGAACCCGAATAGGAACGTCCATTTCTAGCGCTTCCACCGGCAAATTCATGCAGTTCGTGCCATCTGTCTCTATAACATCAACACCATCCATACCTTCACTCGCACCACTACCCGACGCTATTAATTCCCCCACGACATAGCGACTTCCATCAACTCTTTCACCTCCAAAAGCCAGTAAAAGCATTTCTCCTGCAGAATCGGCTGGAGCGCGGTCCGGGACAAATTTCCCCAGTGCACTTGTTATACATCCCGCTACTCGCTTCATCGTTGAAGTGCGCGCATTAACCGGTGCCGGCGCTTCTGGATTTACGATACTTTTAGATGGCAGCGATAGTGTTATTGGTCGAAAACAGCCCCCATTCGTCGGAATATCCGGGTCAGTCATAGCATGTACAGCAAAATAGGCAGCCGCATACGCACCTGATGGCATTAAATTAAAGGGACCACGCACCTGCCCGCTTGTTCCTTGGAAATCAATATGGACAGAATCACCTTCGACAAGAACAGATACCTCAATTTTTATCGGCGTGTCTAAATCAATTCCATCATTATCCAAAAAATCAAAATAAGAATGCAGTCCGTTCGGCAAATCCCGTATCGCTCTGCGAGTCATTAACTCACTACGGTTCAAAAGATCTGAAAAAATATTCTTCAGAACCTTTACGCTGTAGCGTGACTCTAGATCACTTATTCGCCGTCTTCCTATTTCACATGCAGCAAGCTGCGCATTCAAATCCCCCTCAAAACTATCAGGCAACCGAACGTTCAGTTTAAGCAACTTAAGTAGAGTTTCATTCACTATTCCTCCACTTGAATATTTAAGGGGAGGAATACGAATACCCTCTTGAAAAATTTCCGTTGCGTTTGTTGGCACCGATCCAGGGCACATACCTCCAACATCCTGATGGTGTGTCATTGCTGCACTAAATGCTATTAACTCCCCACCTGAGAAAATAGGCATTATAAGCGCTATATCTGGTAGGTGTGTTCCGCCATGATAAGGATCATTCATAATATAAATGTCGCCATCAATCATCTGATTCAAATTAAATTCCTCAATAATCTTCCTTACCATCGGAATTAATGTCGCCAAATGAAAAGGAAGGGCTATAGCCTGAGCTAATGTTTCTCCTTCGATAGTAAATAAGCTAGCGGACGCATCGAGCCCCTCTTTCACTATGGGAGAGTATGAACTTCTGAAAAGTGTAGATTGCATTTCATTGGCAATACCCTCTAACTTATTTCTCACAACCTCAGAAGTTATGGGATCTGTTTTATATGCAACATCTTGATCCATTACGTTCTATCCAGTCGCTTTATTAACAACATTGAACCTTCCAAAACGGACGCAGACCATCCACAGGGCACCCAGGTGGTTGTATCGATTTGATCAACTACGGCGGGCCCAATAAATGTTTGGCCTATTGTTAATTTTGCTCGATCAAAGACTTTAGTTTCAAGAAAGCCAGTAGCGGTATTCGACAGAATTTTACGAGTCTTTTTAATTGGTTTTTCAGGAGACATTTGGGCCGTACCATCCACCGTATCAACAACCGTCCTGTGTATAGCCCGTAAGTTAACAATTCTAACCTGTCCCTCAACCGAATGACCATATACGCGGTCATGCAAAATCAAAAAAGCTTCATAAACTTTCTCGAGAGGGGTTTTTAAATTTAAATCAACAGGTATTTCTAAATGATAACCCTGTCCGACATAACAAATGTCCATACTGAAAAAAATTTCTACATCCTGCGGCCCAATTCCTTCCTTCGCCATAAGCTTACCTGCCTCAGAACTCAATTCGTTTAAACCTTTTTTCACGTCAGATATTGAAACCTTTTTTAACACTTTCCCAAATGACGATGAGACCTCATGCTCTATCGGAGCACTTAAAAGACCCGAAGCCGATAGTACCCCTGGTTGTATAGGAACTAATACTTTTCTTATGGATAATTCATTTGCAAGCTCGCATGCATGCAGGGGACCTCCTCCTCCTAGGCCCATGAGAACAAAATCTCTTGGATCAAAACCCTGCTTAATTGAAACAAAGCGAATCCCCTCAGCCATCCGGGCATTTAAAACTTTATGAATACCAAGCGCTGACTCCTCTACGGTCAACGACAGTGGTTTTGCGATATTCTCAGAAATAGCATTATAAGCCTTATCAACATTGAGCTTAAAACGACCTCCAGCAAAGAAATCAGGGTCTATAAGCCCCAAAACCACTGATGCGTCTGTGACTGTGGGTTCTTCCCCGCCACGATCGTAGCAAACAGGTCCTGGTTCGGATCCGGCTGAGTGCGGTCCCACCTTCAATCCTCCAGCTTTATCTAACCAAGCAATACTTCCTCCGCCAGAACCTATAGCGTTCACATCCACCATAGGGACACGAACCATATATTTGTCAATGAAGCCTTCTTGCCTAATAAGTGGCTTTGCATCATTGACAAGTGCTATGTCACAACTGGTGCCACCGATATCGACAGTAATTAGGTTATTATAATTATTAGCTTTTCCTTCACACAGTGCTCCCATAACGCCGCCTGCTGGTCCTGATAAAAACAACCGTACTGGCCTTATTCTCGCAGTTTCTGCACCGGCCAGTCCTCCACGGGATTGCATGATTTGCAATCTAGCTCCGACGTTTTTTCTACTTAACGCTTGGGATAAATTAGATAAGTAAGCATCAACTGTTGGTTTAATATAAGCATCGAATGCCGTCACTACTGTACGTTCATATTCTCTGAATACTGGATCAACATCACTCGAAAGAGAGACAAGAATGTCAGGAAAGTTTTCATATATTAACTCGCGGATACGTTTCTCATGCATTGGATTCATAAAAGAAAATAAAAGAACCACAGCTATTGAACTCACGCCTTGTGATTGCAAAGCTTTAATAGCCTTCAATACACTAGCTTCGTCCAATGGCGTAATCACCTCGCCTCCCGGTCCTATTCTTTCTATAACCCCAAAACGTCGACGGCCCGGAGCCAGAAACACCGGAGTTTCTGCCTCTAAACGAACACTATACATTTGTTGCCGCATCTGACGGCCAATTTCTAAAACATCTCGAAAGCCGGCGGTTGTTATCAGTCCAACGATGGCGCCTTTTCGTTCCAGAACGGCATTGGTCGCAACAGTGGTTCCATGTGCAAATAATGTGATATCGGCTGGGTTTAAATTATAATTTTCAATCAATTCCTCAACGCCGGCAATCACGGCTTTACTTGGATCACTGGGTGTGCTGGGTATTTTAAAGCCCAGCCGACGGCCATCAAACAACTGGCAAGAGAAATCCGTGAACGTGCCCCCAACATCAACACCAATTCTATGTTTATTATCAGTCACCAGGAGCCAATTTTAGATTACAGTTAGATTTAATATCGCAAAAATACATTGCGGTAGTATTACCTAAAGATGCCAACAAAACCACTTCATATGCAGTTTCTATATCTTTGGAATATTTAAAAAACACATTTTACTCAAAACAAAATTAAACAGAAATTTTTATAGGAATTATAAAGATAAAATTGGATCAGATCCGCCATTTTGTATACTTTTGTTTTGTCGATCTTGGTGCCAAAAATATTATCTTAAATTCATTGATTCTTTCAATTGAGGGAATTCTTCTAAAATTTCATCAAAAAGTATTTTTATCCGCGAATGGTTATTTTCGGTTGCCTCATTGCCTATCGCGTTAAACAAACGGTGTTTTATGAAAAACCGCCAATGCACAGGAGCTGCGGCCAATATACCCGTCAGCAAATCATAGTTTTTTCTAGTCCAAACTAATTCAAACTCCGTTCGCCCTTTGCCATAATCGAAGAAATCAGGACTTATACTGCCTTCCGCACACATCTTTTTGCGACGGGTATCGCTGGCGCTCTGGTCGATAATTCCATCGTTTAAAATAACACCATAAAGTTTTTTTGCGCTATCTTGAGACACAAACCCACGCTGAACATCTTGCTGCACTAATTTTAAATGCCTTTTGAGAGGGTTCCCCCAACCTCCCGCACCGCCAGATGCTACATGGATGATATCTCCTGGTCCTATCGTTAAAAAATCAAGATTACCAAGATCTCTTTCCTTATCAGTATTTGGGTTTAATAAAAAATAGGATAAACTTCCAGCGCCGCCCCCTTGAACTCCCCAGGAGGTGAACCGCGTACGGTCCATATTTCTGGCAGTAATTTTTGTATTAGGCGCGAGAGCTTCAAACCACATCTCGATAGCAGTTCCTCCACGATGTTCGCCTGCCCCCCCAGACCCAGAGGCTAAGCCGTATCTATGGATCTTTATTGGAACCTCTACTTCATTGATCTCTACGGGTGTATTTTTTAAAAAGGACGAATTTGCTCCCGATCCTTCCGTTCCATCACCAAAAGGACTTCCGCCAGCACCCCCAATAATAGGACCAACGGATGCAACGACACGCCTTCCAGTTCTATTGTCTATAGTATTTACGTTCATAATAGGTCCACCACTCGCAGGACATGCCGGCAAGCGGTCTGGCGCAGCTTGTACAAAAGCTCCAAACACTAATCCCATTAATCTTTGCACCGACAGTGTCCGCAAACCTACGGCTGCTGGAAAATGTGGATTTATAACTGTTCCTTCTGGCAAAATTGACTTTGCCATCCGACAAACACCCGCATTTAAAAAAAGTTTTTTATCTAATGCATAAAGAACATAGATGACTCCAACCATGAGTAATGCATGCCGCTCTTGTCCCCCTGTGGGTATATTGATCGAGGATTCAATTTGAGGATCACTACCAGTGAAATCCAACATAATAGTATCATCTTTTATTATCAGATTCAGAGCTAAGCGACATGGAAATCCATTTTCCGAATCCTCGTCCATGTAGTCTGCAAAAAAGTATTCCCCGTCTGGTAGATTTCTTACAACCGCTCTAGCCTGGGCCTCTGCATAGTCTAAAAGATCGACTATCCCAGCCTTAAAAATATCTACACCAAATTTATTTATCATTTCATGGACACGGCGTTCGCCGGTATTCAAAGATGCAAATTGTGCTTTTAAGTCGCCCCAATTTTGCTCTGGCATTCGAACATTAGCCAGCATTACATCTATCAATTCTTGATTGATTTTTCCCTTTTTCATTACTTTAGCTGGAGGAATTCTTATTCCCTCCTGATGAACTTCAGAAAGTGTCCTGGAGATACTGGCAGGCACAGCGCCACCAACATCAGTATTATGAATATGACCTACCACAAAGCAAATTAACTCTCCATTATGAAAAACTGGTTTCCAACAATGCATATCCGGGGAATGAGTAGCGACATGACCACTGTAAGGGTCATTTGTCATACAAATATCCCCCTCCTCATATACGTCAATCATTTCAATTACAGTTTTATAATTAAGCCCAACAAACCATGTTACGCCAAGCTCTACAGGAGCAGCAAATGTCTCTCCATCAGGCGTGGTTAATCCCGTGGTAAAGTCTTCTGTTTCTTTGACGAAAGTAGAGTGTGCGGTTCGATGCAGCGTATAGGCCATACTTTCCGCCGCTGCACGGCAATGATTTTTGAGTATTTCTAGCGTGACCTTGTCGATAGTCATTATTCAGATGCTCCCTGGATAATAAGGTTACCATAATGATCAACAAGTACATTAAACCCTGTGGGAACACAGGTTGTACAATCTTCTTGGGTAACAACAGCTGGGCCTATCAATTTGTCACCTACTCGCATCTCTGAACGGTTATATATTTTTCCTAAATTAATCTTACCTTGCTCAAAAACCTTAATCTCATGAGTTGCGCCTATTGGCGATATCGATTGTTCTAGCGATTTAAATTTTGGTTTACTTGGTTCACCACTTATCACTATTCTTATATTAATAATTTGGATCTCTGCATTCTTATCAGAGTGTTCGTAAATTTTTTCATGAGCTGAATGAAACGCATCAGCAATTAAATTTATATTACCCTCTTCAATCCAAACCGCTTCAAGGGTGGTATCAATTTCATAAGATTGCCCTCGATAACGAAGATCAGCCGATGGGGTCATGGAGACATCGCCCTCAAAACCTTGATCGTCTCTAATCCACCGCATCGCTTCACGAGCTAACCCACCAAACCCATCCTGCAAGTCAGTAAGATTGTTTTTGTTTAAATCTAAATATATTGTTTTAATAAAGTCATTTTTAATATCAGCGACTAGCCCTCCAAAAGCACTCAAAACACCAGGAACTAGAGGTACTATTACATCCTTCATCGATAACTCCTCTGCTAGCCAGCAAGCGAGCATCGGGCCGGCTCCACCAAAAGCAATGAGGGATAAGTCCCTTGGATCAATACCTTGACGAGAAACTAATTTACTAATTTCTAAATACATACCAGATACAGCAATCCTAATAATTGACTCAGCTGTAGCCTCAACAGTCATAGATAACGTCTCTGCCAATGGACTTATAGATTCTTTGGCACGATCTATTTGAATATCGACAGCACTGTAACCAAGAGCTGCATTTCCAAGAAACCCCAAAACTACCAATGCATCGGTGATTGTAGCCCTATCGCCGCCACGGCCATAACATGCTGGTCCAGGTGTGGAACCCGCGCTCTCAGGCCCTACCTTTAAAACCCCTTGCTCATCTACCCACGCTATAGACCCTCCTCCTTCACCAATAGAAGTGACAGACACACTTGGAATATAAACTGGAAACTCTCCAATCATTTCCCCTTCGCCAAATTGGGGGTCACCATTTAAAATAATCGCAACATCTGCGCTAGTCCCTCCGATATCTAAACTCATACACATTGGGACTTTGATTTGCTTAGCTATACTTGCCGCTCCCATCACACCCGACGCCGTTCCGGATAAAAGCATTTGAGCGCAATCTGTTTTTCCTCGTTCTGCGGTCATAACACCGCCATTCGATTTGGTAATCATTGGCTCGGCTTCTACACCCGAACTTTTAAGTGCTGATTGCAGTGCATCAAGATAGAACTCAACTTGCGGTTGAACATACCCTGAAACTGTAGCCGTCACGGTACGCTCATATTCACGTATCACTGGCCAGATATCACTCGCTAGTATTACACTTATTTCCGGTGCCTCCAGCCTGATTATATCTGCCACCCATTTTTCATGCTCTGCGTTTCTATAAGAATGAAGCAGCGAAACTACTATGGCCTCTCCACCTAATGCCTTAACTTTGGATACGGCTGCCCGAACACTTTCTTCATCAACGGGGATATCAACTTGCCCATTCGATAAAATCCGTTCCTTTACCCCAAAGACTTTTTCTCGGGTTACAAGTGGCTCGGGTCGACTACTGTATAAGTCGTACGGGTCCGGCATTTTTAATCGAGCCACCTCCAAAACATCTTCAAAATTTTTGGTAGTAAAGAGGCATAACTTAACACCTTTTCTTTGTATTACGGTGTTAACACCTACTGTCGTTCCGTGGGTGAAGTATGAAATATCGGCGGAGGGGACATTATAATTTTTTGAAATTATGTCCAATCCTGTAATGACTTCCGCACCTGGGCTATCTGGACGAGATAAAACTTTCAACGCTTTTAGTTCGCCTGTCTCCTCATGAAAAACACAAAAATCAGTAAAGGTGCCTCCTATATCAACACCCACTCGATACCCCATAATCATATCCTCAAAAATTTATTATGAAACTTTTCTAGACAAATAACTCGAATTCTTAATTCTTTATCTGCCCTGAATCACAGCTCTTACAATACGAAGCGATCTCCGCATGCGTTCCAAACCATACATCTTTAAATGATTTAATATACTCAATCAATTCTTCCAAAATAACGATCCTCGATCGATGTCCAGAGATATGCGGATGTAGCGTAAGTAGAAACAGGCCGCGTTCTTTATACGCACCATCAAATTCAGCTTTAAAGATTTCCAGTACCGAAGATGGGGGTGTGTAAGGACGCACTGATGTGAATCTATCCATATTGAAATAAGGATGATCATCCCGGATCCACTCTACTGGCAACTCTATGATTCCAGTTTCTTCGCCATCCTCTAATAGTTCGTAGGGCTCATCATCAGCCATTAAAGACGAATCATATAATAGACCCATTTCTCGGCAAATTGATAACGTGTTCTGGCTAAAATCCCAACTTGGCGTTCGCATTCCTACTGGTTTAAATCCGCTGACCTTTTCTAACACGTCTGCCGACCGCAGCATCAGCTCTCGTTCATCATTATGTGAAAGTTCGCTATTCAACTCATGGATCCATCCATGGATACCGATTTCATGTCCATCGTCAGCTAGTGCCCTCTGTTCTTCCGGATGTATTTTTGCGACAACCGCTGGCACAAAAAATGAAGCTGGAACACTGTATCTAGAGAGAACCTCTCTAATCCTGGGAATAGCCACTCGCCCTCCATACTGTCCTTGGGAGAGCCTGCCCGGGGAGTCATCTGCCCACCTGAGTGTCGTAGTCTCATGATCTGAGTCAAAAGATAGAGCAACGGCGACCTGTGCCCCGTTCTTCCATTGTCGTGGCTTTAAACTTCTCCCAGCACGCACCTTATGGATAATTTTTTGCCATTTACTATCGTCCCACCCCCAAGACGCCTCACTGCTAGTTTTGTCCGTGTTGGATTTAGATACCATAGTACTTTCCTATGCAGGTTTAGCTCAAATAGCCACATTTATCTATTGCTTACCTATAACTGTCTATAGTTGACAACTGGAAATATAATCTCAAGTGCCAAAAGCTTCTGTGTATTCGTTGTAAAATAAAACTAATCGAGAGTTAAATATTTTTAAAAACTAATCTATTTTTTCTTTGCTACAAAATAAGATTGAGTAAAACTAGGTTTGAAATATTTTGGAGGAAGATGATGCCTAAACTTCGACACATTGCATTAGCGACAAAAGATCCCGAAGCCACAGCTGCGTTTTACTGCAAAGCCTTTGATTTTAGGGAAGTAGGACGTGTAGGTGACCGTGATGATCCAGATAATGGCCTAGCCTGGGGCATTTATCTGAGTGATGGCACTCTTAATTTAGCAGTTTTGAATTTTAAAAATGTTGATCAATTAGGAAAAGGACTCGATTACGTCGGCATTCACCATTTTGGTGTCCTTGTTGAAGATCTCGATAAAACATTGGAGACGCTTGATGATTTGGGAGCGCCCTGCATACTTGAACAAGACCCAAATTCAAAAGAACAATTTTATGAAACAAAATTCAAAGGGCCTGACGACGTAGTTTTTGATGTATCGGAACATGCCTGGATAGGGGCAGCTACAACGGAAGAAAAAGAAATTGACCTGGATGCACTTCTTGCCGTCAAATGATGTTGCTAATACGTAAAGCGTAAGGATTTTTTGAAATGAGCATAAAATTTTGTAATCCCGAAACCGTTCCAATGCCTGCGGCAGGGTACAGCAAACTCGCTATTATTCCTGCTAACCGACGCCTTCCAGATGTGAAAGTAGAAATCGAGGCGATAGCTGCAGTAAATTAAAATATCCAATAGAATTTTATCCCTTGTAATAGGAGACAGATGGGTGAATGAAGACAAGAAAAAATTAACTGTTCCAGACTTAATTCAAAGAAAAAAAGATCAACAAAGAGTAGTTATGGTAGCAGCGCCCGATTTCTTAATGGCGCAATGGGCTGAAAGGGCCGGCATTGACTTTATTGGTATTGGCGACTCTTTAGGCATGACGTTATATGGACATCCCACGACGCTCCCTATGACCGTAGATATGATGATTGAGCATACCAAGGCAGTCAGAAGAGGAGCACCAAACACCTTAACAGTAACCGCAATGCCCTTCGGGTCCTATCCAACACCAGATATAGCTGTTCATAATGCGCTCAGGCTAATGAAAGAAGGCGAGGCAGAAATAGTTAAGATGCAAGGAGGAAGGGAAAAGTTTGAAATCATAAAAGCAATAGCCGATGCAGGGGTCCCTGTAATGAGCCATGTTGGCATGTGCCCTCATTTTGTAAATTCGTATGGGGGGTTTAAATTACAAGGGAAAACAGTGGAAGAGGCGATGACTATCATCGATAATGCCAAAGCGATCGAAGAAGCAGGTGCTATTGGAATGGAAGTTGAAGCAGTCCCGCCGCAAGTTGGCCAAGCAGTAGAAGATGCAGTCGATATCTTCACATTTTCGATTGGAGCCGGGGGGGCTAGTTACGGGCAATTATTAAATGGCGCTGATTTAATTGGCTCATTCGATAACTTTAAGCCAAAATTTGCTAAGCGTTATGGAAATGTTGGTGAAGTTGCCATAAAAGCTTTTTCTGACTATGCATCAGATGTCAGGTCTGGCTCATTTCCCGACGAGGATCATGTCTATAAAATGAGACAAGAAGAAGCGGATAAACTTGCAAAAAGACTACAAAAATAAATAGATTAAAAGGTGTTTTAAGAGATGAACGATTTCAAGAGCCCAGCAGCGTGGGAAACTAGTTATTTAAATCATAATAACGATTGGGTTTTTATGATTTCTGATGCAGAAAAAAACCAACTCAGCACATCGATAAAAAACGTTTACGAAAAAGATAGAAGTTTATTTGATTATTCCCCAAGTGAATTTGATTTTGGCAGTAGTTGGAACACTATAGCAAAAGCTTTTTCGGAAGCTCTCCACGGCCGAGGTCTTGCGATTGTAAAGGGGTTGCCGCGCGAAGATCTTAGTCATGAGCAATTCCGGCTTTTAAGTTGGGTTATTGGTCTTAAAGCGGGCGTAGCACGCCCACAAGGTATGGCTTCACAATATATTGCTGCGGTCCGCGATATCGGAACTAACTACCGGGCTGCTAACGGGCGGGGGTATTCTTCTAGCGCTAAGCTTGATTTCCATGTCGATGGAGCTGATTTAACAACATTGACCTGTTATAATAAAGCAAAGTCAGGCGGCCAAAGTATGATATCAAGTGGTGTTACAGCTCGCAATTATCTGGTTAAAGAGCGACCAGATCTTGCAGAGGTTGCCAGTCAGTACTTTTATTTTAGTCGCCAAAGTGAACAGGCGCCCGATGAAACACCATTCTATGGTCAACCATTATTTGACGAAGAAAGTGGACATTTATTCTGTAAATGGAACCGCAATAGGGTGCAATCTGCTCAGAAACTAAAGGGAGTTCCACAACTTTCTGACGCTCAAAAAGAAACAATGGACGTACTTGATGAAATTCTCCGGCGCCCCGAATTGATGTATACGATGTATCTTGAACCTGGAGACATGCAAATCCTTAATAACTATACAATGTTTCACTCACGGACAGATTATACCGACTTTGAAAATGAGTCCGATAAACGCTGTCTATATAGACTTTGGCTTGTGCCACCAGATTCCATAAAGATGCCCGAAAGCTGGAGAGATTTTTATCGTTCAATAGAACCAGAAACAGTGCGTGGTGGTATACGAGGTCAATCATTTGATAAAGAATGCGAAGACTTTGATAGAAACCATGCTAAATTTCTAAATATGAAAATTGACCCCCGCCCCTATAAAATACAAACAACAAAATGATTTTAAACGGCAAGACAGCATTAATAACAGGAGGAAGTGAGGGAATAGGTGCAGCTATTGTTAGGCGCTTTGCTAAGGAAGGCGCAAATGTTTGGTTTGGGGACATCAATCAAACTGCTGGAGAGGACTTGGTAAAAGAATTATCACTTTATAGGTCGCGTTTAAATTTTATTACTTTGGACGTTACTAAGGTCTCCGATTGGGAGTTGGCGATTGAAAAGATTATGCTTCAGAATGGAAAACTGGATATTTTAGTGAATAATGCAGGGATATATCAACGCAAGCCTATTGAAGACACAACCGAGGCAGAATGGGATAGGATGCTAGAAGTCAACGCAAAAGGACCATTTATCGGATCAAAAGTGTGCTTCGATGCGCTCAAGGCTTCCGGTAATGCGTCAATCATTAACTTATCGTCAACGGCAGGACTGAAAGCTTCATTATCTGTACACTACGGTGCATCAAAAGGTGCGCTGCGCTTAATGACTAAATCTATAGCCAATCGATTTGCTAAAAATGGTATCCGATGTAATTCGGTTCATCCAGGGCCCATTGACACTAAAATGGGCCATCAAGCTGTACCTGACGATCAATTACAAGAACGCTTATATGATAGAATTCCTCTCGGGCGGTTTGGGACGCCAAATGAAGTTGCGAATGCAATTTTATTTCTAGCCTCCGATGAATCATCGTTTATAACCGGGTCCGAGTTAGTTGTGGATGGCGGTGCGACATCAAAATGAACACAGGCCTAGATACATAACAAAGTACATAGCTGGATGATACAAGTAGATATTGAGAACTAAAAACTGGGGATTAATTAGTTTTCAAACAATTATCTTTTGATGGAACTAGCGGTGCGAAGTCCTGTAATGCTAAAAAATCTGGCCGCGTTGGTTGTCTTATAAAATTTTCTACTTTGTTAAGGCTGGAAAACACCATTGCTCTTCCCCAAGGTGACATATTAGGCCCAGACCCATGAAGAGTGCAGCCATGGAAAAAAATAGTTGATCCAGCTGGCCCCTTTGGGGCAACAATACCATTTTTTGCTATCTCATTATTTATTGTTTCTTGCTTATAAGGGCTGCCGACTGCATCTGCCGATAGCCGGCCGTATTCTGGGACTCGTTCAAAATCATTGTCCGATTCCATACGTCCGTTTTTGTGAGACCCAGGAATAAACATCATTGGACCGTTAAACTCGTTTACTTCATCTAAGAAGACTGTTGCATTTATGACGTCTGGTTCAGGCATACCGTCATCTTCGTACCATGTTCGATAATCTTGATGCCAATGCCATATTTCACCATCGTGCGCCTCTTTAGCATTAACCTTAAATTGATGAAGATAGACTTCTCCCTCCAATATTTGTTGAGCAGGTTGAACTAAACGCGGATGTAAACTCAGCTTTTGAAAAACCTCATCATCTAAATGCGGCGCAATCGCTGATCGGACCGAATCACTACCCCTTTCTCTAAGGGTCTTCGGGCCACGGTCACTCAAAATAGAAGGTAACCGGGAATTTAAATTAGCTATTTCCTCTGCATCAAATAAACTTGGAAAGAATAAAAAACCTTCCGAATTAAATTGTTCAATTTCTTTTTTGCTTAGCTCCATTCTCTCCCCCTCAGAGTTAATATTGGCTTATATGGCAGCAACTAATTCGATTGATACCGTTCTCTACCTTCCCTTAAAAACAGGTGCTCGTTTCTCGGCAAACGCCGCCATGGCCTCCCGGCTATCTTCAGTTTTTGAAAGTTCTCCCGTTTTATTCTGCTCATATCTGTATCCATCTCTAAGGGTCATTTCTTCGATGGTATTTAAAGTTCCTTTCGCTAAGCTCATTGCAACTGGACTTTTTGAAGCCAACTCGAGAGCTAGTTCCATTGCCGTTTTCATTAAATTTTCTGAAGAGACACATTCTTCGACAACACCAAGACGATAGAGTTCAGCACCTGTTAATCTTCTTCCTGTGAGCATAAGCAGCCTTGTCTTTGAATGGCCAAAAAGCCTCATAGCGTGTCGGCCACCACCGAGCAGGCCAACATTAATCTCGGGAAGTCCAACACTTGCTTCTTCTGATGCCAGCAAAATATCAGCTGAAGCTGCAACAGCTAGCCCAGCTCCTAAAGCTGGCCCATTTATAGCTGCTATAACTGGTTTTTTACATTCCATGATGGAATGAAAACATTCGCGAACCCGTCTACTGTGACTCCAATGGCCTCCTAGTTCCTGTTTTTGCCCCGCTCTACCTTTTATATCTGCACCAGCCGAAAAGCATTTTCCAGCTCCTGTAAGAACTATAGCTCTTACGTCATCTTTATCACTCAGCACATCAAAAACTAATGTGAGATCCTCATGAAACTGCCTATTTTGCGCATTTACCGGTGGATTATTCATTGTAACTACAGCTACAAAATCAGAAATAGATACCTCGACGGTAGTTAAATTTTGAATATTAGACATTTCTTAATTCTCAAACACTTCTCTAAATAAAATAATTAATGTTATGCAGGGCCTGCGACCGATAAACGACCGACTACTTCATGTTTCTTTATCAATTGACCAACAAAACCAGTTGATTTCATATCCTCCACAAAGTTCTTCAAATATGCTGCTCCAAGATTTTTCCCTCGAGTACATCCCATTGCTTGTTGAACTGCCGTGAATTGCCCCTCCAATATCTTAGCTCCGGGAACCCGTTCCACATCAGTTATCAAGCGCGGACGCAATCCTGCCAGCGCTTCCAGTTTTCCTTCCATAAAAACATCAAACGAAGCATCTATGCCATCGACACGAACTAATTCTGCATTTTTTATATTTCTTTCTAACCATAAGTCGTAAGCGCTTCTAGCTGAAACAGCTATTCTGATTCCTTTTTGATCAACTTGATCGAGACTAGTTATTTTAGACCCTGGCGGAACCATATAAGTTGACTGAATCTCACAATAGGCCGCTGTAAAATCTATTCTCTCAGCTCGTTTGGGCTCAGCCCCAATATTACCGATGTCCCAAATCCCTTTTCCAGCATCATCTGATATTTCTCCAGGAGTTTTATACTGGAGCAATTCCAATTCAACATCTAATCGTTTTGCTAGTTCTCTAGCCATATCGGGTGATACTCCATCAGGCTCCCCGGCAGTAGTTTTTCCAGTTACTAATAAAAAATTAGACATATTTATCGCGGCTCTTAAAACGCCGGTTGGCGCAAGTTCTTTAGCGGCTTCCACAGACATATTCGATTCCAAAAAAAGTTGAACACCTACTCTTATCTTGCAACATGTGGTGAGAATCTGCACGATATTTCTTAGTGCGATATAGAAAGAACCTAAACACGATCATTTCTATCCTACTAAAAATGGGGATGCCGTTCCCGGATCAACCCTTACAACGAAATTCTGTTCAAATGCAAAAGCAAGACCAGCCAGGAAGAAATCATTCCAAGGCTTCCCAACTATCGAAATACCAACTGGTAAACCGCTTAAATATCCCATAGGCACTGTGATACTTGGATACCCTGATACTGCCGCCTGGCAGGAACTGCCACCAAGACGGTTATCTCCATTAATAAGATCAATAGACCAGGGTGCGCAACTCGTAGGCATCACCAAAGCGCATAGATCATGATCAAACATTGCCTTGTCAATCCCCATATCTCTAGTCAATCGGCGGCTCGTTTCTAGTGCTTTTTTATAAATGGGGGCATCTAAACCATCTGTTTCTTCAGAAGCAATTAATTGTTCTTGTCCAAAATATGGCATAATTAATTTTTTATTTTTCTCATTAAATTCTATTAGCTCTTTTAATGAACTAATAGTTCCTCGCGACGCTTGCCTGGATAAATAAGCATTCAAGCCGACTTTAAATTCTGTGCGCATAACTAAGAGTTCATGTTTTCTTATCTCTATTTGTGGCACAAGAGAAATTTCATCTACTAAATCTGCACCCGCCTCCTTTAATCCCGCTAGGGCTTGCTCAAAGATATTGTCAACCCCCTCGTGAAAACCTGCGTAATTCCGAACAATTCCTATTCTCTTCCCCTTCAACGCACCCTTATCTTTTCCTTTAAATAAAATTTTTCCTTCAGTTCGCTCAAATTTTACCGAGGAATTATCAGATGGATCGTGACCAGAAATAATGGATAAGATGATGGTGGCATCCAAAACGGTTCTAGCCATTGGGCCAGCTGTGTCCTGGCTTTGGGATATAGGAATAATTCCGGTTCTAGAAACCATCCCGACGGTTGGTTTTATTCCAACGATAGAATTCATGGAGGAAGGTCCTACCACCGAACCATCAGTTTCTGTACCGATAGCGGCAGCACAAAAACCCCTAGCAACAGCAACAGCAGAGCCTGAACTCGAACCACCGGGAGTTTTATCCGTTGCGTACGCATTACGGACTTGCCCCCCCCGACTAGACCATCCACTTGAGGAACGTGTAGAACGAAAATTCGCCCATTCGCTAAGGTTTGTCTTACCAAGTAAAATAGCACCGGCCCTTCGAAGCCGATCAACAAGATGAGCGTCTTTTTGTACAGTGTGGCCGTTCAAAGCCAGCGAACCTGCCGAAGTCATCATCTTATCTGCAGTATCAATATTATCCTTAATTAGAATAGGCACCCCATGCAAGGGGCCTCGAACTAATCCATTTTTTCTTTCATTATCCAATTCCACTGCGATTTTTTCTGCGTCCGGATTTAAAAATGCTATCGCATTGTAATATTTATCCTCCGACTGAATAACTTGAATGCAGCTATTTACGAGTTCAAGAGCGCTCACCTCACCGCTACTCAATAAAGTAGCTAACTCGCCAATTGTAGAGTTTTTAATACATATCAATCGTTTTCCCTCAAACAGAAACAGACTAACTCGGCGTAAATATATTCACCCCATTTGCTTCTGTTACTTTTCCCTCTGCACCCAAATAATCTTTAGAAGTCATTTCCAACATCAAGTCTAAATCATCCGGTGTATTTGCAATAAATCTGCTTCCATCAGAAAGCCTTCCGAAAAGAATACCGAACGATGGTCCCTTTCTATCATGCATAATTGTGTATGTTTCGATGGTGGCATCCCCATTTGCCACTTCGGTTACAGAAGGCCCTTTATCTGCATCAATTTCAGCTTGATAAATCTTTGGGTCTTTAGGCATAAATGGTTTGTCCGCCGGTTCGGTGCAATAAATGCCTGCTGATTGTTTTGTGACATAATTACCATTTGCGGTTACCAAGCCTTTACTCCCTGGATGAGCCCGAACCTTATTCATCATTTCGGCAATGGAGTGCGTTACGTAGTTATTTCCAGGCCCGCCAAAATAAGGGAGCCCGCCAGTTACTGTCAAGCCTCGCGGGTCGTCTAATGGAATACCCATTTCATCACATGCAATCTGAACCGCCGATGGAAAACAACTGTATAAATCCAGCGCCGCCACATCGTCTAATGAACAATTCGCCATCTCAAATGCTTCTTCTGCTACTTTTGCCATTGCAGGTGACGAATAAAGATTTTTACGATCACTAAGATACCAATGATCATAGGCGTCAGCACAGCCATGCAAATAAACCCACTTTTCTCTTGGAATACCAAGCTCTTTTGCTTTAGCAACCGAAGTCAAAATTATTGCGGCTGACTGGTCAATAAACGCATTTGAGTTCATCAACTTAGTATATGGAAAACCTATGTAAGGATTATCTGAGCCGACAGTCGCTATCTGTTCGGCTGAAAATCCCTGTCTTCTATCTGCCAACGGATTACCTGCTGCGACGGCAGCAAAACCCGAAAATAGTTTTCCCATTTCTAGACTATGGTCAGGAATTGAACGTTCCCTGTTACCCCGTATTGCATTTTCAATCATTGGATAAGCGAAGATCGCTCCTGCCATTCGGTGACGGTCCTCTAGATCCGACCAGCCCCGAGTAGATACTCCCCATTCTTCAAAGCTTCCTCCTGGGTCTTCACTCCAATTCAGTTCAATCCCGGCACGTTGAGCATTTTTTTGTGTCGCCAATGCCTCCCCCCCGGTGATCATCGCCGCTTGAAGTTCCCCACGGGTTATCATTTCAAACATCCGATTAACGGACCATTGCGGCATATTTCCGCCGGGGTGCGTGTATACTAGGCGCTTAGCATTGTTCGCTTTAAGACGATTAGCCAGCGATTTTGTAGGGTTGGCGTATTTACCAAACGGACATGTAAACCGCCAGCTCGTATCTGAGAAAGACCTCAACAACACTATCGTATCCAAAGCCTTTAATAGAGCATCGCCAGCACCAGTATCATCAGCAGCTTTTCTTCCAGCCTTCGCCGTTAAATCCATCGGTGAAAGAGCAGCCGCCGGATCCGGCTCCCTTTGGGTCACTTGCCCACTGCCAACTAGGATTGGCACTCTTGTTTCATCCATTTCAAAACCTCCAATATAACTAATCTAAATGAGTATATTTGTCATTTTATCAAAACTATTTAATTTTTTTTAAAGTCATCTTATAGCGTTGTCCTCGGGAGACGTAATCAGCCGTATCTATATGCATAAGACGTATTTGTTCTTCTGTTAGTTGCCGCGCCACTTTTGCAGGGGAGCCAATAATGAGCGAGTTTTCGGGAAATATTTTACCTTCAGTAACCAAAGCCCCTGCCCCTACTAGAGAGTTTTTACCGATTACAGCACCATTAAGAATTACGGCTTGGATACCAATTAACGCTCCATCTTCAATAGTGCACCCATGCAGCATCGCTTGGTGTCCAACGGTAACATTAGATCCAACTTTTAGAGGGAACCCCGGGTCGGCATGCAAGACGGCACCTTCCTGTATATTAGTTTTACCTTGCACCTCTATTGTGTCATTGTCAGCTCGTATGACTGCACCAGACCAAACGGTGACCTCTTCAGCTAACGTTACCGCACCGATGACCGTGCCTCCATCCGCTATATAAACTGTATCGTCAATTATTGGTGTTTTACCATCAACTTCGTAAACTGGCATATTATTTTCGCCGCTCTCTTTCTTCACATCTTATAAAATCTAAAGGTCTACCATACTTCTCCAAATGGACGAAGTTCAACCAGGAAGGACCATGCAGATCTGTCTTGGTGGGTAATATGAAACATCTCATCAGCTATTGCTTTTGGCTTAGCAAAAAACTTGTCCGGCTTATCCGGTGCTAGCACAGGCCTTGTTCTCGGGGTATCAATCGATGCATCTATCAGTATATATGCTGTATGGATGCCTTTGGGACCAAATTCTCGGGCGATTGATTCTGCCAAAATGCGCTGTGCTGCTTTCGTCGATGCGAAAAAACCCCAGTTTGTTTTTCCTCTAGTAGCAGAAGTATTACCAGTTATTAGTATCGTGCCCTTCCCATTCTCTAACATAGCGGGAATTGTTGCCCGAGCTAAATACAGCAACGCCGTTGCATTTACTCGAAAATTTCGCTCTAAATCCTCGGGGTCAAGTTCTAAGATTCCCCCTCGGACACTTCTCAGCGCGTTATGAATCACAATTTCAGGCTCCCCAAGCCGATCACGAACATTGATGATTGTTTCAGTCAAGGCATCTAAATCCCCAACGTCGCACGGAAAGGCTGTCGCACCTTCGATTTGTTGCTCAAGCGCAGCCAAATTGTCAGCATCTCTCGCCAGCATAGCAACTTGATAACCTCCGGATGCAAATCGCGCAGCAATCTCCCCACCAGTTCCAGTTCTTGGCCCAACACCCGTAACTAAACAAACCGGCCTCGCCATTTTCTAATCCTTTCTATGTTTGGCTTTGATTTATCTTAAGCGATCAGCCTTCTTATTTATTTGGACTTATGGGATCGCCAAGAACATGCATCAATCGATTAGCCCAACCAAAGAGTGATGTAGAAAGGATTAAATCGAGCACCTCGTCTTCATTTAATCCAGCTAGCTTTAATTTATTGAAATCATCTTTATTTGCTTTCGATGGCGCATTAGATAACTTTACTGCGAAATTTAAAATGGCAGTATCTCTCGGCGAGAGTTTTGCATGCTCACCATCCGCAAAAATTTTATCAGTCACCTCATCGCTTTTTGTTAAGTAAGCGTGTCGCGACGCATGAACCGAAGCACAATAGATACACCGATTTACAATAGACGCCCCTATGGCTCCGATCTCACGCTCTGACCTGCTCATTCCGCCATTATCATACATAATTGCATTAAATAGAGGTGATCGGACTTTCAAAGACTCAACATCGTGGGCCAGGGTAAGAACATAATCCGACACTTTAGTATTAGACGGCGTTATTTGCAGAGCCTCTAACTGATCCGAGTTCGCTTCATCGAGTTTGACCGGCTCAACCCTCGGACGCCAATCAGGAATAGACCGTGTAAACTTATGCAATATCTTGGTCATCCTGGTCCCCTTTCATCAAACGAAGGCCAGCAATCAGACGAATTTGATACGCCATAAAACTATTGAGTTCTGCTAATCGCACTATATCCGCGTCACTAACATGCGCGTTCTGAAGGGTAGCTATATCCTCTGCCTCTACATTCAGAGTCTCTTTTGTCACTTTATCCATGAACAAGAGGATCGATGTGAGATCTTTTTTTTCTCCCTTATATGAGGGATTTGCCATTTTTTTAAAATTCCCGGCATCCTCCAAATATTTTTGGGCCAGCGCATCCTCATGATTTAGAAATGCAATACGAGCTGCCAAAGCAGCACGCATACCATGTTCGAATGCACCATATTCCTTTGGCCTTAAGACAGCTTCTTCCGCAGCGTCACTCATGTTAAAAATATTTGAACGGTTATCTACCGCCCGTCCCGCTACCGATTTAAGCTCCAAGCCAGACATAGAAAGTACTGTGGTTTCAAACACATTCTTCATTTTTCTATTAATTTCCTCCGAATACCGGTTTCCGTTTTTCTACAAATGCTCTGACAGCCTCTTTATGATCGCTGCTCGTCATAGCCTCAATCAATCGTGGGGCCTCACTATCTAATGAGGCGTCAAAATTTAATACTAGCGCATCATCAAGATTATCTTTCATTAAAGCAAAGGCCTTTCGGGGTCCACGTGCTAATTCTTCTGCAAAACTCATCGAGTAATCCAATAATTCATCATCTGCAACAATTCTGTTATAAATGCCGAGCTCCAAGCATTTTTTTGAATCTATCCTCTCTGCAGTGAACATTAATTCTCTAGCTCGACCACTTCCGACTGCCCGGGTTAAAAGAGAGGAGATACCATAATCCCCACTTAACCCAACACGAGCATATCCGGTGGTTACGAAAGAAGACAGACTTCCGATTCTGATATCACAAGCTAGGGCAAGTGATAGACCCGCACCCACTGCGGGTCCAGGTATGGCTGCTATAACGGGCTTACGAAGGCTTACTAGAGCACCAGTTAGTTGACGTTGTCCCTCCAGTAATCTTGAAAGTCTCTGGTCCGCTGTCAACACAGGACCACGGCTAATGCCCATTCCCTTCACATCTCCGCCAGCGCAAAACGCCTTGCCTGCCCCAGTAATTATTACAGCACCGATATCATCATCTTCACCCATTTGCTGGATCATTTTTCTTAAAGCTGGGGACAGCTTCGGGGAGAGGGCATTTTTAGCCTTCGGACGGCTAAGTGTTATAACCCCTACCCCCGCCCGTTTTTGTGCAAGAAGTTGATCGGTTCCTGTATCTAAGTTGATAAAATGCATTGTAGGAATTGTTAAACTTAGGGCGCCGTATTTGCAAAACTTGGGCGCTGACTTACCATGTCAAAATACTTCTTCAAATGCTCTGATGACTCCAACGCCTCTTTGCCTTCAGGAAAATTTTGTCCGGAATTTAATATCGGCATTAAGAAACAATCTGCCATAGAGAATTCATCACTGCCAAAGTATCCAGAACTAACTGCTTCGTTAAGGATACGAAACATTTTTGGGAACCCTTTAATCGCTTTATCTATTTCATCTCGGATTACATTCCCATCTTTATCTTTGTTAAACATATATTGCACAACATATTGCCTTAGTATTAACCTATCCGCTGTTGTTTGAGCGAATGAAGCCCATTGAACAATCTTAGCTTCCGCTTTGGGGGCAGCAGGCACCATTGATGGCCCATCAAAAACAGTATCGATATAACGCGCTATCGCCATTGACTCGAATAGTTCCAGTCCGTCGTGTCTCATGGCGGGAATTTGGCCCATAGGATGGATCGATTTAACAAGGTCTGAATGCGGCAACTCAGCAAGGTGTTCATAGGACACCCCCTTTTCTTCAGCAACCATTCGGACAGTTCTTACAAAATTCGACCTTGGAAATCCTATTATCTCTAACGTCACCCATCTACTCCTTCATTAAATTTCGCGTAATCAATTAGTCTCTTATTATCCAGCATATTAGAGCAAGACAATGCACCTTTTATTTCAGTATTTGGTTTTTCATCACACTACAGATCCACTTTATGAAAAATTATTAAAGCTCATTAAATACCTGTTTGTTTTGCAACCAAGTCTTTTATTACTTCGGTACTTCCCCCACCAATTGATAAAATTTTGGACTCACGGAAAATTTCCTCCACTTTGTTTCCTCGAAGCACGCCCGCGCCTCGATGAATTTGAACCGCGTTCGAAGCACATTTCTCATGCTCTATTCCAACAAATGGCTTTAATATTGCGGTTTCTGCTGCACTATATCCACCTTGTTGCGCTCGCCAGATGGCATTATCGAGCATAGTTTCCATCGCTTGAATGCTTATATTCATATCTACTATTTTATGTCTTATAACCTGGTGACCCCTAAGCGAGTGTCCAAAGGCTTGCCGCTCAACGGAATATTTACGGGTTTCCTCATAAAGACATTTCGTTATACCAAGAACTGATGCGGCTACACCTAATCGCTCGAGATTAAAATTTTCCATCATCGCCTGGAAACCAAAGTTCTCTTGAGCGACAAGGTTACTTGCCGGAACGCTACAATTATCAAAGTGTAAAGTAACAGTGTCTGACGTCCACAAACCCGATTTTTTTTTAGAAAGGCCTGGGTTAAGCCAAGGGTCTCTCTTGGAGTGAGTAAAAGTGACAGCCCCCCTCTTCCCTCGCCGCCTGTTCGGACAGCAGTCGTATAAAAGTCCGCCCTGCTCCCATTGTATATCCAAGTCTTTTCACCATTTACAATAAAATCAGCTCCATCACGAACCGCCTTTGTTGTTATACTTGATACATCCGATCCTGCGTTTGGCTCCGAGATAGCTAAACAGATTATTTTTTCTCCAGACAATACTTGTCGGCAACTTGGTTCTTAAGCGCGTTGCTCGCATGATGAATTATAGGAGGTAAGCCAATACCATGGGCCATTAAACCTACACGAGCTCCAGTAAATCCTTTTTTGCAGATTTCTTCACGAACCATACAATAATGGAGAACATTCCCGCCCGAGCCCCCATATTCCTCAAAAAAACCTAAACCGAGGAGTCCTGCATCACCTGCCTTCTTATATAGCTCCCTTGGAAATCCCCCTGCTTCCTTCCATGCTTCTCCATGTGGAGCAATTTCATTTTCGCAAAAGCGAATGATTTGATCCCTAAGGGCTTCGTCCTCGGGCGTATATATAGCGCGGCCTAGGATCATGATTATTAGTCCACATCTACTTTACATAAAAAAAATTTCAAAAACCCTTACAGATAGCAAAAGCCAAAAATTAAACAAGGTGATGATAGCGAATTTTTCTAGATTGATAACTACCCAAACATTCTGGCATTCTTAGGCATTATTAACTGAGGGTGGGTTACGATGTCGGATAAAAGGACTGTTTGGGGTATAGGAACTTCCCGCACCATTAGAGCGCACTGGGCCTTGATCGAACTTGAGTTACCCTACTCAACAGAAGTTGTTAGAACAAGAACGTCTGATACAGAAACTGAGGAATTTAAATCCGTCAATCCACGTCAAAAAATACCTGTATTACAAGATGACAAAATAATAATTGGAGAAAGTGCTGCAATTGTTACATATCTGGCAGAAAATTATCAGCAAGGGAGCACCATTTTAATTCCCGACGATAAAGCCTTGCGGGCTAAATATTTTGAATGGATGTCCTTCATCACTATGGAATTAGATGCAACCAGTCTTTATGTTTTAAGGCGTCATTGGTCCCTACCCGAGATATATGGCCACTCGCCAGTCGCGAATAAGGCCTCTGAAGACTACTTTCAGAGGATGATAATAGCGGCTTCAAAAATGATAGATAACAAA
This sequence comes from uncultured Thalassobaculaceae bacterium, assembly GCA_964276085.1. Classification (GTDB taxonomy): domain Bacteria; phylum Pseudomonadota; class Alphaproteobacteria; order Thalassobaculales; family Thalassobaculaceae; genus UBA7326. Next base: position 2,416 of record CAXYEO010000022.1, on the reverse strand, counting down.
AAACCATATCTTCTTGGAAATACTTTCAGCGGCGTTGATATACTTATGACCACTACTCTCAAATGGGCAATTGACTATAATCAGAAACTGCCTGAGGTATTTAACGACTATCTGTTGAGATTAAATGACAGGCACCAGTATATTCGGGCGCAAAAAGCGAATGCTCCGACATGACAGGACCGCTTGATGGGATACAAATCATAGAAATCGCAAATGTTGTGGCCGGCCCCTCAGCAGCAGTACAACTCGCAGACCAGGGCGCAGACGTAATAAAGATAGAACCTCCTTCCGGCGACATAATACGCAAGTCATCAAAAACAGGTCTGCCGCCAACCTTTATATCGTGCAATCGCGGTAAACGGTCTCTAACCTTGGATTTGAAACAAGCTGTCGCCCGCAAAATATTGTGGAAGTTAATAGAAAAAGCAGATGTATTAATTCAAAACCTTCGACCAGGCGCAATGGAAAGACTTGGATTTGGTGGAGAGCAAGTTCAAAAACGAAATCCTAGACTAATCTACTTATCTGTAAGCGGCTTCGGCGAAACTGGCCCTTACTCGAAAAAACGGGTATATGACCCCCTAGTTCAGGCGGTATCTGGTTTTGCCGACATTCAGGGAGAAGGAATTCACCCTAGAATGATTAGGACTATAATTGCCGATAAAACAACTGCGGTATATTCTGCGCAAGCCGTAACAGCAGCCCTATACCATAGAGAAAAGACCGGACGTGGCCAGCGCATAAAAGTATCTATGCTTGATGCTATGATGTCCTTGCTTTGGCCGGAAGGCATGGCACCATTCACTATTATTGCAGATAATGGCATTATTCCTCCTCCATCTCATGATAAAGTTTTTAAAACAACAGATGGATATATCACCGCTGGCGCTGTTTCAGATTCGGAATGGAAGGGAATGTGTAAGGCCCTTAAGCATCCAGAATGGCTAAATGACCCTAGATTTGCGACCCAGCAACTGCGCAATGCGAATAAAGATATTCGTTATGAGCTCATGGCCAGGGCAATTGAAACAAACACGAGTGATAAATGGCTCACAGCATTAGATGATAATGATGTCCCTTGCGCACCCGTTCTTGAAAGAGCTCAACTGGTCGACAACCCTCAAATAATAAATAACGAAATAATTTCTGAATTGGAGCAACCCGGAGTGGGGCGCATTAGACAAGCAAGACCTGCAGCACGGTTCTCTGGAACCCCCGCCGAAAAGCCGAGACCAGCGCCTAGTCTTGGCGAACACAATGTTGAAATACTATCTGAAATCGGTTTTACAAAAGAAGAAATTGATAATCTTTTGGCGTCGAAAACTATCACTTAAATATCCAACTAATAAGGAATCAAGACATGGTACTTCCTATCGATGAAACTCTTAAAATTGGAATACAGACTATTCATCGTGAACCAGATGATCAACATGGACCCTGGTTGCCTAAAATTGACGAACTCGTTGAATTTGTTCAACTCGTAGACAAATCTGGTTTTGATTCTTTATGGGTAGGCGATCATCTGTCTATGCCTCTACCATTTTTTGATCCATTTCAACAACTTGCACAGGCAGCTGTTGCGAGCAGGCGTTTACTCTTAGGTACAAGTGTCTACTTGCTACCCCTCAGACATCCAGGTCCAGTAGCAAAACAAGCGATTACTCTTGACCATCTATCAGAAGGACGGCTGCTATTCGGCGTTGGAATTGGTGGAGAATTTCCAAAAGAATATGAAGTTGCTGGCGTGCCTATGAATGAACGAGGCGCACGATTATCCGAAAGTATTGAGGTGATGCGAGAGTTATGGTCCGGAGAACCTGCCTCCTATGATGGTAAATTTTTCAAGTTCTCAGAGGTACGTATGACCCCACCACCTCGCCAGAAAAATGGACCCCCCATCTGGTGCGGTGGAAGAAAGGACGCTGCATTTGAAAGAATGGGCCGGTTGGCAGACGGTTACGTGTCCTATGTTGTAACTCCCGAGATGTACAGGGATGCTTTAATTAAAATTGAACAAGCCGCCAACGAGGCAAAGAGGAACATAAAGAATTTTGGGACAGGGCATCTAATCTTCACCAGAGTTGACTATAATTACGAAATTGCTTTAGAGACAGCCACAAAATCATTATCCAAGCGATATGCAATGGATTTTCGCCGTGCCGCTGAGAGATATGCCGCGTTGGGGAGCCCAGAGGACGTAGCAGCCAAAATTATTGAATTTCATGATGTCGGCGTCCGGCATATCATTATTGACTTAGTCGGTCCCTACGAAAATAGAATGCAGCAGATAGAGCGTTTTTCCTCAGAAGTGATGCCGTTATTGACGGCTTTACGCTAGACTATCTTTTCTAATTTTTGAAGTGTTCGAAGGTAATCAGGTCTCTCCTCGTCTCCCTGACTATTTGGCCAATTGGTA
>CAXYEO010000021.1:0-21424 GCA_964276085.1 uncultured Thalassobaculaceae bacterium | reverse complement strand
GCACATAATTTGGTGCACCATAAATTATACGAGGTGTTTTTTATGATACTTGGCAATGAAATAGTCAATTCTTTCAGAGAATATGGCGCAACACTACTTCCGCAGGTTATTTCAATGAGATGGGTGGAGGAATTGCGGAAGGGTTTAGAGTATAATATGTCTACTCCTGGTAAATATACTCGTAATTACACGGACAAAAATGCTCCTGGAGGTTTCTTTGGGGACTACTGTAATTGGAACCGTATTCCAGAATACAAGCGCTTCTTCTTTGATTCTCCCGCTGCATCATTTGCATCTCAATTAATGGGTTCATCTAAAGTTAACCTCTTCCATGAACATGTTCTTGTAAAAGAACCTGAGACATTAGAACGAACACCTTGGCACCATGACCAACCTTATTATTGTGTGAATGGAGGAGACACGTGTTCTTTATGGATTCCCTTGGACCCTGTCCCTAAGGAAACATGCGTCCAATTCATAGCAAAATCTCATAAATGGGGACGTTGGTTTACCCCTAAGAAGTTTGTGGGAACTGAATATACAAATACAGACGATGGGTTTGAGCCCATGCCAGACATTGACTCAGAATTAGGTAATTATGAGCTTCTCTCTTGGGAGATGTCCCCAGGAGACTGTATCGCTTTTAATTTTCTAACTGTTCATGGTGCTCCGGGAAATGTTTCTAAGGCTTCGAGACGAAGGGCCTTTGCCGCCCGATTTACAGGTGATGATGCGACTTTTATAAGAAGGAGTGGGGAAATGTCTCCACCATTCCCCGAAATAATGTTAGACAATGGCTCCAAACTGGATTCAAAAACATTCCCTGTCCTCTTTGGATCCTGAAAACCTAAGTTCTAAGTTCTAAGTTTTAAGTTCTAAGTTCTAAGTTCTAAGTTCTAAGTTCTGGGTAGATAGCTATTCAATATTGCTCAATAAAGATTGATCATGACATTAAAGTTTAAAAATATAGTCATTAATCATACATTAAATATAACCAAAATTATGATCGTGATGGGACTATTCCTTACATTAGTCCAGGTTAATCGTGTGGGTGGAAGCGTCGTGGCTACCGCATTATCAAAGACCCACCAGTTAACGCCAGCAGCAATTGGAATGATAATTGGTATAATGTTTCTTTCTTCTGCATTAGTGCAAATCCCTTTTGGTATAATGCTAGATAGGTTTGGTGCCCGTCGCATGATTGTTGGATGGAGTTTCATTGCTATTCTTGGAATTGTTATTTTTGGTATGGCGGAAACAACATATGGGTTAACAGTTGGTCGAACGTTAATTGGAATAGGTCATGGAGCCTCCATCACTGGCGTTTATTTATTAGCTCTAGCCTGGGCGAGACCTGAGCATGTTACTAGCGTTGCGGCAACTACTATTGCTATAGCAGGAGCGTTGGGGGGGGTGATAGGTACTGCCCCATTAGCAGTATCCATTGAGTATCTGGGATTTACTAATACCTTCTTGTTATTGGCGTTAGCTTCACTATTTTCGAGCGGCTTAATCTGGTTCTTGGTTCAGGATACGCCAACTGGGACTAATCCAACTAAAATCATAGAGGGTCCAAAGGAAGCTCTTCTTGGTTTATATGAGGTAATTAAGGATAGAAATTTGCGACCGATTTTTGCTATGGCATTGTGCTTTTCTGTTCCATTCGCAACCATTGGTGGTTTATGGGCGGGGCCATATCTCAGAGATATACATGGATTAAGTCCAACTAGTGCCGGAGCTGTAATTTTTTTAATGGTACTATGTGTGAACCTTGGTACTTTTTTATATGGGCCGTTGGATCGCATTTTTAACACAAGAAAATGGGTGGTTTTGATGGGCGTATGCCTAATGATTATAAGTTTAATTGGGCTGGCTGCGTTTCCAACTGTACACATCTCAATCGCTATTATGATGTTAGCTGTTTTTTCTTTGTCATCTCCTATTTTTGTGACATTGGCAGGGCATTGTCGTGGGTATGTTCCAGAGCATTATGCCGGAAGGGCACTAACATTTATTAATTTTCTTGGAGTAGGTTTCATTTTTGTAATACAGAGTATAACTGGTTGGTTAGTGGAAATTTCTCTGTTAAATGGTGTATCTATATTATCCAGCTATAGATTGGTTTTTGGACTTGTTGCGATACTATTAATAATTTCAGGATTAATTTATTTGTTTAGCCGCGATGTAAAGCCCTTCCCAACTAGATCACTAAACTAACTATTTTTTTTTGCTTCTGCGATTAATTTTTGTAATTTTTGATTGCTCAAGGCGCCTGGAAAAATCGCATCGTTTATTATGAAGGCAGGTGTTCCTCTGATCATCAATTTTTTCCCCAACACTCTTGTTCGCTCAAGATGCTCAAAAATTTCTGGTTGCATCATGTCTAACTGCAGCTTTTCGGTATTTATTCCAACTTCTTTGGCCATCTGGAATACAGCTGATTCTGATAAGCGACCTCTTAGTCGCATCAAAGCAGTATGAAATTCTGAATATTTATCCTGTCTTTTAGCTGCTAATGCTGCCTGCGCTGCTAATGTTGAAATGGGACCGAGTATTGGATATTCTTTGAGAATAATCTTAATATTCTTATTACTCTGGGATATGTCTAACAGTATGTTGAGCATTCTCTTACAATAACCGCATTGATAATCAAAAAACTCAGTAATTATAATTTGACCGTCCAGATTCCCTAAAATAGGGTCAGCTGTGTCTTTTTCTATCAAATGTTTATTAAGTTTTAATTGTCTGGATTGTTCCGTTGCGGTCTGTTTTTTTTCTTTTTTCTGTATGTCTTCTATCGCTTCTATCACTATTTCTGGGTTCTGTTTGATATACTGCCGTATTAATTTTTCAATTTCTACTTTTTCTGAAAGTGTAAATTTTTCGGCTGAGTGAGCTTCAAAGAACGGTAAGCTAATAATTAGGTGGAATGCAAGGGTTGCTATTAGTCTGATTCTTTTAAATTGGCATATTGATAAAACATGATGACAACGTAGAAACATAGTTTTGTGACCTTATTTTTGAAAAACTTTATTTTGTGTGCTTTGATATTCTTTTAGCCAATTCAATTATGTCTTTTGAACGCTGATAGCTTGGTGTGTTTGATTTTAATAATTTTTGTGCGCGGTTCGTATATAAAATGACCAGTTTTATCTGGTTTTGCAATAAAGCTTCTTCTGCCAATGATAAATTCGCCATCGCTACATCCCCTGTTCTGCCTTGCGCGATAGCTAAATTATGCCAAGATAAGGCTGACATTGGGAGCGTTTTTACGCTTATTTGTGAATGCTTAAGGGCGGATAAATTCATATTAGGTGTGCCTATAGCCAACTCAACTCTAGCAAGTTGCTCCCTTATTAAAGGAATATGTTCCCCAAGGTTAAGGGCCTTCTGATATGCTAATCGAGCTTTATTCGGTTCAGCGGACTCAAATAAAATTTGACCTTTTAATTCCCAGAAATACGGATCTTTGGACCTGATATTTAATAATTCGTCAAGGATTGAGAGGGCTTCTGACGTATTTGCATTTTTGTGAAAGGCTATAGCGTAGGCATATTTCGATACGACATTATCTATATTTTTCTGATAACGCTTAAACGTTTCCGATGGAAGTTTTAAAAAACCAAATAACTTTGCGATCATTCGTTTATGTCTATTGGTCATAATCAAAGAATACTCGTTTGCATTACTAGGATGTATTGCGATTTGATTTTCAAAAAATGCTATTCGATCTTGTGTAAGTGGGTGTGTTCTAAAGTAAGGGGATTGCACTACTGTAGACATAGTCTCATTTTGTTTGAGTATTTTTAGGAAATCTAGAAGACCTTTAGGGTTTTGTTGCGTTAGCCGTAAATACCTAATTGCGGCATTATCCGCGGCTGATTCCTGCGCTCGGCTATGTCCAAGAAAAACTTGTCTCGCTATATTTTGTCCATTACCGAGTAGTGCGCTAGCCGCTTCCCCTTTTCCTGTTAGGACAATAGCAGTTGCACTTAAAATAGAACTTATCATGGCTACTTTTGATGCCTTGCGAACTACTTCTGATGTGCGGGTTAGATGGCCACCAGCTATATGGCCAATTTCATGAGCTAGAACTCCGCTTAATTGCCCTGGTGTTACTGTATTCATCAAAAGGCCTGTATGTAAAAAGATGTTTTTCCCGTTAGAAACAAATGCGTTTAATGACGCGTCTGCAACTATATGGAGCTTGACATCACCAGTACTTAGGCCGGCAGCTTTTAAGAGTGGTTTAGTAAGATCTTCTAAGTAAGATTGAATTTCTGCATCAGTTATTATATGGCGTTGTTTCGCAGATACTGGTTTAGCATTTGAAAAAATCAAAAGTAATAAAATCAAAATACTGAATATTTTAAGCAAGTGCACTAAGCTCCTTATAATAATATCCGATCCCAATTAATATTAACTGAGTTAGAATCCTTAAATAGATAGTATGATCTTTATTCATAATTTAAGTAGGTTGATTTTAGATATAGCTCTAGAAGACATTATTTGCCATATGAAATTAATCTGATAAAGATAATTTACTCATAATGGAGCAGATTATAAATGGTTTTAAAAGTTGCAGACAGAGGCGAGATACCCCCTTTTATTGTCATGGATGTTATGCATTCGGCCGCTATAAGGGAGTCTCAAGGCAATGATGTTTTACACCTTGAGGTTGGTCAACCATCTACAAAGGCGCCAGAAAGAGTCATCTCTGCCGCCAAAACGGCGCTGGATGCTGACAACTTAGGTTATACCCCGGCGTTAGGGCTTTTGAGTTTAAGGCAAGGTATAGCGGAACATTATAAGACCTGGTATGGGTTGGATATACCTGTTGAAAGGATCGTTGCGACGAAAGGATCATCGGCAGCTTTTATATTAAGTTTTATGGCCGCTTTTAATCCAGGGGATCGAGTGGCCATGGCATCGCCAGGATACCCAGCATACCGAAATATATTGACTGCTTTAGGGATAGAACCTGTGTTAGTTTTAACTGGATCGGAACATCGGTTTCAACCAACAGTTGCACTATTAGAGGCCTTAAATCAACCATTAGATGGGCTAATTATTGCAAGTCCATCAAATCCAACAGGTACGATGATAAATGATAAAGAGATGTATCAACTGGCCATTTATTGCAAAGAAAAAGAAATAAGACTGATTTCGGACGAAATTTATCATGGAATTACGTATGAGGAAAAAGCTGTTTCTGCTCTTGGGGCGGATATAGACTCCTTAGTTATAAATAGTTTTTCAAAATATTTTTCGATGACTGGATGGCGTCTTGGGTGGATGGTCGTCCCAAATGATTTAATACGACCAATTGAGTGCCTTACCCAAAATATGTTTATCTCTCCTCCTACTCTATCTCAGTTAGCGGCAACTGCAGCTTTTCAATCATATGAAGAAGCTGAGAAAAACGTAAAACGCTATGCCCAAAATAGATCAATTCTTATGAACGAGCTACCATTAAGCGGAATCGTTAAATTAGCACCAGCAGATGGAGCTTTCTATGTCTATGCAGATGTTGCTAATCTGACGGATGACAGTGTCTATTTCTGTCAAAAAATGCTCAAGGACACGGGTGTAGCGTGCACGCCAGGCTTAGACTTTGACCCTGATAGAGGGAGATCAACCATACGATTTTCTTTTGCTGGAGCGCAATGCGATATGATTGATGCTTGTCAGAGAATTAAAACTTGGCTGAAGTCTTAATAGTCATTCCAGTACGTTTGAGTATTTTATTTACTTTATTAAACGGTTCCACCAGCCTCGACGAGGTGAGTCAGGTTTTAAATTTTCTGTTTCTGCTTTTAGGGGTTCTGCAGAGCCCTTTGAAATTTGTTGAGGCTCACTAACATTCGCTCTGTGATCAATGATTGGGCTAGAATTAGTACCCTCTTCTAAAACAGAGCTAGCTGTTCTAACCTTTTGCGTGGGTTTCTTAGTGGTTTTTTTTGTTGACGTGTCTTCATCTATTGTTTTTTTAACTCGTCTGACTGGTTTTGATTTTTGACTTTTCGTTGGCCCAGAGCCCGACACAGGCTCTTTATCATTGTTTGATGTCCCTGACCCGTCCTTTTCTTCGATTACTGCTGGCGGCACGACACTTAATGAAGGCGAAGCTTCTGGCGGTGTTATATAACTGGCGTCTTTATTCTCTTCTTGTTGAAAACTGTCTTCTCCGGTGACCTTTTTTGTTCTACGTCGGCCACCCCTCTTTCCTCGGCGTCGACGTCGTTTTGTCCCATCGTCATCCTCGGTATCATCTGTTTCTAAATTTTCATTGGGGCTTTCTAATGTTTCAAGCTCTTGCTCTTTTGGTTCCTCAGTTTTTTCTTCGTGGGTAGTTTTTCTTTTATACACCCGACGTTTGCGCTGTCTAACTTTCTGAGAAACTGGTTCAGAGCTTTCTTGGTTATTTTCTGCATTGTTTGAACTGTTATTAGCGTCAATATCTTTTTGTGAGGAATCGCTGATTTCAGTGACTTTATCTTCGGCTATCTTTTTTATGATACGTTCTATCTTATGTTCGGCCCCCAGGAGTTTCTCATCAGGTTCAAGTGTTATCTGGAATTCATAACGCTGTTCCATACCATTCAAAGTGTCTCTTTTTCTGTTAAGTATATAAAACCCAACCTCGGAAGTAAGCCGAACTATGATCTCCTTTGCTTCCTGTTTTAACCCTTCTTCCTCGATGTTCCTGAGGATTTGCAGAGCTGCAGAGTCAATAGATCTCTTCAACCCGCTACCAGCGCAGTGAGGACAAGGTTGTGTGCTCGCTTCAGTGACACTCGGCCTTAGGCGTTGCCTGGATAGCTCCATTAACCCAAATTGACTTATACGACTCAACTGGATTCTTGCCCGGTCCGACTTAATTACGTCCTTCATTCTACGTTCGACGGCATATTGGTTCCTAGACTCGTACATGTCTATAAAATCTATGACGACTAGACCGGCGAGGTCTCTTAATCGTAATTGTCTAGCTACTTCTTCGGCCGCTTCAAGATTTGTTTTTAAAGCAGTCTCTTCTATATTTCTCTCGCGTGTTGATCTCCCTGAATTCACATCAACAGCTACCAACGCCTCTGTTTGGTTCAAGACGAGATAACCTCCAGATTTTAGTTGAACCACGGGTTCATAAAGTGAGTCCAGCTGGTTCTCTATTTGAAAACGGCTAAATAAAGGTACCCCGCCTGACGAGAATGTTTGTACACGGCGAGCATGACTGGGCATTAGTGTTTTCATAAAATCTTTAGCTAGTCGGTATCCATTCTCGCCTTCGACTAAAATTTCATCTATGTCTCGTGTGTAAAGATCTCTGATAGAGCGTTTGATAATGTCACCTTCCTCGTGGACAAGATAAGGTGCGGTTGACACTAAGGTGGCCTCACGTATTTGATCCCAGAGTCGCACTAGATACTCATAATCCCTCTTTATTTCCGTTTTAGTCCTTTGACTTCCGGCTGTTCTCACAATTACAGCCATTCCTTCTGGAACACTTAGACCCTCAACTACACCTTTCAGGCGTTTCCTATCTAACGCACTAATAATTTTTCGGCTGACGCCCCCACCTCTTGGCGTATTTGGCATTAAAACGCAGTATCGACCTGCTAGAGATAAAAAGGTAGTTAAAGCGGCTCCCTTATTTCCACGCTCCTCCTTAACCACTTGGATAAGCATAATTTGTCGACGAGCGATAACTTCTTGAATTTTATATCGCCGCTTTCTAACATTGGATGGTGATTTTTCACTTTTATCATCGTTAGTATTGAGGCTATTATCTTTGATCAGTTCACTGGTATCATTATCATTATCATTATCATTATTAATTTCGGCGTCAGGTTCCACGTCACTATTCGACCCTGTTTCACTTTCGTCTGACGAAAAAACAGTCTCTGCAGCCTGCTCTGCCAACAAAGCCTCTCGATCCTCCATCGGTATGCGGTAATAATCAGCATGTATTTCACTGAAGGCTAAAAACCCATGTCTATTACCACCATACTCTACAAACGCGGCTTGTAATGATGGTTCAACTCTGGTTACTTGGGCCAGATAAATATTACCCTTTAATGGGCGTCGGCTGGCAACCTCAAAATCAAAGTCTTCTACGCGATTTCCACTCGTTACAACCACCCGAATTTCTTCTGTTTGGGTGGCATCTATAAGCATACGCTTTGTCATTTAAATAAAACTCCGGTAACCCTAGAAGCCAAACATTGGTCTGTTCCTCTGACCCAGTATGAGAACTCTTCCAAATAGAGCGTCTCTGCAATTGTGTTTTTTTTCTAAGCGATAATATTGAAGATAAAAAAGAATAAATCCCATTTACTTGGAATGATTCTTTTGATGAATTGACGCGGCTGCTGGCCAAAATAATTCTTTGGATTTTGATCCAAATTATCGCGGCGAGCCCTAAAACAGAAGAAAAACTGGAAAGGGTCGGCCATTCGAAATTTTTTTTGGTTACGCGCGTCACGTAAAAAGTCCTTACTTTTGTTTATTATTAAAATGAAGAATTAGATTCACAATTCTCACAAGTTCAAAAAAAGCATGTACGAACGAGGAATTTGGAGTTACCCGTAATCCCACAAAGTTAATCATACCGTTTAAAGGCTAGAGTAACAATGCTTAGTTATAAATATTAACTCGTTCAATTGTTTTATATTATTATCGCATTTATCTAAAAGTGCACAATTCGGCAGGTGACTGCGTAATAGTTTGTTTTTGCAAGCCTCATACATTAAAATTAGGAAGTGATCTTTAACAAAGAATTACATTGTAACTTTAGAATCGAACCTATGCCCGCCTTGAAATCAATAAAAAGCGTTATCTCGTTCCCCATTTGTTTAGCGATCTTGATATGTGTTTCAAGCAGCTTTTCTTGGGCACAGAAAACGTTGCCAAACGCAGAACCTGAAATTTTCAACTTACGAGTAGGGGCTCACGCCGATAAAACTCGATTAGTTCTGGATATGGATAGAAAGATAGAAATCACCCCCTTTTATCTTTTGGACCCATACAGACTAGTTCTGGATATGCCCAAAGTTAGATTTAAAATCAATTCTATAGGTTTAGTAAGGCCCGTCGGAGACGTGAGTGGGTATCGCTTTGGTTCGTTCGATGCAAACACATCAAGAGTTGTAGTTGATTTGAGTGAGCCAATGGTGATCAGCAAACTTTTTCAGTTGAGTGGAACTAACAATTCTTTTACTCGTTTAGTTATAGATTTAAAATCGGTTAGCAAAAGAATCTTTCGCACAAAATCTGCCACTTCTATGCAACACCGACTAAAAAAACGAATGTCAAATACTTTCTCTGAAGCTAAGTTAGTGCCTAAACGTCTTTCAAAAAAAAGGTTGGATAGGAAAATTATCATAATTGATCCGGGGCATGGGGGGATCGATCCAGGTGCTATTGGCCGTACAGGAACTTATGAAAAGAACTTGGTGCTATCCACTGCCATAGTTTTCAAAAGCGTAATAGAAAAAGATCCGGGTTATAAGGTGGTTTTGACGCGAATGCGAGATGAGTTTTTGCCGTTAAGAAAACGGATCTCTCGGTCGAACTTATTGAAAGCGGATTTATTTATTTCAATCCATGCCGATTCTATCTCTAACAGCTCAGTTCGCGGCGCGACAATTTATACTCTTTCGGAAACTGCCTCTGATAAAGAGGCTGCTCAATTAGCTGAGCGAGAAAATAAAGCTGATATCATTTCTGGGATGGATCTAAGTGAGGAAACAAAAGAAGTAACTAATATTTTAATAGATTTAGCACAACGGGAAACAATGAATCAATCAGCCAAATTTGCAGGTCTATTAGTCCCTGAACTTAGAAAAGTCATAAAGACGCACAAACGGCCTCATAAATTTGCTGGGTTTGCAGTTTTAAAGGCACCTGACGTGCCATCAATATTACTTGAAATGGGATATCTTTCTAATTTAAATGATGAACGATTACTTAAAACTGATGGGTTCAAGAAAAAATTAGCCGTATCAATAAAAAGAGGTTTGGATAAATATTTTGGTCTCAATCGATAGACAGCAGATAAAATTTAATTTTGACCGATATCAGAATAATGGCATCCAATTCCTATTGAGGCATTTTAATGGCTCTATGTTTGGGGGTTTTTAAAATGCGCTGGCTAATTTATGGACTATCGTGTCTTTTAATAGTGGGTTCTGCGATAATAGTAAGCTCTGTTTTTTTTCTTTTTAAGTATGGGAAAGGTTTGCCAGAGTATGGGCAACTTGCTGATTATAGGCCTTCCGTTGTAACACGCGTACACGGTGGTGATGGAAGATTATTAGCAGAATATGCAAAAGAAAGACGGGTCTTTGTACCTGTAGAGGTGATGCCAAAATTGTTGGTAAAGGCATTTTTATCTTCCGAAGATAAGAATTTTTATAGCCATGGGGGTGTTGATTTGAAATCTCTTTTAAATGCTGCTTTTAATAACCTATTAAATCTGACTTCAGATAGAAGGCCAAGAGGTGCATCAACCATCACGCAACAAGTAGCAAAGAACTTTTTGCTTACGAACGAAGTGTCTGTAGAAAGGAAAATAAAAGAGGCGATATTAGCATTTAGGATAGAAAAAGCACTTAGTAAAAATAGAATATTAGAGCTATATTTGAATGAAATTTATCTTGGTTTTGGGTCTTATGGAGTTGCTACAGCAGCTTTAAACTATTTTGATAAATCACTCGATGAATTATCAGTGGCCGAAGTTGCCTATTTAGCAGCGTTACCCAAGGCACCAAATAATTATCATCCAGTAAGAAAAAAACAGGCGGCTCTGGTAAGAAGAAACTGGGTGATACAGCAGATGTATAAGAATGGATTTATATCTAAAAACGCGATGATTAAAGAACAACTCACTCCTTTAGAAATTAAACCTGCGTCAAAAACAGAATTTGTTGACGCAAAGTATTTTTCGGAAGAAGTACGCCGCCAATTAATATCTCGTTATGGACTAGACCGGGTCTATAGGGGAGGATTGTCGGTTAGAACATCTATTGATCCAAGGCTACAAACGATTGCTGAAAAGGCGCTTAGATATGGGTTATTAAAATATGATAGAAGACATGGCTGGAGAGGCGCGATAGCGTCTATTTCTCCGGGGCCAGGATGGGATAAAGAATTAAGATTATTAGGTGAAATAAAAGGGGCATTAGCTTCTTGGCGCGTTGCGGTGGTCTTGAAAACTGGGTCAAACGAGGTTCGAATTGGATTTGAAAATGGTGAGATAGGGACAATAAGACGGCAAGAATTGATATGGGCGAGAAGATGGAAACCCAACCAGCGTTTGGGAACAAAGATAATAGATGCTAGACAGGTCCTTTCTAAAGGGGATGTTATTCTTGCTGAGGGTCTCAATGATGCCGAGAATACTTATGAATTGAGACAAATACCTGATGTTAATGGGGCTGCAATAGCTATGGACCCTCATACTGGTCGTATACTAGCGATGGTGGGCGGCTGGAGCTATAAGCTTTCGGAATTTAACCGTGCGACACAAGCATTTAGACAGCCTGGTTCGGCTTTCAAGCCTTTCGTTTATCTCGCCGCACTTGAAAAAGGTTATAGCCCTGCTACACGTATTTTGGATGCCCCATTTGTCATTGACCAAGGCCCTGGTTTAGGCAAATGGAAGCCGGCAAACTATACCAAAAAGTTTTATGGCCCGAGTGCGATGCGAATTGGAATAGAAAAATCAAGAAATTTAATGACTGTTAGGTTGGCTAGAACGATAGGTATGCAGACGGTTGCAGATTATGCGAGGAAATTTGGTATAACAGCTAAAATGCCTAATCAACTGTCTATGTCACTTGGTGCAGGTGAAACAAATTTGATCAAATTGACTAGTGCATATGCTATGTTGGTTAATGGTGGAAAAAAAATAAGCCCAACCTTTATTGATAGGGTTCAGGACAGAAATGGAATTTCGATCTTCCGTCAAGATACTCGACCATGTTCGGATTGTCAGACTAAGGTTTGGACTGATACAAATGTACCCGTAATACCGGACCAGCGCGAGATGATTGCCGATAGGACATCTGCTTACCAGATGGTTCGTATGTTGGAAGGAGTTGTAAAACGAGGCACTGGGAGACGCATTGCTTCCTTGAAAAAACCATTGGCTGGAAAAACAGGTACGACAAATAAAAATATAGATACATGGTTTGTTGGATTCTCTCCTGATTTAACTTTTGGCGTATATGTTGGCTTTGATAAACCCAGAACACTTGGATTGCGAGACACAGGATCAAATGTGGCCGCTCCAATATTCAAGAAGTTTATGAAAAATGCATTAATAACTATGCCTGAAATTCCTTTTAGAGCCCCTCCCGGGATACTCCATGTGAGAATAAATACTGAAACTGGTGGTTTAGCGCGGCCGGGGGATACAAAAGTAATAACTGAGGTTTTTAAACCTGGTGGGGCTTTGACTAATGCACGCAGGGTCTTGGATGGAGGTTATTCAGTTGGTTGGAGTTTACAAAATAAAAATAGGCTCGGTAAGATGGCTAAACCTTTAAAGGATAGAAATGGAATTTATTAACTTTTTTATGAAAATATTCACCTGCAGAAAGGATTAGAAATGCGAGCTGAGATCGCTTCAATAGTAGATGAGATTAGGCAATCAATTGAATTACTTCGGAGGCATCTTTGACTGGGATCGGTCGACTTTACGCCTTAGCGAATTAAATGCGTTAGTGTCTGCACCAGAATTTTGGGGAGAGCCCATCAAAGCCCAAGAAATTATGCGCGAGAGAACGTATTTAGAAAAATCTCTGGCGGATTTAAGTGCGTTTGATCGTGATCTTCAGGATACGATTGAATTAATAAAACTGGGTGAAGAGGAAGGTGATGCCAATATCGTTTTAGATGGCGAGAGGGTGCTGAACGAACTGCTTAAAAAATGTGCAAAAAATCAATTGGAGGCACTGCTTTCGGGCGAGCTGGATAGTAATGATTGTTATCTTGAGATACATGCAGGAGCTGGTGGAACAGAGGCTCAAGACTGGGCAGAGATGTTATTGCGTATGTATGTTCGTTGGTCTGATACTCGCGGTTTTAAGATTAAATATATTGAAGAGAGTGCTGGCGACGAAGCGGGTCTTAAATCAGTAACTATTCGAGTAAGTGGTCAAAATGCTTATGGTTGGTTAAAGACCGAAAGTGGGGTTCACAGGTTGGTAAGAATTTCTCCTTATGATAGCGCATCACGCCGTCACACGAGTTTTTCATCGGCTTGGATTTATCCCGTTATTGACGAATCTATCGATGTTGAAATTGAGGATAAAGATTTAAGGGTTGACACTTATCGAGCATCGGGCGCGGGCGGACAACATGTAAATAAAACTAATTCAGCTATTCGAATAACACACATTCCTACAGGTGTAGTCGTACAATGCCAGAACGATCGATCTCAACATCGCAACCGTGCGACTGCTCTTGATATGTTGCGGGCTAGGTTATATGAGCTTGAAATCCGGCGCAAAGAGGAGAGTGCTAATGTCATTGAGGCTCAGAAATCAGATATTGGTTGGGGTCATCAGATTCGGTCTTATGTGCTCCAGCCTTATCAGTTGGTAAAGGATCTTCGCACTAATGAAGAGACTTCGGACACCCAAGGGGTTTTGAACGGTGACATTGACCGGTTTCTCGAAGCTTCGCTTTCTGACAAGATAACAGCCATTAGTGCCACCGAATAACATAGCATAGAGATGTCATGGAGTATTGAAATATATAATATAAGTAGGATGGTATGGTGATGAAAGCATCAATTTTGATAGTTAACGGGACTTTCACGGAGAATGATTGGATTATCAATGGGACTATATAATGAGACTTACCAATACGCCTTAAATCAACCGGAAGAGTTCTGGGCTGAAGCAGCTGAAGAATTAGTTTGGCAAAAACGGTGGGATACTGTTTTAGATGATAGCAATACGCCTTTCACTAAATGGTTTTCGGGTGGAAAAATTAACACGTGTTATAATGCTGTTGATTTTCATGTTGAGGCTGGACGTGGTGAGCAAGCTGCGATCATTTATGACAGCCCAGTAACAGAGACTAAAGAAATTCTATCATATAAAAATCTGCTTGACCGCGTTTCAGCATTTGCGGGCGTTTTGGTTAAGTACGGTGTTACTTATGGAGAAAGAGTAATAATATATATGCCGATGATCCCGGAAACAGTAATAGCAATGCTAGCCTGCACGAGAATTGGCGCTATTCATTCGGTTGTATTCGGAGGGTTTGCTGCTAACGAACTTGCCAAACGGATAGATGATGCGAAACCAAAATTAATTATTTCTGCATCTTGCGGGGTAGAGCCAGGCCGAGTCGTCGCATACACACCATTGTTAAATGGTGCTCTGGAGATATCCGAGCATCAACCGGACAAATGCATTATTGTTCAACGGGAATTGGAGTTGGCAGAATTAAAAAATGGCCGTGACGTTGAATGGTTTGATGCTCATAGTCTCACTTTTCCTGCGGAATGCGTAGAGGTAGATGCGAACGATCCTGTATATATCTTATATACATCAGGCACGACCGGGATCCCTAAAGGTGTCGTCCGTCCAACAGGAGGGCACTTGGTTTCATTGAAATGGTCTATGAAAAATATCTTCGACGTAAATCCTGGGGAAGTTTATTGGGCGGCTTCAGATGTAGGCTGGGTTGTTGGTCATTCTTATATTGTGTATGCCCCACTCTTGCATGGATGCTCTTCCGTCTTGTACGAAGGCAAACCGGTAGGTACGCCAGACGCGGGGGCATTTTGGAGGGTCATGTCAGAGCATAAGGTTAAATGTATGTTTACTGCGCCGACTGCAATGCGGGCTATAAAAAAGGAAGATCCACAAGGTAATCTTATCAAAAAGTATGATATGTCTCATCTAAGGTCTCAGTTCTTAGCTGGAGAGAGGTGCGATCCGGATACTCTCAAATGGACCCATGATCTATTAGGAGTCCCCGTAATAGATCATTGGTGGCAAACCGAAACTGGGTGGCCGATTGCATCAAATTGTATAGGACTAGAGCATTTACCTATTAAGCCAGGATCTCCAACTTGTGCGGTCCCAAGCTGGAATATTGAAGTATTAGATTCCTCTTGTCAGTCAGTAAAAGCAGGCGAGATTGGGGCTATCTCGATCAAGTTGCCGCTACCACCAGGCTCACTTTCAACCCTTTGGAAAAATGATAAACGTTTCATAGAAAGTTATATGGAGAACTATCCTGGGTTTTATCAAACAGGTGATGCTGGGATAATTGATGAAGATAATTATCTGCATGTGATGTCTAGAACAGATGATATAATAAATGTGGCAGGTCATCGTCTTTCTACTGGTGGAATGGAGCAGGTTTTAGCCAGTCACTCTGACGTTGCAGAATGTGCTGTTTTGGGCGTAGCTGATCAGTTGAAGGGGCAAGTGCCATTAGGATTTTTAGTTTTAAAGGATGGAGTCAATAAATCATATCAGGAAATAATAGACGATGTTATAAAAATGGTTCGTCAAGAAATAGGGCCCGTGGCATCTTTTAGGACAGCTTTAATAGTTGAACGATTACCAAAAACGCGATCCGGAAAAATTTTGCGAGGAACTATTAAATTAATAGCAGAATCAAAGCCTTTTGAAATCCCCGCAACTATTGATGATCCAGCTATTCTTGATGAAATAGCTGAAGCGTTATCGGAAATAGGTTACGCACTTTAGAGAGGGTTGTGGGGAAACCTGAAAGAGTTTAATAATAATCTATACTATTGATGGTTCTTGGTGCTCAGGAGATAAGCTAAATAGGATCATTTTAGCTCTTTGGTTTTAAATTCGTGAACGACGTTCACTTTTTTAATGATTAAATTTCAAAACCGTTGTAATAGCGTAGCGAATTGGGTGGACTTGAAAGGGAGAGTGCTGGATGTTTGATGATCCCAGTGAGATACCTTTGCAGATTGATTTTTTGCTGATTAAAGATTTTTCGATGATGGCTTTTACGTCAGCCATAGAACCCTTGCGGTTAGCTAATCGCGTGGCAGGCAAAGAACTATATCAATGGCGAATTATAAGCTTAGACGGGAACTCAGTTAAAGCTAGTAACGGTGCGGAAATTTTGGTTGCCCAATCTGCTACAACCATCGAAAACGTGAAAATCATTTTTGTCGTATCGGGTGTAAATGTTCAAATGTATGAAAATGAACGTTTGTTCGCATTTTTACGAAGAACATCGCGGGCAGGTTCGATTCTTGGAGCACTTTGTACTGGATCACATCTTTTAGCTAAAGCAGGTTTATTGAACGATCGTAGGTGTACAATCCACTGGGAAAATCTGGGGGCGTTCAAAGAATTATTTCCTGAAATTGAAGTGTCAGCCGATATTTATGAGGTTGATAAGAACCGCATAACATGTTCTGGGGGTACCGCGGGACTTGATATGATGCTGTTTCTTATTGGAAAACAGCACGGTGATCAAATTGCAGCTGAAATTTCTGAACAGTTCATTCACGATAAAATTAGAGAGCCGCATGATCAACAGCGAACTGAATTGCGAACAAGGATAGGTATTACTCATCCTAAATTAATTATAGCAGTCGGAGATATGGAAAGTAATTTGGAAGATCCAATAAGCCAAACAGAGCTGGCACTGAGAGCCGGCCTTTCTACTCGTCAGTTGGAAAGGTTATTCCGAAAATATATGTCTATGACCCCTACACGCTATTATCTCAATTTAAGATTAAAAAGAGCAAATCAATTATTGTATCAGACAACAATGTCAATACTTACTGTAGCGTTGGCCTGTGGGTTCGTCTCTGCCAGTCATTTCTCAAAATGTTATAAGGAGTATTACACAAGAACCCCCCGTGAAGAGCGCTTGCGACGATATAAATTATCTCGAGAACCATAAAAGAAGATAACTATAAAAACCATTATAGCATAATCATGATGGTGACTTGTGGTTTTAGGGTATTTCTGAAATTGATTCTATTTGACTTTCTGGGGTTTCAGTTTTTCCGCCCGCTTTTAGAATAGCTTTATCAAGATCTTGCTGTTGACATAGTCCCAAAATTACAGGATGGCGGGCTGTAATCTGTTGAGAGTTCCAATGTGTCCTATTCCTGATTTTATTGATTGTCTCCTTGGTTGTTCCGACAAGTCTATTGACCTGGGAATCCTTCAATTCAGGGTGATGCTTAACAAGCCAAGCAATAGCGTCCGGTTTATCTCCGCGTTTAGATATAGGGACGTATTTGGGCCCTTTGCCTTTCACAGTGGGTTTGGGAAGTTCGCTTTTTTGTATCTCCAAACTTAAGCTTGGGTCCTTAGAGCAACGCTCTATTTCTGCTCGAGACAACTGTCCATTTGCTATGGGGTCAAATCCCTGCATTCCCAAACTGACCTCGCCATCTGCAATTGCCTGGACTTCAAGCGAATGAAGTTGACAAAACTCTGCAACTTGCTTGAATGAAAGAGCCGTATTTTCAATTAACCAAACCGCAGTAGCTTTTGGCATCAATGGCTGTGTCATGACATCTCCTGTTCCACTTTTTTAACGCTTTCATCCAAAACTAATCTAATTACAACATTAACTATTGGAATCTTAGTCAGAGGGTACTTATATATCTAAAAGATCATCGGGATCAAATAAGAATAGTGTAGTTAATATCTGTTTTTTGTTAACTCAAACTATGGAGATAAAAATCAATGGATTTGGAGGACTTAGAACCCAAGAAGAAAACGGTCAAGTTAAAAGATTTTACTAATTGGAATATAGAGGACTTAGAGCTTTATATTGAAAATATGGAGTCAGAAATATTAAGGGTTAGAGAAATGATAAAATCTAAGAAAAAAGCCTCTTTAGCCGCAGACTCATTATTCAAACTAAAATAAAAGAAAAAAATAAAGATTTAAAAGATTCCTACAAAAATTAAATATCTGTAACGAAAATTTTGAAAGCGATACTAATGCATACGCCACTTTTTTTTGATGATTTATTAGTAGGCGATATCTTTGAAAGTCTATCTAAAACAATAACTGAGTCTGAGATCATTGATTTTGGATGGAGATATGACCCGCAACCTTTTCATGTCAGTAAACCAGAAGCAAATAAATCTCTTTTTGGCGGCTTAATAGCAAGCGGGTTTATGACCGCGGCGATTACTTTTAGGTTAATTCAGCAGTCTAATGGATTTCAGACTACAAGTGCTGGTGGTCACGGTATTAATAAACTCCGCTGGTTAAAGCCAGTTAGACCCGACGATACTATTTATGCAAAAATGCGTATCCTATCGCTTAAACCCTCACGATCTCGACCGACAGTAGGTAATGTTTTATGTGAATTTGAAACTTTTAATCAAAACGACAACACTGTAATGACTATGGAAAATATTTGGATTTTAAAGTGTCGTTCTTGAGAGCAGTGTTTTATTTAGAGAATGGAAGTGCATAAACTACTTACGAAAAGCACTTACTATCTAGTAAATTCTTCTATATGTTCAAAACCTAGTTGGGTTCTGTAATCGCTCCCTAGGGATATGTGGAATTAGCTTTCGATTTTCCCGCTATTAATTTTAATTTAGCTTTTAAATGTGCCTTTATATCTTCCTTTTGTTAGATATTCTGGCAAAGAGGTCCTAAATGAGTCAAACCTTGCGCAGTGAAAATACTGAGATGGGTGTCGCCAGTAACGACCAAAAAAAACAAGTCGTAAAGGGGCGAAATTTATTTGCTATACTGAGAATTACATTATTAGTACTCCTTATTGGCGCGATGTCATTTTGGGCAGTAAACTGGGGACGAAGTGCATTTTTGTATGTGCATGAAACTGATGCGCGGGTTATGGCTGACCTTGTCGCAATCAGTAGCAAAGTAGATGGTGTTGTAACACAACGATTTTTCGAAGAGGGAGACCGGATTGAAAAAGACCAAATGCTTGCAAAAATTGACTCTAGGTTGATGGAATTAAGACTTGTTCAGAAAAAAGCAGAGCGGGGTACTCAACTTGCTGAATTAAAAAGATTTAAAGCCGAATACGAGATGTTGCGACAAAAAATAGAATCTAGAATTGATAGCGCCCAATCCAGATTAACAGAGGCTGAAGCAGATAAAAATATATTTGTCTATGAGTTCTCATTTTTAGAAAAGGAATTAAAACGGTTCCAGAAACTCACAAAGACAGGAGCTATTTCCGAATCCAGATTTGATAGATCTCAAGCCAATTTTTTCAAGGCCAAGCATCAATTAATAAAGGCTAATGCGGTTATAATAACTGCTGAATCATCTCTCAAAGAAGCCGTAGCCGGTAGATCTGAATTAAAAGTCAAGGATGCAGAGGGAACTGAATTAAAAGCTGCGCTGATCGAGATAGACTCAGAGATTAAGATACAAGAAGAAGAACTAAAGAATTATATTGTAAGAGCTGATATAGATGGAGTTGTTGGTCGGAGGCTCGTAAAAGCTGGTGAATATGTTTCTAGGGGGCAGAGACTTTTAGTGATCCATAATCCAGAAAAAATTTGGATAGAAACTAACATCCGGGAAACAGAGATTAGACGAATATCGCCAGAGCAGCGAGTGCGAATAGAAGTCGATGCTTTCCCAAATCAAGAGTTTACAGGGAAGGTCAGACTTATTGGAAATGCTGCTACGAGTCAGTTTGCTTTATTACCAAAGTTAAACGAAGCCGGAACTTTTACTAAAATCACGCAGAGGATAGGAGTTCGTATCGATGTAGATCAAAAAAATGGTTCCCTGAAACCTGGGATGATGGTTGAAGTATTTATAGATCCGATAGAATAGATAGAGATTAGTTCAATATTAAGTAAGATAGTAGTTAAAGAATGACGCAACCGATTAACCGACTTGGTGTACTTATTACTTCGATGATCGCAACTGTTGCTATGATTATGTCTTCAACAATGGCTAATGTAGCAATCCCAAATATCATGGGTGCCTTTGGTATAGGACAGGATCAGGCTCACTGGGTTTCTACGGGCTTCTATTCTGCGATGACAGCAGGTCTACTTCTGAATGGCTGGTTAGTAACAAATTTTGGGCCTCGTAATATATTCATAAGTGCACTTACTGTTTTTTCTTTTGCAGGTTTTATTGGTCAATATGCGCCCACATTTGAGGGAGTAGTTCTTGCTCGTGTTGCTCAAGGGTTTTGTGCCGGTATTATACAGCCATTAGCATTAACTACCGTTTTTTTGGCATATCCGCCGGAAAAAAGAGGGCAGGCCATGGGGTGGTTTGGTCTCACTGCCGTTTTTGGTCCGACGATTGGACCTGTGCTTGGTGGCTTTATCGTTGATTTTGCTCAATGGCGTTTCGTTTTTGTAGCCGCTGTTCCCATGATGCTTATTGGTTCTGTAATGGCATGGTTATTCGTACCTGGTCGCACAGAAACAGTAAGTCGCACCCCTCTAAATATTGGTAGTTTCTTTTTGATAACAGGAGCGTTTATGCTCTTTTTGAATGGAATAAGTTCGGGACAGCGCGATGGCTGGGATACTAATCCAGTTTTTTTTATGCTCTTTGCTTCTATTATTTTGTTCGTCTTATTCTTAATCCGTGAAAATAGGGGGGAGAACTCTCTATTAAAACTGAGTTTATTTAGGTATCGAGCTTACATAGCGTCAGCTTTAGTAGCATTCATCTTTGGGGCCGGAATGTTTGGGTCCCTGTATATTATTCCAGTAATGGTTCAAACAGTTCAAGGACTGACGGCTCTTGAGGCTGGATTAATGTTACTGCCAGGCGGACTTGTTTCGTTACTGGTGTTTCCTTTTGCAGGCAGGCTCTCAACAGTAATACACCCGTCTTATACTATGACTGTTGGATTAGCTATATTTGGTCTTTCATGCTGGTTACTAGCCGGAACAGGTATCTTGACTAGTTTTTGGATGATGGCTTTCTTAATTGCGCTTGGTAGAATAGGCCTTGGATTAGTTATTCCGTCATTAAACCTAAGCGCCATGAGTTCTGTTCCTCAGGATTTAGTTCCCTTCGCTGCCGGAACTATGAACTTCGTGAGGTTTACTGGTGCGTCACTAGGGATTAACACATTAGCAATCATAATCGACAGTAAAATGATCCAATATGGGAGCAGTTTATTGGAGACTCAAACATTTAATAATGCGACTACACAAGAGTTTCTAGGGAATATAACGGAACGTCTTCTTAGTTATGGTTTGAGTGCTTCTGAGGGGACTATGGTTTCTAAAGTTTACTTGAAAAATATTCTTTTATTGAAAGCCCAAGAGTCCGCATTCCAAGATGGATATGTAGCATTACTAATACTCTTTATATTGGGTATGTTCGCGACGACGATGCTATTTAAAAAAAATAATTAAAGATAAGTTCTCTAGTCATAAACATAACAAAAGAAATGCAAATCAAAAAAAGTA
>CAXYEO010000020.1:0-23958 GCA_964276085.1 uncultured Thalassobaculaceae bacterium | reverse complement strand
CAATTATGAATTCGCGTGACTGTTAGAAGCAAACTATTCTCCAAAGAGGGAAGGGGTAATTAATGGAAGGCTATCATATCGGCGTGGATATCGGTGGCACCTTCACTGACATTATTCTTTTAGATCCGTCAGGAAAGGTTCGTAGCCACAAATTACTTTCAACGCCTGATGACTATTCCCGAGCAATGGTTGAAGGAATCCTAGAAATTTGTGTGTCTGCAGGGATACAACCAAGTATGATAGACCGTTTAGTGCATGGTACTACGGTTGTTACCAATGCATGTATCGAGATGAAAGGTGCGAAGGTTGGCCTTCTCACCACGTCTGGATTTCGCGATATATTAGAAATTGGCCGAGGACGTCTGCCAGCAGTGCTCGATCTGTCCTGGAATAAACCACCCCCTCTGGTGCCCCGTAATTTACGTTTAGAGGTGGAGGAACGAATTGATGGTCGGGGTAATATAATTCAGGCTCTCAATATACTGGATGCAGAGAAGGCAATCCGGCAGCTTTTGGATGAAGGAATAGAGGCTATAGCGGTATGTCTTCTGAATAGCCCTGCTAATTCCCAACACGAGATTGAGGTTGCAAAAATAGCAAGGCGACTAGCGCCTAGTATTCCTCTAAGTGTTTCAAGTGATGTCATGCCAATGTTTTCCGAGTATGAACGGACCTCGGAAGCGGTTTTAAATGCTTACGTTATGCCTTTAGTAAAGCGTTATCTAACCTCGGTTCAACTCGAATTAGGGAAGCTTGGCATTGATGCACCGCTTTACATTATGCAGTCGAGTGGAGGAATGACAACACCTGAGAACGCCATGGCTCGGCCAATTGAAATCATTGAATGTGGTCCAGCCGCGGGGGTCGTTGGAGCAATGCGACTTTCGACCAGTATCGCAAGCGATTTAATCACTTTTGACATGGGGGGAACCACAGCCAAGGCCTCGATTGTGGAGGCAGGCAATGTCTCCCGTGCTGCAGAATATGAGGTGGGAGGTGGACTTAATCGCGCAAGCCGCCTGTTGAAGGGGGCAGGCTATGTGGTTAGGGTAGCTTCCATTGATATCGCGGAGATTGGAGCTGGTGGAGGTAGTGTACTTAGTATTGATGCTGGTGGCGGTATTGCCATAGGTCCGGAAAGTGCTGGTGCTAAACCCGGCCCAGCCTGCTATGGACTCGGCGGAGTTCTGCCAACGGTCGCCGATGCTGACCTGATATTGGGTTATATTAATCCAAGATATCTTTGTGGAGACACCTATCCGCTGGATATTGAAGCGGCCAGAAAAGCCATTGGGCAAACAATTGCCCCTAAACTAGGTATCACCGAGGTTGAAGCAGCATTTGGTGTATACCAGCTTGCAAACGCTCGTATGATGCGGGCTATTCGAGCAGTATCGTCTGAACGAGGCCGTGACCCACGGCAGTTTAGTTTGCATGCTTTTGGTGGTGCGGGTCCTATCCACGCTGCCGGGGTTGCCGATGGACTTGGTATGCAGCGTATAATAGTACCCCCTGCACCCGGTGTGTTCAGTGCATTCGGTTTGCTGACAGGAGATGTAGAGAGACACTTTACCCGTTCTTTTAATCGTTCCTGGGACACGATGGCACTGGGAGATATGGGTACACTGATCAGATTGATGGAGAAGGAAGCGCGTTCCAGTATGTCCATCTGGGCTGGTCGGGCTAGCGATAAAGATTTAGTTGTTTCGCGGTTTTTAGATCTGCAATATGCTGGTCAAGGATCCAGCTTATCAATCGAAATCACCAACAGACCCATTGGCAAAGGGTTGACAGACGACATTGCCATGTCCTTTGAGCAATTACATGAACGAACGTTTGGCCATCATTTGCCAAAACACCCTATTCGAGCGACGGCACTTCGGTTGACAGCCTGCATTGCGGCTCAAGTCGATATATCGGAAGTTAATTTCGAGATGCCAACTTTGGAAATTTCAAAGAGCAAGCGTCCGGCGTACTGGGGGCCCACTTATGGCCTCATCGATACACCGGTGCATTCGACGGCAACTATTGGAGAAGGTTTGAGTGGTCCCGTACTGATCGACGGATACGATACAACCATTGTCGTGCCCCCAGGCGCTCAAGTTGTGCGTGGGCGGCAAGGTGGTGTCATAATCGATCTGCAATCGGGAGCATGACGTAATTATGGATGAAAGTTTTTCAATAATTAAAATGCAATTGATAGATAATTTTCTATCAGCGTCCGTTGATGAAATGATGCAAGTGGTCGTCCGTACCTCTCTTTCACCAATTACCCGAGAGGTCTTTGATTTCCAATGCGGTTATTGTCGTGCCGATGGTGAAATTCTTCTTGAAGGAGAGGGTACTTACATCCATTCACTTATCTATCAAAATCTCATAGAGAACTGGCTTAAAGATAACCCGGGGGACACCCATCCGGGAGATGTAATGATCACCAATGATCCCTATTCGGGTGCGGCACATTTACCAGATGTTTACATATTTCGACCAATTTTTGCAGACAAGAAGTTAGTTGCATGGGCGGTTGGCGGTGGCCATCAACGTGATGTTGGTGGTATGACTCCTGGTAGTTGTCCAACCAACGCTACGGAAATCCATCAAGAGGGCCTTCGGTTACCTCCTTTAAAGCTCTATGACCGAGGAGAACCTAACCAAACTCTTTTCACAATACTTAAAGCTGCATCGCGGACACCGGAAATTGTCCTGGCTGATATTAGTGCCTATGTTGGTGCTTGCATTGTGGCGGAACAGCGGTTCCTGGAACTTGTGAAGGCGCATGGGGTAAAGACATTGGATTATTATCTCTCGTGTTTGTTGGACTACACAGAGCGAATGGCCTGCGCCGAGATCCGATCAATGTGTGATGGAAAATATTATTTTGAGGATAAGCTCGACGATGATGGCATTAATCCCGAAAATAAGATCACGATACGCCTTACTATAACCGTCGAAGGTGAGAACCTTATCTACGATTTCGACGGTACTGATGCACAAGTAGCAAGTTCTATGAACAACCCGATTGGTAGCACACGGTCGGCAGTTGTAACTGCTGTTCGATCTATGATGGGGAGTGATGTGCCTCGCAACGGCGGCGCCTGGCGGCCAGTAACATTGAAGGTGCCGCTTGGGTCGCTACTGAACCCAAAATTTCCTAGCCCTGTGGCGAGCCGAGGTGGAACAGCACAACGTTTAAGTGATGTATTGCTTGGCTGTCAGTGCCAAATACGCCCAGACCGCATGTTGGCGTGTTCCTCTGGCGTAGATACTTTATTGAATATTGCTGGCAAGGATGACAAAGGCGATGACTTTATCCTAACCGAATGCTGTTGGGGTGGCTGGGGAGGTCGGCAAACGAGTGACGGTATAGAATTTATCACCCCACCCAGCCATAATAATTCCAACACACCGATAGAAGTTAGCGAACAGATGTACCCTACAATTATCTATAATAGCCATGGTTTTGTAGCTGATACGGAAGGTGCAGGTAAGTACCGAGGTGCCGTAGCTCTTGTAAGAGAGTGGACTTACTTGGGTAACGAAAATGGCATTTTGCAGCTTCGCGTGGACAGAAGAACTAGCGGCCCTTACGGGATTAATGGTGGTGAAGCAGGAGCACCACTTTCCGCAACAATAAATCCAGGTACTGATAGTGCAATCGATATTGGAAAAATCACTATGACGCTTCGGACAGGGGATAGATTGAGGATCCAGGTTGCTGGAGCTGGTGGATGGGGAATACCTAGAGAACGTGATCCTCAAGCCGTCATGGCAGATATCCGCCATGGATTGGTAAGCATTAAGCGTGCCCGCGAAGTTTATAAAGTGATATTAGATGCGGATAGCCAAAATATAGATTATATAGAAACAGATTCGCTACGAAATGGTAGTAGGAAAAATATTTAGGTGAGATGTGAAAAAAACGAGGATGAAGCCTCTTATAATTTGGTTTTTTAATAAAAAGTAAGGAAAACTTATCCGATGGCTATTTTAGACCCTGATCCAAAAGTGGTAAGTGCGCTTTCAGAAGTTTGGTCTTTAGCCGGCGGTAGACGAGACGCATTAGGCAACATTAGTCTTCTTGGATCAGACCCAATTCTCCCAACAAATTTTAAAGTTGGTACTGCTGCATCGGTGAGTATTGGCGCAGCATCCCTAGCTGCACTTGAGGTTTGGAGGTATAGGACTGGTAGAGAGCAGAATATAACTCTTAGTATACGTGATGCCGCTATCGCTTTTTGTAGTGAGCATTTTACACAAGTGAACAATAAAGCTGTGATGCAAAGCTTCTGGTCTCCAGCATCGGGACATTTCAATGATAAAGATGGTAATTGGGTGCAATTACATTGCCAATACCCCCATCTACGGGATGGAGTATTGAGAGTTTTAGAGTGTGAAAACGAACCAAAAGCTGTCCAAAAAGCGGTAGAATGTTGGAGTGCGGCTGAACTTGAATTTGCGTGCCGAGAGAAAGGATTGTGTGTTGCTCAGGTTAGATCTCGTGAAGAGTGGAATGACCATGCCCATGCAAAAGCGATACAAAATTTACCGGTTATTGAAATTATAAAAATTGGAGAGGCAAGACCCGAAGCTTTGCCATTGGGCCGACAACAGCCCTTGTCCGATGTTAAGGTTCTTGATTTAACAAAAGTAATAGCGGGTCCAGTTTGTGGAAGAACACTAGCTTCTTATGGGGCTAACGTAATGCGAGTTGGCGCAGCGCATCTGCCCTTTTTAGAACCTTTGGTGATAGATACGGGATTGGGAAAAAAGTCTACTTTTTTAGACTTAAGAGACAAAACCGATAATCAAAAATTGAGCGACTTACTTGAAACTGCCGATATATTTGTTCAGGGATATCGTCCGGGGGCTATTGAAAAATATGGCTATGGTCCAGAGTCCATTGCTCAGAAACGTCCTGGAATTATCTACGTAACTCTATCCGCGTATGGACATGTCGGACCTTGGAGTTCCTGGCGAGGGTTTGACAGTCTTGTGCAAAGTGCTTCGGGGATAGTACATGAGGGGATGGTAAGTTCAAATAGCAGTAAACCACTTCCTTTACCATGTCAGGCCTTGGACCATGCAACTGGTTATTTCGCCGCTTTTGGAGCTATGATGGCATTAAAAAAGAAGATGGAAGAGGGGGGGAGCTGGATGGTGAGGGTATCTCTAGCACAAACCGGAAACTGGCTTAATAATCTTGGAAGAGTAGAGGGGTTGCAGGTAAAGAAACCTGATAGAACTGAGATATTTGACTTGTTAGAAAAGCATGAATCTCCTTTTGGGTGCATTGAGCATGTGCGTCCTCCCGAGAATTTTTCTGAAACTCAGCCTTATTGGAGTTCTGGATCGGTACCGCTCGGTTACAACAAACCTAGCTGGGTTTAGAGATATGAGAGATTTTGATCAAATGTAGAAAAACGTTTATGGCGTGGATTTATGCTTTATCCATCCATCAGGAGTAAAAATTTCGACTGGTGTAAACTTTGTTTTGTAGGACATTTTTGGTGAGTTTTCGATCCAGTATCCAAGATAAACATATTGCAAGTTATCAAAAGCGGCTTCGGATATTAGGTTTAGGACTAAGAAAGAGCCCAAGCTTCTTTTTGGCTCTGTGACATCAAAAAAGCTATATACTGCAGAGTAGCCATTATTCTGTATATCAACTAACATTACCCCAATTAATTCCTTTGATTTTGCTCTTCTATGCTCCAATAACCGAGTTTCAATTGGTGATCGTTCAACCATTTCGCCAAAGCTTACATAATCCATGAGGCCCATTTCTCCGCCACTATGCCGTGAGTGTTGGTAGCTTTGGAATAATTCGAACTGTTCTTCGGTAACCTTTGGCTCCTTCCACTCGTGTATTAGATCGGCATTTTTTTTTTGTATTCTTCTAAAGCTACCAGTCGTTTCAAAATCTTTGACTCGCACTCGAATTGGCTTACAGGCTGAGCAGTTCGGGCAAGCGGGTCTATAACTAATATGTTGTGTTCTTCGAAATCCAGCATTCGCTAATAAATCATGGCTTTTCTTACCCTCGATAGTTGAAATATCTGTTATTAAACGTCGCTCTATCTGTCCTTTAATATAGGGACATGACATTGGCATCGTGCGAACAAAAATTAAGGGTGATCTGGTATCGCCGTCAAACATGGTTAATTTACTCATCTATGGTCAAGAGCATCGCCTTTCCGTGCTCGTCCTCTGCACAGACCATCAAGAATACAGAAACTTGTCATGAAATAAAATTTTAATTTCCATTTAAAGAAATGCTAGTTATTTATTCTTGTTGGAGGCCTGATTAACTCTGTATTTTCTTCTTTTTTTAACCTAGGAAGACTGGTTTCAGTGGCCGTTACTGTCTCGTCTGTTGGCGTTTCGCCCCCAGGTTTTTTCATTTCACTCAACAAAACGATACTTATTCTCCGGTTGGCAGGAGCTAATGGGTTATCGGGTTCTATGGGGTCCTTATCCGCCATTCCAACTATTTGCGCTATACGTTCCTCGCCAACACCAAATTCACTAAGAACTCTCCGACTAGCGTTCGCTCTCTCGGTTGAAAGGTCCCAGTTAGTGCGTAAAGAACCAGATGCAAATGGGCTCGCATCCGTATGCCCTGAGATTTTTATTTTGTTGGGAAGTTTTTTGATTATTTCTGCAACTTTTTCAAGTAATTTTCTTGTTCTTTCATTCATTTCATCACTTCCTAAGGGAAACAATGCAACTTTTTCTTGATCAAGTAATTGAATACGTAATCCTTCTTTTGCAGATTCGATTTGCATCCCTTCTGCCGCTTCTTTAAGTTCTGGGTCATCTGACTCATCAATTGCTTTTCGTATTAACTTTTCAGCCTCTGCAAATTGGGCCGCTTCGTTAGCAATTTCCTGTTGTTGAAGAAGCTGCTCTAGTTGTTCCGAGGTAATTGTACCCTCTTCATCTTCATCGCTTCCAGTTCGTGACTCAATGTTTTCAGGGTCATCAGAGTCTGGTTCAACTGATTCGGTTTCTTCTGCCTGAGGTCTAGCAACAGTAGGTGTGCTAACCATTGGCGGCGACCCAGCTGATTTTAAAGCCCCTGGCTGAGTTATAGATGTACCACCTAACAAGCCGCCAGAACCACTTCGCGTCGAGCGAGAGATAGCTGTTGGGTCAAAATAGTTCGATATCCCCATTTTTTGTTCTTCAGTTGTCGCATTAAGTAGCCAGAGCAGTAAAAAGAAGGCCATCATTGCCGTCACGAAGTCTGCATAGGCAACTTTCCATGCGCCACCGTGATGACCCCCGTGTCCACCTTTTTTGACCTTCTTAATTATAATTTCAGCGTGGTTATCCACGAAACGCGTACTCCATAAGTGCGTTTAGCCTCAAATATAAGTCATAAACGTACTAATATTTTTCTAAAGATATCATGTTCTGTAGTGGCTATGCAATTTCTATACCGGTGGCAGTGCTGCTACAGCCTCTTCTACTTCAAAAAAGGAAGGTCGATCTTTCGACATTAGCGTCTTGCGCGCAAATTCAATTGAAACTGCCGGTGCGTAACCAGCAACATGAGCAAGTAACCCGGCTTTTATACAAGCCAAATACTTTGCATCAGCGGTAAAGACATTATTCATGTTTACAGCCAACGGTGACACAATGCCGTATGCTAAAAAAATTCCAAGGAAGGTTCCGACTAATGCCCCGCCGATCAACTTCCCTAAAACTTCTGGGGGCTCTGTGATGGAACTCATTGTTTTTATAACACCTAATACAGCTGCCACAATACCCAGAGCAGGAAAACCGTCGCCCATTGTCTGATATGCTGTCACTATTTGTGCATCTTCTGCATGGTGTGTTTCTAATTCTTCATCTAGTAAATCAGCCAGTTCATGGGGGTTTTCAGTTCCTAAAGTCATCATGCGCAAATAATCGCAAAAAAATTCTAAAGCATGGTGGTCCGCTGAAAATTTTGGGAACGCTTGAAAAAGCGCACTCTCCTCTGGCCTTTCTATATGGGATTCGATTGCTAACATCCCTTTAGTTTTCGCTAATTTGAAAACTGCGTACATTAGCCCCAGTAACTCTAAATAATCATCCTTTGAGTATTTTGGCCCTTTCAGAGCGGCTTTGAATGCTCTTCCTGATTGACCAAGCACGTATTTTGGGTTTGCAACGATATATGCCCCAACTCCTGCACCTCCAATTATGACCAGCTCAAATGGTTGCCATAATGGACCTAGCTTTCCACCCATTGCCATATATCCGCCAAAAACGGACACCAAGACAATTACCCAGCCAACTATCACGAACATAAGTGATCTCCCGATCCCTACCCGATAAAGCAACATAACAACGATTCGAAATTTATTATCGCTCAAATTCCCCAATTTTGCAAAGACTTTGCGGCTTTTTGATTGTGATTGCTAAGCTGATCTTTAAATATAGAACGCAACGAGTTATGGATAACTAGATTGTTTGTCATTGGATGATGATGTAGGTTCGTCGAAAGAAAATAAGGGGTGAGAAATTTTGGTTGATCAGCGGCACTTTCGTGATGTCATGGGAACCTTTGCCACGGGTGTAACAGTAATAACTACCCTGGAGAGTGAGGTTCCTTATGGTATTACAGCAAACTCGTTTACCTCAGTTTCTTTGTCTCCACCCTTAGTGATGTTCTGTCTTGGAAAGTCATCTACAAACTTCAAATTTTTTATGGGATCAGATTGTTTTGCCGTTAATATCTTGACGGAACAACAAGATGCGCTCTCTAAACGTTTTGCCGTTCACGAGGGAAACAGGTTCGAGGGCATAGACTGGGTAACTTGGGAGACAGGGGCTCCAATTTTAAAAGATGTAGTTTCAGCTATTGATTGTCGGCTTGAAGCAACACACGATGCCGGTGATCACATCATTATGGTCGGCCGCGTTGTTCGCGCTGAAAAGCAAAATGATACAGAACCACTTCTCTATTTTCAGGGTGAGTATGAGAAACTCCAAAAATTCAAATAATTTTTGGAGTGCTTATTTTAATTATTCGGTAAATTGCGCGGGATTGTTCCGACAGTCTATACCTCTAATTCCTTTAGAATAAGGTCCCTGTGTTCATCTAAATTTGGGGCAGGAACTCTTGTTTCCGGGTCTTCAAAGGTAGAGATCTTCACTGGATTTCCAGAAACCCTCATCGGTCCCGTAATTGGATCATCGATTGATACAATCATATTACGTGCAACAGTTTGAGGATGCGTGGCTGCTTGACCTACATCGTTGATTGGACTTGCCGGAATGCCAAACTTAGCAAGCACCTCCACCCAGTGAGTGGTTGTGTTTTCGGCTAAAACAATCTCCATTTCTGTTTTCAACTTTTCTACGTTTTGGTTCCGGAGATCATTTGTGGTATAGTTGGGATCAGCTGACCATTCGCTTTTCCCAAGCGCTTCGCATAATTTGGCGAATAAACTATCATTACCGGCAGAAATAATTATATAGCCATCCTGCGTTTGATAGGCCTCAAATGGAGTAATAGAGGGATGTCTTGCTCCCAAGGGCCCTGGTGCTGTACCGCTCACATGATACCGCATCACAGCGTTCTCTAGCAGAGCGACTTGACAGTCAAGCATTCCGATATCGACTTTTGTCGCTTCCCCCGTTAAGTTTCGATGGTACAATGCAGCCTGAACACCGATGGTTGCGTACAAGCCAGACCCAATATCGCCGATTGACATTCCTATTCTGGTTGGAGGATTGCCTGGGTGGCCGGTCACACTCATTATCCCCCCCATCCCCTGAACAACCATATCATAGGCGGGACGATACATGTCTGGTCCGGAGTGTCCAAATCCTGATGCTGACGCATAGATTAGGTTTGGATATTCGTCCTTGAGGGTTTCCCAACCAAAACCAAGTTTCTCCATTGTTCCAGGTCTAAAGTTTTCGACAAGTATATCGGCTTTTATTAGAAGTTTTTTGAATATAACCTTGTCATCATCACTTTTTAGATTGAGAACAATACTCTCTTTTCCTCTATTTACAGACTGAAAATAGGCTGACTTACCATTAACAAAAGGACCATATTGACGGGCATCATCGCCTGTTCCAGGAGCCTCCACTTTTATCACTCGTGCCCCTAATTCTGCCAACATTAAAGTGCAATACGGGCCAGCTAGAATTCGCGACAAATCTATCACAGTTATCCCAGAAAGTGGTCCGTTTACATGATTTTTAGAGAAGGTCATTTCTCTTTCCTTTAAATTTTTTTACGATTACCCAGTCTTTGTAAGTTACTCGCTACACTATTTGCAAGCTTACCTTAGCGGAAAAACAAGTAAAGTGAGAACGTACATAAAAAGCGTATTGTCCAGACGACCCCATTAAAAATAATTAATCTATCATGTGAGTGCATATATAGTCTGTTGCACACTGTTCAAACCGTGCTATTGTTTCCCTGTCGGTGTGTGCTATTCTGGGAAAAAAAGGGATGCACTGACGGCAGGAGATTCAAACAACAGTCAGCAGAAATTAATAGGCGGCGTAGCTGCCTTTTTTTGAGATTTTTTATTAATTAAGAGTGAGCTCAAGGTAATGAATTTGAGTCATTGCATTTAAAATTTGGGCTCTCGTAAATTTCTTTGTTTTGGGGATTAAAGTATTTAAAGTTGTTATGTTAATTAGGGGAAATAATTCAGCATGAGTTTGGAAGAGCATAGAGAGAAATCAGAAGCGAGGCCGAGGGCACCGTACATGAAACCCACAGATATTAGTGATCCTAACTACTTTCACAAAGTGGTGGATTGCCAATGGGCTTGTCCTGCTCATACCCCCGTACCCGAGTATATTCGTATGATAGCTCAACAGAGATATACCGAAGCCTACATGGTAAATTGGGAATCAAACGTTTTCCCCGGGGTCTTAGGTCGAACGTGTGATAGGCCTTGCGAACCCGCGTGTCGAAGGGGACGTATTGAAGATAAGCCTGTAGCGATCTGTCGGCTGAAACGTGTGGCGGCGGATTACAGAGGCGATATAGAGCATTTAATGCCGGAGATTACACCAAAAAATGGACGCCGTGTCGCGTGTATCGGCGGTGGTCCTGCTTCTTTAACAGTGGCACGAGATCTTATTCCACTCGGGTATGAGGTTATTGTTTTTGATAGAGATTCTCGGGGTGGAGGGATGATGCGAAGCCAAATCCCAGCATTCCGGTTACCCGAAACTGTTTTGAATGAAGAAGTTGATAGAATTTTAAATTTTGGTGCTGAAACACGGTTTAATCAGGATGTCACCAGCTTGAAAACTATTCTAGATGAGGACTTTGATGCGGTTTTTGTAGGCACTGGAGCACCAAAGGGCAGGGATCTGGACATACCCGGCCGATCTGAGGTGCAAGATAATTTTCATATAGGAATAGATTGGTTGATGAGTGTGGCTTTCGAGCACACATCGAAGATTGGTAAAAAGGTAGTGGTTCTAGGTGGTGGAAATACGGCCATGGACTGTTGTCGAACGGCAAAGCGACTCGGTGGTGAGGTCGTAAAGGTGATCGTGCGCAGCCCTTTCGATGAAATGAAAGCATCACCTTGGGAAATTGAAGATGCCCAAAACGAAGATATTGAGATATTGAATAATCATGTGCCAGAAAAATTTCTTGTCGAAAATGGTAAGCTGGCTGGGATAGTTTTTCAGAAGGTTGAACCAGTTTATGATGAAACAGGGCGCAGAAAGCTTGTTCCAACAGGGGATGACCCTGTTATCATTCCTTGCGATGATGTTCTTTGTGCTATTGGTCAAGAAAACCATTTTCCCTGGATAGAAAGGGACATCGGTCTTGATTTTGATGAATGGGGCATGCCTGTTGTGGACCAAATCACATTTCAATCCACTAATCCAAAGGTGTTTTTTGGTGGAGATGCAGCTTTTGGACCGGAAAATATTATTTGGGCTGTTGCGCATGGTCATCAGGCTGCGATTTCAATAGATCAATTATGTATGTCTAAGGATGTCAATGAGAGACCAGCGCCCAATGTGACATTAGTTAGTCAGAAAATGGGGATGCATGAGTGGTCGTACCATAATGATATTTCCAATGAAGAACGATACCTAGTGCCGCATGCAGCTAAAACTTCAGCATTGAAGGATATCAAGCTAGAGGTTGAGTTGGGTTTTGACGAAAAAATTGCTTACGATGAGGCGATGCGATGCCTTAACTGTGATGTTCAAACAGTGTTTGAGGATGTGAAATGCATAGAATGTGATGCTTGCGTAGATATCTGTCCGGTTGACTGTATCAATTTTCTGGAAAATGGGTCTGAATCGGATGTCCGAACCAGAATGCGCGTTCCGTCACTCGATGAAGAGCAAGACTTGTATGTTTCGGATACGTTGCCCACAGGCCGTGTTATGATTAAAGATGAGGATGTCTGTTTACACTGTGGACTTTGTGCTGAACGTTGTCCAACAGCAGCCTGGGATATGAGCCAGTTCTTATTGAAAGACGGGCAAGCAAAAAATCAAAGGCAGGCTGCATGACTGTAAACGATTTCGTTATTAAGTTTGCGAACGTGAATGGTTCTGGCTCCGCCAGTGCTAACGCACTTTTTGCTAAAGCGATTTTTCGGATGGGGGTGCCGGTTGCTCCAAAGAATATTTTTCCGTCTAACATTCAAGGACTGCCAACTTGGTTTGAGTGCCGCGTTAATGGAAAAGGGTATTTGGGACGACGGGATGGTATCGACATTATGGTCGCCATGAATCCGCAAAGTTGGGACGATGACGTTAAAGCAATTTTACCGGGCGGATATTTGCTTTACGATAGTACCTTTATTCGAGAAATTGAGCGAGACGATATCAAAACAATAGGCGTGCCGCTCACGCAATTATGTAATGAACGATTTACTATTCCAAGGGAACGTCAACTTTTCAAAAACGTAGCTTATGTTGGAGCATTAACGGCTCTTCTTGATATGGATTTTGAAGTTGTTAAGGGAATGATAGCAGAGCAATTCCGAGGCAAAGACAAATTGATTGCGCCCAATGTCGATGCTCTTGAGCTTGGTCGTAACTATGCTTTAAAATATTTCGACTGCCCATTAGGTATTAAAGTCGCATCTTCGGATGCAGTTGGCGACCAAATATTAATAGAGGGAAATGCGGCGGCAGGACTTGGTTGTGTTTTTGCGGGTGCGACTGTTGCAGCTTGGTATCCTATAACGCCCTCGACCTCAGTTGCTGAGGCGTTTGAAGGCTATTGTCATAAGTTACGAATTGATGAAGAGACAGGCAGAAATAAATTCGCAGTCGTTCAAGCAGAGGACGAATTGGCTGCTATTGGTATGGTGATTGGTGCTAATTGGAATGGGGCACGTGCCTTTACTGCTACTAGTGGTCCGGGGATTTCATTAATGAGCGAATTTCTTGGGTTAGCATATTTTGCAGAAGTACCGGCTGTATTATTTAATATACAGCGCGGCGGGCCGTCGACGGGGATGCCAACACGAACTCAGCAGTCAGATATAACAGCTTGTGCCTATGCGAGCCATGGAGACACAAAACATGTCTTAATCTTTCCATCTGATCCCTCAGAGTGTTTTGACTTTGCCATAGAGGCATTTGACTTGGCAGAACGATTACAAACTCCGATTATTGTTATGAGTGACCTCGATCTTGGTATGAACGAATGGACTACCAAGCCGTTGAAAATTGATGAGGCTAGAGGTTTTGATAGAGGTAAGGTTTTAGATGCAAAGCAGCTCGATGAAGTTGAGCAGTTTGGTCGTTACTTAGACGTAGATGGTGATGGAATACCTTATCGCACGTATCCTGGTACGCATCCCGAGAAGGGTGCCTTCTTTACCAGAGGGACATCGCATAACGAATTTGCGGGGTATACCGAGGATGGCAGTATTAATGTTCGAGTTATGGAGCGTTTGGTTCATAAGTTTAATACAGCAAAGAAGTTGGTTCCTGGACCAGTATTTGGTCAAGATTGTCAGACATCCACCTTGGGTCTTATATATTTTGGTACTACGGCGTCATCCGTTCCTGAGGCCATGGAAATGTTGAACGAACGAGGAATAAAAATTGATACGATGCGTATTCGTTCCTTTCCTTTTTCAGCAGAGGTAGAGAGTTTTATAGATAGTCACGAAAAAGTCTTTTTGGTAGAGCAAAATCGTGATGCACAATTGCGTTCCTTACTTGTAAATGAATGTGAAATTGATCCTGCCCGAATAGTACCTGTTTTGAATTACGATGGTTTTCCTATAACAGCAAAATGCATTGTGGATTTAGTTTGCAAGGGCTTAGGGAAAGCTGAGGGTAATATTGAAGCCGGTACTGTTGCCGCAGAATAAATTATGGGCCGTATTTTTGATGGATATTAATCGATGAGCTATATAACCAAACCTAAGTTTCATCACCCAAAACTGCCTCGAAACGACCTTGGCCTGACGCGTCGGGATTATGAGGGTGCAATGTCAACGCTTTGCGCTGGATGCGGTCACGACTCCGTGAGTGCAGCAATTGTTGAGGCATGTTTTGAGTTAAACTTGCCGGCACATAAATTGGCAAAGATGTCAGGTATTGGTTGCTCATCAAAAACGCCGACCTATTTTTTATCGAAGAGTCATGGATTTAATTCGGTACACGGGAGGATGCCCTCCGTTGCAACAGGTGCAAATTTGGCTAACAATGAATTGAAGTATATTGGTGTATCAGGTGATGGGGACACCGCGTCTATTGGGTTTGGCCAATTTGCTCATGCAGTTCGCAGACAAGTCGACATGCTTTATATTGTGGAAAATAATGGCACATATGGTCTCACAAAAGGCCAGTTTTCGGCAACAAATGACCGCGTCTCACTTGGAAGGAAAGGTCAGAAAAATGCTTTTGAAGCAATCGATTTGGCTGCTATCGCGATCCAATTGGGTGCCAGTTTTGTTGGCCGAGGGTTCTCTGGAGATAAAGAGCAGCTTGTGCCAATGATAAAGGCAGCGCTATCCCACAAAGGGTTTGCTTTCATTGATGTTATATCTCCATGTGTGACCTTTAATAATCACAATGGTTCAACTAAGAGTTTTGAGTTTTTCAGAGACAATGAACGCTCGATAACTGCTACAGACTATATCGCACCGAAGGAAACGATAACTGCGGACTATAAAGAGGGTTCAATGATTGATGTGACACTTCACGATAGCAGTAGAGTTCGTCTAAGAAAGCTGGATGCCGATTATAATCCATCCGACCCGGCTGCAGCTCTTCAACATATCATGAAACATCAAGCATTAGGTGAGGTCGCAACTGGTCTTTTATATCTCGATGTTGAGGATACTGAGTTAAAAGAGAGAATGGATATGGTTGAAGTCCCATTAAACTCATTGGGGGTTAAAGAGCTTCGACCCGACTTAACCGCACTTGAAAAAATAAATAGTAGTTTAAGGTAATAAGAACCTTAATGATTAGATAAACTTTCAGTTATCTCTTTGGTCGCTTTTTCTAATTGCGTGCCGATCTTTTCTCGTTGTTTTACCCATTTCAGGTTTTTCCTTGGGGCGACCAGTTCTATCGCGGCTATCGGTGCGCCAGCTTTGTCCAGTATAGCTGAACCAATAGATATTATATCTAAGTCGTACTCGCCATCTACTACCGAAAACCCTTTTGAGTATGCCTCTTCCACCTTGGTTATAATTAACTTTGGATCGGTGAGTGTTTTAGTCGTTTGGGTATTTCGCGGTGAGGAAAATATTAGACCAACGGCCTCCATGCCAGGTAAGTAAGATAAAATAGATCGGCCGCCTGCACTATACGTTATATTAATTGGTGTACCTGACTTCGTGGGTTTAAGATGGTTTTTCTCGCAAGGAATATTAATTATGTTGATTAAGTTGGAGCCATCAAAGCCAAGGAGATAAAGATCCTCTTTGAGATTTGCGGATAGTTTCTCTAACCTTGGGAAAGACGCAGTTTTTGTGATACCCAGTCTATCGTAACTAAAACCAATGCTTAAGGCTTTGAGGCCAGGTGTATACCGTTTAGTTATTAAGTTTTTGTGCAGATAACCTAGCTTTTCCAATGTAAATAAAAGTCTTTGTGTTGCGCTTAAACCAAATCCAGTGAGGTTGGAAATCTGACTTAGGCGAAGTGGTGAAGGAGCTGTTTTAAATAGTTCAAGAACAGCAAACCCCTTTTCAATTGATTTTATGAATAGAGTTTCCTCAGTATCCGAGGTCATAATAAATTTTTCCAGAAAAAATAAGCATTAGAAATGGTCTATTTGTTATAAGACTCATTAACTGGTATTCAAAAGCAATTAATATTTTTACGTATAAATAACAAAATGTTTATTTCCGTTCTTAGTATCGTTTAACAAAAACAAGATTTAAAAAGAAAGCAAATAATTAGTCTTGTTATCGATATCGCACTGTCCTATTTTTGAATAAAACTGGATGCGGGATCAACGATGCGGTCATCTTCAGGTACGTTCCCTTTTCGGGATAATAATGGAACAGTGTGGCTTGGGTTTGCTGATTGGGGCACAATTGCGCGAGATAATTTATTGCTGTGTGTCCATGGTCATACCCGACAGGGCCGTGATTTTGCAAAGTTGGCCGAGTTCTTTGCCGCCAAATTCCACACTATAGGATTTGATTTAGCAGGCCATGGGAAAAGTGGTTGGCTGGCTGACAAAACAGAGTATTCCTTTGAGACATCTATGCGTCATATTGATGGCTTAATTGATTATAGAGGTATTGCCCAAGTAGATTGGCTCGGTACATTCACGGGTGGACTATTGGGAATGATGTTTGCGGCGAGAGAAGATAGTCCTGTAAGACGATTAATAT
Source organism: uncultured Thalassobaculaceae bacterium (assembly GCA_964276085.1). Taxonomy (GTDB): domain Bacteria; phylum Pseudomonadota; class Alphaproteobacteria; order Thalassobaculales; family Thalassobaculaceae; genus UBA7326. The sequence continues at coordinate 7,141 of CAXYEO010000020.1, read as the reverse complement.
TGAATGATATTGGGCCGTTTGTTTCTGCCGCTGCGATAGAGCAATTCGTAAGCCTTATGGGATCTGACGTTGTTTTGAAAAATTTAGAATCTGCAATGACATATTTTAAAGGCGTCTACTCTGCTAGTGGTATAACTGACGATGCAGATTGGTCGGATTTTATTACACGAAGCGTTAACAGGGAAGTCGATGGCTCCTATAGCCTGCATTACGACCCGGCAATTATCGATGAATTAAATACTATCTCGGGCGATCTGAATTTTTGGGATGTTTATGAGAAGATAGACTGCCCTGTGCTTGTATTGAGAGGAAAGTACTCAAACGTCCTGAGCGAAGGTACGGCCGAGAGAATGGTGCAAACGGGTCCAAAGGCCCAATTGATTGAATTTGAGAATTGTGGGCATGCGCCCGCACTCATTGATCCTGAACAGCTCGCTGCAATTTCTAATTGGTTGAATGAGACAGAGGTGGTACCAGAGACGCAGGAAGTCTCAGTTGAAAACGATGAGACGGATAAGGATGAAAATGTCTCTGAAATTAAAGTCAATATCGATTAACGGGTATCCCGAGTTTAAACCAAAAGTGCCATGGCTAGGTGCTGACCTTCAGACGCTGAAAGCTTTTTTAACACCGCAACCTGCAATCTCGCATTTTAAATCATCTTCACAACTAGACTTTTTAATGAATGACGGTTCGGGTGATAAATTAAGCGGTATCATAAATATTTGCGATAAAGAAAACACGCAGTTGCCTTTGATTGTTTTAATCCATGGCTTAACTGGTTGTGATGAAAGCTCCTATATGTGCCGAACTGCAAATTATTTTTTACAGTTTGGATATTCTGTATTGCGGTTAAATTTGCGCGGTGCGAAGCCAGGGCAGGATTTATGTAGGGAGCATTATCATGCAGGGCGAGGGGCCGATTTAAACGTTGTCTTGAATTATATTAATGAAAAGAGGAATGGCTTCAAATGGGTTCATAGTCATGGGTTTTTCATTAGGCGGGAACATGCTCTTAAAGTTTCTTGAGGAGTATGGGGGCGGCCATGCAATTCGTGCAGGGGTATCCATTTCTGCGCCGATTGATTTGGCTCCAACTTCAGAACGCTTGATGCAGCCTCGCAACAAAATTTATCATAAATGGCTTTTGCATAATATGAAGAGTGGTGCCCTGGCCTTAAAGGATTTAAGCGAAAAACAAAAAAAATCTATTCGAAATGCAAAGACCGTTTTTGAATTTGATGACCGTTTTATAGCCCCACAAAATGGTTTTTTGGGCGCTATAGATTATTATAAACGTTGCTCAGGAAAAGAAAGCATTAACAATATTAAAACACCTACATTAGTCATTAGTGCGCTGAATGACCCTTGGGTCCCCTCAGTAATGTATGTTTCAAGGGATTGGGGCAAGGCGCCTTATGTTAGGACTATTCTGCCACGACATGGTGGCCATGTCGGTTTTCATGAACATGCTGGATGTTGGTATAATAGAGTTTCGAAACTATTCTTCTCAGAGTTGGGAGTTTGAGGGAGTCAAATAAATTTAAGTGAATGGAGGTTAAGGAACTTAATAAAAGAGAAAAGGCCCTGGGCTTTCGCCCAGAGCCTTTTGGAAAAGAAGCAGTATTAACGTGAAACTATCGTTTAACTCTCGTGATTTCTTCGAGCAATTCGTCCCCTGTTGTAATAATTTTTGTGGCAGCGGAGTAGGCTCTTTGGGCAATAATCAAATCCGTAAATTGTCCGGCGATATCAACGGTTGAGTTCTCCAAGGCGCTCGCGGCTACTCGGCCAGCACCACCTTCGGTAGCAAAGTTCAAAACGGCTTCACCAGAATCAGCCGTAATTCGATAGGCATTTCCCGATAATGCTTCAAGTTCCGCAGGCGCTGGAACAGTCGCAATTGGAAGTTTGTAAATAGGACGTGAAGAACCGTCGGAAAAGACGGCAGTCAAAAGGCCTTTGTCATTAAATGACACTCTCTCTAAGTCTGTAGGTCCGTTACCATCTTGGTTCAGAAGGGATGTTTGATAGGGCGCATCATATTGGGTGACGCCACTCGATGTGCCAAAGTTACCTATCTGGAGAGTCAATGATATATCATTAACCACCCGGTCAACACCAAAACCAGTAGCTCCAGCAGCGTCTATGTCGCCGGAAGCAAAAACAATTGGAATACTTGCTGGTTGTCCCGCTACCCCGTCAGCAGCTATGCTGGCACCGACTGCTGTACTAATTCCTTTTGGTGATCCATCAGGATTAAATTGTACAAGAAAAGTACCAGCGGTAGCAGCAGGGTTTACTAAGTTCGTTGCAGCACCCCCTTCTATCGTTTGAGTTGGGGTGTTTCCTACCAGATTAGTTTGGACAGTACTAGTTGTTGGCGTCTCGGTGTTTTTCAATTGGGCTAGACATTGAAATGTGTTTGAGTTTGAAGCTTGTGACAAGCGGGTCCAGGACAATTCCAATAGATAATCGTTTCCTAGAGAATCAAAGACAGTAATGTTGGTAACATCTGCGACCTGGCCAGCCACGCCTTTCACGAGCGCATTAGCGTTTAAGTTTAAATTAATCTCAACGGTCTTAGTTTCTTTAGCAACTCTTTGGAACTTGGATAAATCCACTGTTTCCAAACTAGTAAGAAGATCTCTTGTTGCATTGTTTTCAATGGCCCCGGTTCCATCTGTTGCGTAGCCTTGCAAATAAAATCCCGCGCTATTAACGAGCTTATCATCTTCGTCCTTAATAAAGTTTCCCGCTCTCGTTAACAAATACTCATCACCTATTCCGGGGACTGGTGCCTCGTTTGTTACAAAGAAACCATTACCATCAATAGCCACATCAGTACTGTTTTCTGTTCCCTGCAGCAAACCCTGCTTAATAGGGTCTGTTTGAGTAATGGATTTTACACCACCAGCACTAGCTGATGTGCTAAGGCTTTGTGTCACCAAAGCCTGGAACTGAGTGGTCGTATCTTTGAAACCAACTGTATTCACGTTGGCTATGTTATCAGAGATAACAGCAAAGGCTGTTGATTGTGCGGCAACTGCCGCCACGCCTGCAAATAGTCCTGAGTTAATGCTCATTTTTTTCTCCGTTGTTTTGACAGGATGAAAACCCTGTCATTCCTTTTCCAAATAAAGTTACGCATTCTTGCAGTAAGCGGCTTTTTGCCCTTTGATTAGTCAATTTAAAGTTGTTCTTATTTAATTTTCATTATTTCAGCTAGAGCGATTTCAATGTTTTCACCCAACATTAAACTGGGGCCAGTTTTGTTAGATTTAACGCCGCTAACTAGACCTGTACTGTCAACAACACTATCAATTGCATTACCTGCTGCATCTCGTGCAACAATTCTGAGTGAATACTTACCTGGTTCTATGGCATTTCCACTTGCATCCTTGGCATCCCAATTGAATTTATGTCTAACACTATTCGCTAAATTACCTGTCTCAGAGTAAACGCTGCTGCCTTTAGCTATCCATGACATGTAGATCTACCGATGCTGCAGCACGATCAAATTGGTAACCCCAAGTAGTGCCTTGAGAGTTGACGTGAGTTTCATTTCCTTTGATCTGAATTTCTCGTCCAATATAATTCACGGCACCAAAATCGGCACTATTGGATTGTAGTCTAACTAAATCCTCTAGATTTTTGTTCTGAGCAATTTGCTGTTCAACATTTGCAAAATTTACAAGTTGCTCTGTCATTTGATGCGTATCCATCGGATTTGTTGGGTCCTGATTTTTCAACTGAACCGTTAACATTGTTAAAAATGTATTGAGGTCTTCGCCTAATCCGGTTCGAGCTGTTTTTGCTGCACCGTTTCCGGCGTTGGTAGACGTTAGAGCTGCTAGATCCATTTTACTGCTCCTAAGCTAATAAGTTAATTTCGCCATCAGGAGTAACCCCGATCGCTGTTGCTGGTATTAAATTTGGGTCGCTGTCTTCGTCATTTTCACTTGCCTGTTTGAGGTTGGTATTTTCTTTACCGGCGTCTTTAGTGGCATTCTGAGTATCAGAGTTGCCATCTCGACTTTGAAGATCAAAAGATAAGGAGTTTTGATCAGTCTTTAATCCGGCGTCTTGCAAAGCACGATCCAGAACGCGAACATCCCGTTGGAGAATATCTAATGTCTCTGGTCGTTCTGCTATAATCAAAGCCTTAGCGCGTCCATCATTCGCTATTTCGAGTTTGACCTCGACACGTCCTAATTCTTGCGGGCGTAATTGAATTTTAATTTTACTGTCACCGTTCTGAACAGCTTTTGATAATTGTATAGAAACTTGGTTTGTTGCCGGTGCCATATTAGCTGGTTTCGAATTTGGATTAGATTGCTGAGTGGAGAAGATAGGGTTAGTTGATTGTGGGGCATTAGACCCTATCGTGGGCGCAGTGGTAGGCACCGTGGGTTGTGTGCTCTGAGCCCCTAAAGAAGCTACTTTAACTGGCGCTGCCGCCCCAGAACTGGCCTTTAATCCTTCAGACTTGGTTTCACTCAGTTTAAATGCAACTGCATCTTTACCGGGAGCCCCGTTTATTTGATTAGTAGGATTAGACGCTCCGTTAGATGATTGGTTACCAGCTCCTTGATTATTAGTATTTGCATTATTGTCACCAGTATTTGCACCGACATGCAGCGGTGTGGCTGTGGAAGCTTGTGAATTGCTTTGGTTCGACTGAACTTGTTGTTGGGTTAAATTAAAACTTTGGGCTGCTCCATTACGTTGCATCGTTATAGCATTATGTTCAATAGCCTGAGCGTTATTATGTGCCTGTAAAATATTATTGCCAGCTGCGTTGGTTGTGCGAGGAGATATGCTGCTATCTGCAGGCTGAACAATGATATTTTTATCTAACTGACTGAGTTTTACGCCTGGTGTTTCATTTTTTGTTTGAATGTTAGCATTCGTGCTTGTTCTATTGATGGCCTGTTCTGTTTCTGTATGGCCCTGCGCTGCGCCTGAAAGGTTTAACCTTGCCTCTAATGACGGTTTATTGGCCGTTGCTGTAGTGTTTTGCTCCTGTGTTTGGGGAGTAACAGGTCTGGTCTGATTAAGGTCTAACGGCGGGGATTTTCCATCAGTTAGCCTAATAGTTTCAGAAGGTTTATTTGTTACATTTACCTGATCTGATCCTTGGTTTTGTGGAGGAGTATTTACCTGCTTTTTGGAGTTCACTTCAAACGGTATTTCTCCTTTATTCTGGATATTTATTTCTTTCGCGCCGTCGGATAATGCCCCTTCTGGTGTGATAGTATTAGGGCTTTTAGCTGTGGCGATGGGTTGTTTGTTATTTCCCTCTATCGGGACGCTCGCTTGATGCAAATCTTTAGTGTTTGTCAATTGAGACAATATGGTGGCTGGTGATGTATCTTTAAGGGCTGCAGGATTTCCCGGCACCACACTTGCTGAAGTAAGAATAGCAGTCTCTTGGGTTGGGTGTTCGAGCCCCTGAATTTGTAAATTAGCATTCACATTCTCTGTTGGAGCAGCGATTAACTCGTTGGCAGATAATACTAACTTTCCGCTCGGCTCAGTGACGGGTCCTTCTTTAACTACCTCACTATTATTTGGAGGTGTCACTTCAGATGCAGACCCAGTTTCTAATTTAAGATGTTTTGGGTTTTGATCGGAATTAGCTTCTGGCGACTGAGCACTTGCAAGTGTGAATGCACCAGGTTGTTTTTGGCCATGCTCGGGGCTGTGATCTCTTGATTGAAGATTAGCATTATGAGTTTCTTCTGGCGAATTTTGACTGCGGTGATGATCATCAATGTCAACGTTGTCGTCGTCATTGAACCTAAGGTCGTTATCATCTGCAGAACGCTGATTAAGAAACGTCTCTTCTTTTGCACCGTTGTCAGATTTTAAATCCCTCGATGTTCTAGCCTCCTCAAAGCTCCCGCTGGAATGGCTTTCCCTAGGAGGCGCAGCGTCAGAGAGTGTATTCAAGTTAAAGCTTGTGAGCATCTCAGAATTAAAAAATTGACTAAAGTCTAGGCCGTTCGTGACCGATTTAGTTTCTCTCAACTGTGGCGTTGGATTGGTTTTAACGTTTTCTATAGTTGACATCCGGCCTGGCCCTTTTGGTTAATCTTGTTCTAACTACAGCAAGATTAGGGCCACCTTTTATCTTCTAATATATTTCGTAATTTCAATTACTTATGGGGAGGCTTTGTAAATTGTGATTCTTATTTCGAATAAGCAGGCAATTTTTACTTAGTCAGGAGGAAAAATATTCCTAATAAAACTAATCAATAACAAATATACATAAAAAGTATTTAAAAATTGATATAAAAAATGTTATATATATAAATATGTATTAAAAATACTTATTATATCATTTGATGTAAAAAAAATCCGATAAAAACAGTAATGTATAAAAAAACTAAAAAATTATATAAAAATTTAAATAAAATACTTTACAAATAAATTAAGGAGCTGCTATAAACTAATCATTGAGTATAAAACCACCCCGACAGAAGTCGGGTTGAACCTTAGAAAAAGGAATAAACAAATGGCAATTCAGAACTCAGTTTTTACAAACCCGTCTGCGTTTACCGCATTACGGTCTCTAAACACCGTAAATCGTCGATTAGATATTACGCAGAATAGAGTCTCCACTGGACTTCGTGTCTCTTCATCGTTAGACGACGCTTCTGCTTTCGCGGTTGCCCAAGGTATTCGTGGAGAGCTTCGGGCTCTAGAAACGATCAATCAAGGATTAAATAACTCGAAGGCCGTTGGTAAAGTCGCGGTTGCTGGCGCAACGGCAGTCTCCAACATACTGATCGACATCCGCCAAAAAGTCACAGAATTGGCCAATGCAAGTATTTCGGCTTCTCAACGCGCGATCATAGTGGCTGACTTTAACCAGTTAATGTCTCAAGCTGGAAGCTTTATATCAAATGCGAGTTATAATGGCTTCACATTATTAAGATCAAATGGGGAGAGCGTTTCTACGCTAGCCAACTTGCAAGGAACATCCCTGACCCTGACGCGACAACGTGATGTTGATAACTGGACTAGGAGCCTGGCTGGTGCGGCGATTGCGACCGCAGCGAACGCGCAGAGTGTATTGCTTTACCAATACACATCAATGGAAAGTGAAGTTTCGTCAGCTCTTGGAGCGCTTGGT
>CAXYEO010000019.1:0-24070 GCA_964276085.1 uncultured Thalassobaculaceae bacterium | reverse complement strand
GATGATCTGCCCGGTGTGACTAGAGATAGACGTCAAGGGCTGGCTAGCATCGGCGACCTGGAATTTAAATTATTTGATACAGCTGGGCTTGAAAATGTTGATGATGGTGGACTTGAGAGCCGAATGCGACAACAGACTGAGGCTGCTGTCCTCGAATCAGATGTGGTGTTAATTTTAATCGATGCTCGCGCAGGTATAACGCCTCTAGACTCATACTTTTGTCAGTGGCTAAGGACTGTTAAACGCCAAATTATTTTAGTTGCTAATAAATGTGAGGGACGGAAATCTTATCCGGGGTTACTTGAAGCGTATCGTTTGGGTCTAGGTGAACCAGTTGCTGTCTCCGCTGAGCATGGTGAGGGCATGGCAGATTTATATTCTGCTTTGTTAGTATTTGATAAAATACAAGTCCAAGATAAAGAAGAAACCATTGGGAGAGAAGATGATGGAATATTGCATGAAAATACAGAGTTAAACAAAACTTGGGTAGATGAAGGTAAACCGTCGACCCTAAGGTTAGCAATAGTTGGACGCCCTAATGTTGGTAAATCAACATTAATCAATGCATTGCTTGGTCAAAACAGAGTATTAACTGGTCCAGAGTCTGGGATAACAAGAGATGCAATTGAAGTAGAGTGGGTTTGGAAGGATAACCCTATAAAACTTTTTGATACGGCTGGTTTAAGACGAAAAGCCAAGATAGATGGAAGATTAGAAAAAGCATCGGGCGATGATACCTGGCGTGCTATACGGTTCGCCCATATCGTAGTATTGGTAGTTGATGCAACTATGATGTTGGAACGACAAGATCTGAATATAGGGCGGTTAGTTGTAGAGGAAGGACGAGGGTTAGTATTAGGAATAAATAAATGGGATATAGTTTCTGACCGTAATAAAGCCTTAAAGTTACTTAGGGATAGAATACAAATTTCGTTGCCCCAAGTTAAGAATATTCCATATGTCACATTTTCGGCTCTTGAATCTAGTGGTTTAGATAAATTGGGTGACGCTGTTTTCTCTTCATATGATTTGTGGAACCAGAGGATTTCTACGTCTCATTTAAATAGGTGGCTCGCTCACACCACAGATATGCACCCGCCCCCTCTATCAAGTGGACGAAGAATAAAATTGAGATATATTACACAAGCAAAAACCCGTCCACCTTCGTTTTTTTGCTTTTGTAGTCGCCCCGATGCTTTACCCGATTCATATGTTCGTTATCTTGTAAATTCCCTTCGAAAAGAATTTTCATTGCCTGGCATTCCTATAAGGTTTTCATTGCGAGGTGGTGATAATCCCTATGTCTAATAATCTATACGAAGGCTAATTATAAAAAGGTTATTTGGTATCGATTTTAATAAATTAAGGATGTGGCATGGATCATGCTTGTTAGAGTGAATAAGAGTTATCAGAATTCTACTCAGGAATACTCGGTTGAAAAAATACAACAATATTCCATATACAGGCTCTGGGAAATGGATTTAAAGCCAATGTTAATGAGAAATAATCGGCAGGTTGTCCAGGACGATGTCCGTTTAAAGCGTATCAAGGATAGAGCTAAAGGAATAAAATTTGGTCTGACTCATAGTGATTTAAGTTTTCGCAAGAGAAAAGAGATGGAACATATTTTACACAACCTGGAATTAGCGGCGGTGGCGATACAACGAGAGATCAAAAATAAGTAGATCGGCAAGTATAGTGGCAGTAAAAAATTCCATCCTGTTCTAACTATTCTTGATAGTTCAAAATATATCCATTGTCGATGTAATCATCGGACAATATTTTTAAGACAAAATGCATCACTTCGTCTGAAGATTTATTTTTACTGGGGTCTTCTCCTGGAAAAGCCCCAGCCCGTAGACTAGTTCTGGTCTTCCCTGGATCCAGTATGTTTATCTTTAAATCTAACTGCTCTGTCTCCGCAGAGTAAACTTTAGCAATTGTTTCTAGTGCGGCTTTACTTGCAGCGTAAGCACCCCAATACGGGTGGGATCCATCAGATATATTAGATGATATAAAAATAACTCTTCCATTTTTCGATAAACGAAGGAGTGGATCTAAACTACGAATTAGTCTGTAATTAGCCGTTAGGTTAATCCCCATGACCTCATCCCATATTTTTGGGTCATAATGATGAATAGGTGATAATTGGCCTAAAATAGCGGCGTTACCAATTAATATATCCAATTTCCCCCAACGTTCGAAGATACTGGCACCCAATCTATCTATTGCTGGGTAGTCTAACAGATCCATTGCGACTATAGTACACGAACCACCATCTCCAGTAATTTCATCATTAATTTCTTCCAAAGCGCCAATAGTTCGAGCTAGGATAATAACGTGGATACCTTTTTTTGCTAATCCTTTAGCAATACTAGCTCCAATACCGCGCGAAGCGCCTGTCACCAATGCTAATGGCTTTTTATCTAGGTATGTCACAGCGCTCTCTCTCTATTCAAGGTCAGTACTATATTTAATTTCTGTGCTTGAAATACTCAATAGTAGTATGGAGAAATGGTGTGGTTTTATAGTGGTTTTAAAAAATTTATAATAATATTTATGTTAAACTTGGCTTTCTTTCAACATCGGTATCTTTTTTTTCAGTAATCAAAAATAATATTTAATTTAATTGAGATTTCGTATTACGTCTTCCATTCTACTGCGCTGCTTAGTTGTGTATCCTGGAGTTAAGTCTTTAACCTTAAGAGGTTTTCGGGGTGAATTTAGTTTTTCAAAATTTGGTGGGGGAGTATTCTGTGGCAAGGGAATTCCAAAGTCATATAGTTGTTTGTTTAAGTTTTTGGGTATTAGGTAAATAATTGCATTACTACTATTTTGGAGTAGAAAAGTTAACTTCGAACGTTTTACCCAGTTAGGCATTAGTTCTTTTGCAATCAATGAATGTAAAACGATGAATCCACACGAAACTAAAAAAATTCCCCGTATAAAACCAAATAAAAACCCAATCGACCGGTCTATTACAGTTGGTGGTTCTATATTCAACCGCTGGATGAGCCAGCGATTAGAGAAACTGCCTAATAAAAAACTAATAAAACTGATCACCCCTCCAATTATCCAGTTGAGTCCGGGTACACTAGGGACATGACTAGATAGCCCAGGTGTAAATTCTAACGAGCCCAGAAGGCCCAATGTAAGAGAACCTATCCATAAGATCATGGAGAGTAACTCTTTAAACAGTCCGCGATAGAAAGCTAATAATACAGAAATTAGAATGGCTATAACTACTAGGATATCAAAAAAGATGGTTGATAAGTCATTCATAAATAGTTTGGTCTTTTCTCGATAAGAGCATTAGGGGGTTCCCAGTGCGAGATCTTGGGTGTTGATCGACTCAGTAAAAATACTTACTAACATATGTAAGTTGGAGATCTCTCGTATATTCATGCCTGGTAAAACTTTTAATTTTTTTGTGTCAGGTTTTCTTGTTGGAATTAAAGCATGTTTAAAACCTAACTTACTAGCTTCTTTTAATCTTGCGTCCATGTGGCCGATAGATCGAACTTCAGCTGACAGACCAATTTCCCCAAATATTACACAACTACTGCGACTGGGAAAATTATATAACGCGGATAGGATTGCAGTTGCCACTGCAAGGTCAGCGCCAGGCTCTGACACTTTTAATCCGCCTGCTACATTTAAGAAAACATCTTTTCCAGAAAAGGAAACGTTACATCGGGCCTCTAATACAGCAGTCACCATGGCTAATCGACCGGTGTCCCAACCGATTACAGCACGACGAGGAGTTCCAAATGGTGATGGAGCTACTAAAGCTTGTATCTCCACCAAGAGAGGGCGTGTCCCTTCCATACCTCCAAAAACACAGGTGCCTACTATATTATCTAAGCGATCACCAAGAAACAATTTTGACGGATTTCTTACTTCTGCAAGTCCAGATTGCGTCATCTCAAATACGCCTATTTCGTCAGTCGCCCCATACCTATTTTTAACAGACCTTAAAATTCGAAACTGATGTCCTCTTTCCCCTTCAAAATATAAAACGGTATCAACCATATGCTCCAAAACTCTGGGGCCTGCTATAGTGCCTTCCTTCGTTACATGGCCGACAAGTAGTATAGCGATTCCTCTATTTTTGGCTACTCGAATCAACTCCTGTGCTGCGGCGCGTACCTGAGAAACAGTACCCGGCGATGCCGCGAGAGAGTCGATGTACATTGTTTGAATGGAATCAATAACCGCAACTGTTGGGCCTGACGGTATGTCCAAGCACGATAAAATATCGCTTATATTTGTGGCAGAGGCTATTAAGGTAGTAGACTTATCTACTTTAAGCCGTTTGCCTCGGGTTCGAACTTGATCTAATGCTTCTTCACCAGTGATATACACACAATTTAAAGTATTCGACAATTTAGCCAAGACTTGCAGCAATATGGTAGATTTACCAATTCCAGGATCACCACCAATTAGTACGGTGGACCCTGGTACAAGACCACCGCCTAAAACTCTATCGAATTCTTCTATCCCGGTTGTATTTCTTGGAGCCCAGTCTAACGGACCTGACAAGGGAACTAAATCGAGTTTTCCTTTTGTGGAGTTTGTCTTTAAACTGTTGCCAGGTAACGTAGGCCGTACAGATTCTTCTATCACGGAATTCCATGCACTACACGAATCGCACTGCCCACTCCAACGAGGTTGTGTTACTCCGCATTCTTGGCAAACATAGCGACGATTTGATTTCGCCATATGGCAGGATTTCCTCTCATTATTTTACAATTGGAAGGTCCATTAATGAAATAGGTCCATCTATATAACCATTAGTAAATTGCTGAACTATAGCATTATCTGTATTTTTTATGTCCGCGGGTTTACCTGACCAGATAAGCTCCCCCGCATATAACATTGCAATTTTATCGCCCAAGCGTTTAGCACTTTCCATGTCATGTGTGATGGTAACTGCCGTTAGACCTTCGGTTTGGACACATTTAATAATAAGGTCGTTTATTTTCTTACTCATAATTGGATCTAAACCAGTTGTTGGTTCATCAAATAGAATTATATCTGATCCCATAGCCAGGGTTCGCGCGAGAGCAACAGCTTTACGGAGGCCGCTGGATATATCACTTGGATATAAATCCCCAGTTTTCCTGTTTATCCCAACTAAAGATAGTTTTTCAAATGCAAGATCCTCAATGTCTTTCTTTGAAAGTTTTAATACATTGTTAGCTCCAAACATTATATTCTCTAGAACGGTAAGCGAGTCAAATAAAGCAGCATTTTGGAAAATATAGCCCAGTTTTTTCAAGCTATTTGGTCTTTTTTTGTTGGTTTTGGGTGATCGAACTTCTCCGTCCAGTTCTATTTCACCACTATCGAATTGATATAAACCAGAAATACATTTTAAAAGAACAGATTTTCCACTTCCTGATCCACCGATAATCACGAAAGAACCCCCACGAAAAAGTTCAAAAGTTATATTTCTTAGTATAGCAAGGTCTTTAAAAGATTTTTGCAGGTTTGTTACCTTTAACCTGGGGGGGGTAGGGAGACTAGACAAAGAACAGCTCTGTCAACAAGTAATTAGTCACTAAGATTAGTATAGAACTCGATACAACTGCGTTGGTAGTGGCTGTTCCCACGCCCTGGGCCCCGTGATTTGCATAGTAACCATGATAGCAGCCCATTAGACCTATTAAAAAACCGAATGCAGCGGCCTTGACTATACCGGATATTACATCTACCGGCTGAAGGTACATTATAGTTTGGGTTAAATAAGTAGTGTTGTTAAAACCTAATTTATGAATACCAACAAGATAACCTCCATAAATACCAATTAGATCTCCAACTAATACTAAAAATGGCAAGCATAAAACACACGCAACGATCCTTGGGGCTACTAAATATTTGTATGGATCAGTCGTTAAAGTTTCGAGCGCGTCAATTTGATCAGTTACCCGCATAGTGCTTATTTCTGCAGCTATCGACGCGCCAATACGCCCTGCGACCATTAGCCCCGCTAATACAGGGCCTAACTCCCTTGTAATAGATAAAGCCACTACAGTTGCAACAGCTCCTTCAGCAGAAAATCTGGCGAAGCCAGTGTAGCTTTGTAATGCTAAAACCATACCAGAGAAAAATGTAGTCAGGCCAACTACTGGCAATGAATAGTAGCCAATCTCGACTATTTGTTTGCCCAACACACTTACATAATATGGGGGTAAAATACAGCTGGAGACACCTTTATAGGTAAAAATAGAAAGTCGTCCAATAACCGACAAAAAATTTATTATATTTCTTCCGATTAGCGCGAATACTTTCATAAAAATATTAACCCTGTCGTCTTAATATTGGACTAGCATTTGATGCAAAATAACTCCGCTGATGCCGTTTACCTAGATTGCTTAAAATTTCATGAGGAACAGTTTTAGCTACTTTGGCGATATCGTCCAAAGTGAAATTATCGCCGATAAATTCGATTAAGTCACCAATTTTTATCGTATCAGTTTTGATACTACTGATATCTACTGTTATGTAGTCCATTGATATAGGACCTATAATAGGCAGTTTTGCTCCCTTAAAAAAAGCGTGGGAGTTATCCCCTAGAGAACGAATATATCCGTCGGCATAACCAAGCCCGACTGTTGCAATTAAAGTTTTTTTCTTTAGCAGGTGGGAAGCGTTATAACCAACAGTCGAGCCAGTCTTGGCATTTCTAATTTGTAGTACACGGCCGTATAATTTAATGACCTGATTTAGGGGATTAAAAGTCGTCGGATCAGGGTGGCTTCCGTAGAGTGCTATCCCTGGACGGACCATGTCAAAGTGATATGGTTGTCCTAAAAAAATTCCTCCAGAATTTGCGAGGCTAAATTTCATGTTGGATATTTTATTCTTTGCACTCCTAAATATAGATAACTGTTTCTGGTTCATTTCATGCCCTGGCTTATCCGCACAGGCTAGATGTGATAGTAATAGTTTAGGCTCAACCCCCTCTAATTCGCAGGGGTTATTGACAACATATTCAAATTCTTTGGATGTTAGGCCAAGTCTATTCATACCCGTGTCGACATGAACCATGCTCGGTGATTTTCTATCTTTACTAGTATTAAAATTCTTCCACTGCCTAAGTTGTTCCAAATTATTTAAAACAGGCATAAGATTATTTTCTTCAAAAATATTCTCGCACCGTGCTAAAAGTCCACCTAAAACGGCAATAGTTACTTTTTCTTTGTGTAAGTGTGCACGCAGCTCGATGCCTTCGTCGATGGTTGCAACAAAGAAGGTACGACACCCTGTTTTCACTAGAGCCTTCGCCACCTGTGCCAAGCCTATTCCATAAGCATCTGCTTTTAAAGTAGCCGCACACTCTGCACCTCTAAGCTCTCTCTTAAGCAGGCGGTAGTTATCAGCAATTAAGTCAATATTTATTTCTAAAAAAGAATTAGCGGTGTCGCAAAATTTAGACAACGGCTTCATTATTGGCGACGATCAGGTAATCGTTCTTCAGTAATAAAATCCGAGAACCTAGTAGTTGCTCCATCAAAATGCATTGTTACCGTCCCTGTAGGGCCATGGCGTTGTTTTCCTATAATCACTTCAGCTTTCCCATGGACTTTATTTCGTAAATCCATCCATTTATCGTGTCGTTCATGATATCGCTCATCTCCTTCTTCTGGGCGCTGAACAGGTTCAGCTTTATCTAGATAATACTCCTCTCTAAATACAAACATAACAACATCTGCATCTTGCTCTATGGAGCCTGATTCTCTGAGATCTGCTAAGACAGGCTTCTTGTCTTCTCTCTGTTCAACCGCTCTTGAGAGCTGCGAGAGTGCCAGAACAGGGACGTCAAGTTCTTTGGCTATTGCTTTGAGTCCTTGTGTGATCATCGATACCTCTTGAACTCTATTATCGGCTCTATCACTTATAGACGGCCGCATTAATTGAAGATAATCAACAACTATTAGAGATAATCCATGTTGGCGCTTTAGTCGGCGCGCTCTTGTTCTGAGTGTTGATACTGTGATAGCCGGGGTGTCATCAATAAAAAGAAGGGCAGAATCGATTTCCTGGCTTGATTGCACCAACTTTTGAAAGTCGTTACTGGATAGCTCTCCTCGTCGGATTTTTTCAGATGAAATACTGGTGTTTTCTGATAATATTCTCGTGGCAAGCTGTTCCGCTGACATTTCGAGGGAGAAAAAAGCTACCGAAAGTTTATCAGTAGATGCCCCCTTATTGTATTTTGCTGCTACATTAAATGCGATGTTTGTTGCTAACGCAGTTTTTCCCATAGCTGGGCGACCCGCTAATATGAGCAAGTCAGATGGATGAAATCCACCAAGTTGTCTGTCAAGATCATTAAAACCACTTGAAACGCCAGCTAAGCCCCCATCTCTTTTATAGGCCGCCTCAGCCATCTTAATTGACTCTATTAGTGCGCTGTTGAAATCTTGAAGACCACCATCAATATTATCAGTTTCCGCCAAAGAAAATAATTTTCCTTCTGCAAGTTCAATTTGCTGAGTGGCAGGTAACTCTATAGTGTGTGTATAAGCTTCATTAACGACTTGTTCTCCAAGCTCAATTAACTCTCTCCTCAAAAAGCAGTCTTTGATCGCCTTTCCATAGTCATCAGCATTTATCACTGTAACTACTGAAGCCGCTAAGCTCACTAAGTATTGTGCACCGCCAGCTACTTGCAGTGCTTCATCCTGATCGAAAAGGGATTTTAACGTAATTGGGTTAGCTATCTGTCCACGCTCTATAAGTCTTCTACAAGACTCAAAAATCCTACCATGCGCAGGATCCAAAAAATGTTCCGCTGATAGGAAATCCCCAACTTTTTCAAAAGCCCGGTTGTTGACAAGAATAGCCCCAAGCAGCCCTTGTTCCGCTTCAATATTTCTGGGAGCTTCACGGATGGAAAGCGAATTATCATCTTTCCTATGTAATGAAGCGATATTTGAGTTTTGATCATCAAGTGCCATGTTAAGTATAGTAGCAGAATAAGTGGTAATCTACATGAAAAAAGAACTAACAGTTAATTGACAACAACAACATAAACAAGGCCCTAAGAGCTGTGGATAATGTTAATTACGGGGATAAAAATAATCTTGGGGATTTAAAAAGTTGTCCAAGTATTCTAGTACAAACCTTTTACCGTAATTTAACTTTTTACCGTTTGCTCTTTCGTTGTATTTTGCAGAGCCTTTTCCTGCGGTTGTGCATTCTCATCTGTAGCTATAACGGCTCGCCCTAATTTAAGTTGCTGCTTGGCTTCTTCATTAGTTCTAGCGATGTTGGCTACAATCTCTACTGATACTTCTGGATGAAGTGTTACCTGAACCGGTTCTAAACCTAAAGTCTTCAATGCTCTATTTAAAACTATCTGTTGTTTATCAATTTTCACCCCGGATGTGCAAACGGCTTCTGCTATGTCACGACTGGTAACCGAACCATATAATTGTCCACTTTCTCCTGCTGCTCTGATTATAGTGACAGACAATCCACTTAATTTATCACCGATTGTTACGGCTTCGGTTTTTTGAGTAAGGTTGTTTGCTTCTAATTGTGCTTTCTGATTTTCAAAATGCGCTAAATTTTGTTTGGTTTTTCGTAAAGCTTTATTTTTGGGAAGCAAGAAATTACGAGCAAACCCAGGTTTGACATTCACTATATCGCCCATCTGACCTAACTTTTCTATTCTTTCCAGCAGTATAATTTCCATGATCGTTACCCCTAAGATACTTTTTTGTTATCAATATTCTGACAAGCTTTTAAACTCAGCATTTAAATTTTACAATCTAACCACTTGGTTTTGAAATACGAGCCTTTATTTTCATAAAATGATCTAAAAGTCCAATCAAAACTAGTATGAAAGTCGCCCACCGACTCATAAAGACTACCGTATAAATGGCGAATAATATGCCTCTTTTGTATTTGGTTCTTTCGCTGGCAATATGGACGACACCTAAGCCAGATAAAAGTATAGGAAAAGCCAGAATAACCGATAAGTTTAAACAATATAAACTTATATCTCCACTTAAAAGCCCAGCTATCAAAGAACTTACGATAAATATTATTATTAACCAGTGAGGAAGTTCTATGTGCGCTAGTTTGACAGCGCTCAGCGAGATGGTTGTCACGCGGCTCAGTGCATATCGGGCTAACATTCCATTTATTATCAGGAGGATCATCCAAAAAATACCCATCACTGCCGGCACTGTGTTGAGAAGTGTATTTTTTAATAGAAGGAGCTGTGCTCCAACCTCCGGGTTTATGTCGAGATTTCTCTTTGATAGCGCGTTTCGATAATTCTCTATTATTACATCGGCTTTTTCCGAGAGTAACGTACCGACAGATAGTTCCTGGTATAACCAACAATAAATAAATACCGCCGTAAGGATAAAACAAGGAACAACCGCTAGAAACGTACATAAATGTCCTGATAAGGAGCTCGTCCAACGACCATTGATGACCTGATTCTGTTTTTGGTGGTTAACCTGGGTAGCCCACTGACAAAATAGCGTCACTGGACCAGCAACTAAAACAAAATATATGATCGCAACAACTGGAGTCGTCAGAAAAAACAACAACAGTGATGCAATTCCGCCCGCGATCCCAACACAATCTTTTTTGTGGCTTAAACCCAAGATTAAAAGAGGTAACGGCGTTAAGTAAGCTAACAATGTAGTCGCTAAAAACCCCGTCGCAGCCACTAAAAGCAATGTTGAACTTAAAATAGCTGTACCCCCTGCTAGGAGTAGATTTTTCCTCATAAAGCATTGCCTGTTGTCGTTAACATTTTTTTCTGGAAAACGCTCAGGTTAATAGATATGGAAGCAGTGCAAGGAATCGTGCTCGCTTTATTGCTTTAGATAATTCGCGCTGTTTTTTTGCAGATACTGCCGTTATTCGACTGGGCACGATTTTTCCCCGTTCTGATATGAATCGTTGTAATAGTTTAACGTCTTTATAATCTATCGGTGGTGCGGCTTTACTGGCAAATGGGCACGATTTCTTTCTTCTAGTGAAAGGTCGGCGCACAGCCGGTCGAGAAATTGAAAGTGTTGTCACCGTCGTAACCCCTTATTCATTGATATTATTATTTGGAACTAGATTTTCAATCGGACTGTTGCCTAGTGGTCTATCTAAGTCATCGAAGTCATGACTGGAGTTTCGATCGCCAAATCTCTCTGGACGCCTGGTTTTATCCGTACGGTCATTTTTTGCATGCATCATAACTGATTGACCTTCAGGGATTTCATCAACTTTTAAAGTAAGGTAGCGAAGGATGTCCTCATTGAGCCCCATATTCCGCTCTAATTCAATTACTGCTGCTGAGGGGGCTTCTATGTGAAACATAGTATAATGCCCTTTGCGGTTCTTTCGTATCTTATAAGCTAGATTTTTCAGACCCCAATACTCCCGGTTTTTAACTTTCCCAGAATTATCTGTCACTATTTTTGAAAGTTCATCTGATAACTGATCAGTCTGGGTCACTGTGAGTTCTTGGCGTGCGATATATACACATTCGTAAAAAGTCATATTAGCTCCTTATGGCTCATCGGAAACCGCCTGAGCGATCCCAAGCCGGTGCTACCGGCAAGGAGTTGAAAAAAATTTTGGTTTGATCGTCTAAAACTGAAAGACGGTTTCTGATAATACAGCAATTTTTGGCTTAAGCAAGGAGGTGTTGGAAAAAATTACAATAAATTTTTCTCTCAGCATATGTGGTCTTGACAGAAGTTAGATATCTAAGTTTTCTGTGGAAAGCTTCCACGTTACAATTCAAGAAATGGTTTGCAAGTGACAAAAAAACATAGAGCAATGGTTTTCCCTGGACAAGGCTCTCAGCATGTGGGCATGGGAAAAGGGCTAGCTGAGAATCATGCGGTGGCAAGAGATGTCTTTAAAGAGGTGGATGAAGCTCTTGGGGAACCTCTTTTCAAACTTATGTGTGATGGGCCAGAAGACGAGTTGGTTCTAACACGGAATGCACAGCCAGCCCTTATGGCTGTAAGTTTGGCTGTTGTTAGAGTTTTAGAAGCAGAGTCTGGAAAAAAATTACAAGAATTGTTTGATTATGTTGCAGGTCATTCTTTGGGCGAATATTCTGCATTAGCTGCCGTCAATTCTATCTCATTAAGCGAAACCGCAAAATTACTTCGATTGAGAGGTGAATCTATGCAGAAGGCTGTCCCCCTAGGAGAAGGGGCGATGGCGGCTTTGCTTGGAGCCGATATGGATACAGCAAGCGATATCGTTAGAGTGGCGGCTGAAGAGGGTGTTTGTGACGTTGCTAACGATAATGCGCCGGGGCAGATCGTCATAAGTGGTCAAACCAAAGCGATAACAAAGGCAGTTAGTATAGCGCCTGAATTCGGTGTAAAAAAGGCCATTCTTTTGCCTGTAAGTGCCCCTTTTCATTGTTCAATGATGGAGCCAGCAGCTCATGTTATGGCAGGTGCGTTAGAGGCTACTAAGATATACCCACCCAATGTGCCGTTGGTTGCTAACGTCTCTGCCTCAGCTATGACAGGGCAACCGTCGGAGATTTGTAATTCACTTGTTGAGCAAGTAACAAGCCTGGTAAGGTGGCGGGAATCAATACTCTGGATGTCGAGGCAGCAAATATCGCTATTTATTGAGGCGGGAGCGGGAAAAGTTCTAACAGGTCTAAATAAAAGAATAGATAAAAACTTAACAACAATGTCTCTGGGGGATACAGGCGGTATTGTAAATTTTTTGAGGCAAATTGATTGCTAGGGGTTATAGATGTTCAAACTTACTGGAAAAACGGCTCTCGTAACAGGAGCGTCAGGTGGAATCGGAAGTGCCATTGCGAGGGCTTTGCATAGCCAAGGAGCCGAGGTTATTTTATCTGGGACTCGGGAAGCCATTTTGAGCGAGTTTGCGGATCAACTAGCAATTAGGGTCCACGCGATCACTGCTGACCTGGAAAATCCCAAGTCTATTGAATCCCTAGTAAAGAAGGCAGAGTTAATTAGTGACGGCGGAGTCGATATTGTCGTTAATAATGCTGGGATTGTTCATGATAATCTTTTAGTTCGGATGAAGGATGAAGATTGGCAAAAGGTTTTGGATATAAATTTATCTGCTGGTTACAAGATTACGCAAGGGCTTTTGCGAGGTATGATGAAACGCCGGTGGGGAAGAATTATTGGGATATCTTCTGTAGTAGGGACAACCGGAAACCCGGGTCAAACAAATTACGCTGCTGCTAAAGCAGGTATGGTTGGTTTCTCAAAAGCTTTAGCCCTGGAAGTTGCAACCAGAGGGATTACTGTTAACGTTGTCTCTCCGGGGATGATTGAAACGGCGATGACGAGTAATTTAAGCGATGATCAATCAGCTAGGCTGTTATCAAATATCCCGACAGGTAGACTTGGTAAGCCCGAGGAAATAGCAGCCTCAGTTGTATATCTAGCTTCTGAGGAAGCAGCCTACGTGACCGGTTTGACACTGCACGTTAACGGCGGAATGGCGATGTTATAAATGCGTACATATTTTAATGGTGATAAAATTCGTTCGGAAATATACTTTTTATCAGGAAGCTGGCATAAACCTTTTAAGTGTGTTATCTCCGCTTCACTTTAGTTAATCGACTGCAGTGCTGTGGTAGTTTTAAAGTTATTTAAATTTGAGTTAAGATTCCTTGGGGTCTGTCAATCGTAATTATTAGTTGAAATCGAGGACATTGTGATGAGTGACGTTGCAGAAAAAGTTAAGGCTATTGTTGTTGAGCATTTAGGTGTAGAGGCAGAAAAAGTAACAGATACTGCCAGTTTTATCGATGACTTAGGTGCTGACAGCCTAGATAACGTTGAGTTAGTTATGGCGTTTGAGGAAGAATTTGGTGTTGAAATCCCAGACGACGCTGCAGAAAAGATTGTTACCGTAAAAGATGCGATAACATTTATAGAAGGAGCGTCATAGACGCATTTATTGTAAAATTAATTGTGATTTCAACTTGGGCAATTAATTTTAGGTGATTTGATATGAGACGTGCTGTTATTACAGGTGTAGGTCTTGTTACTCCGCTTGGAGCAAATGCAAGTACAACGTGGAGTCGTCTCGTTAATAGCGATTCGGGGATAAGCCGCGTAACGCAGTTTGATGTGCAAGATCTACCCTCAAAGATTGCCGGAACTATTCCAGAGGGTGCTACCAGTGACGGTCTGTTCTCGGCCGATGATTGGGTTGAGCCGAAAGAGCAACGGAAAATCGACCGATTTATTCTTTTGGGTATGGTTGCAGCGGCCCAGGCGGTCGAGGACTCAGGTTGGGTGGCAGAAACTCCTGAAGCTCAAAATAGAACTGGTGTGATAATTGGTTCCGGGATCGGTGGACTGCAACAAATCCATGATAATAGTGTTAAACTAAAAGAAGCTGGGCCAAGACGCATTTCACCATTTTTTATTCCTGCAGCCTTAATTAATTTAGTGTCCGGGCAAGTCTCAATTAGATTTGGTTTTAAAGGACCTAACCACGCTGTTGTTACTGCTTGTTCAACTGGCGCTCATGCGATTGGTGATGCTGCTAGGCTAATAATGTTAGACGATGCTGACGTGATGGTAGCCGGTGGAGCCGAGGCAGCCGTGAATAGACTTGGGTTCGCAGGATTTTCAGCGGCTCGAGCTCTATCTACCGGTTTTAACGATACCCCGCAAGTTGCGTCGAGACCTTGGGATAAAGACCGGGACGGTTTTGTCATGGGAGAAGGAGCCGGGGTTGTAGTAGTTGAAGAATACGAGCATGCAAAGAATCGGGGTGCGAATATTTATGCGGAGATTGTCGGGTATGGATTATCTGGTGATGCACATCATATAACGGCTCCTGCGGATGATGGTGATGGCGCATTCAGATCGATGAAGAATGCTTTAAAGCGTGCAAAACTAGGCCCAGAAGATATTGATTATGTAAACGCTCATGGCACATCTACGCCCTTGGGAGACATGATTGAATTGGGCGCTGTGACCCGTCTTTTTGGTGATCACTCAAAAACTATGGCAATGTCATCTACTAAATCGTCCATCGGCCATCTTCTTGGTGCAGCCGGAAGTGTAGAGGCTATTTTCTCTATACTTGCAATGCGGGACGGCATAGCTCCACCTACACTCAATCTCTATTCACCTTCTGATGGTTCGGAGAAAATAAACCTTGTTCCTCATGTAGCTCAGGAAAAAATAATTAAGTCGGTACTTTCTAACTCTTTTGGTTTCGGTGGAACCAATGCATCGCTTGTTTTTTCTAAAATATAATTTGAATAAAAATGCGCAAATCAATTAGAGCAATAGCGTTTGGTCTGATTGTTTTTGGTATAGCATTTTCTTTTCTTCTATTTTTTGCCCATTCCGCATTTTATCATTCGGGGGAAATGGGAAATGCTCGTCTGGTAATCATACCAAAAGGTTTTGGGTTGAGCGATATCGCAAAGTATTTAGAAAAAAATGGGGTTATAAAAAATCGGTATGTATTAATTTTTGGCGCTAAATTGTTAGGGGTATCGACTGAACTAAAAGCAGGTGAATACGCGTTCCCTGCAAGAGTGCAGCCTTCTAAAGTTCTTGAGTTCTTAAGTGCTGGGCGGACACTGATTAGACAAGTAACTATTCCAGAAGGACTAACCTCTGCGCAAATCGTGAGGTTATTAGAGAATGAAAAAACCCTTTCGGGATTTATAACAAAAATACCAAAGGAAGGAAGTTTGTTTCCAGAAACTTATAATTACTCATTTGGAGATACGCGGGCCACAATTTTGGCTAGAATGAAAAAAAAGATGGACATCAAATTAAGAGAGGCTTGGGGTAGACGGGATAAGACTATTCCAATCAAGAATGTCTATGAAGCATTAACGCTGGCGTCAATTATAGAAAAAGAGACAGCAAAAAGAGAAGAACGATTTTTGATTGCAAGTGTTTTTACTAACCGTCTTTCAAAAAAAATGCGATTACAATCCGATCCAACAGTCACTTACGGTATGTCGCTGAATGACTTGTCTCGCCCGATCAGTCGAGCGGACCTCAAGAGAAAAACTTTGCACAATACCTATGTAGTGAGGGGGCTTCCCAAGACCCCAATATGTAACCCTGGGGGTGCCAGCATTGAGGCTGCTTTAAATCCAGCCAGGACAGATTTTTTTTACTTTGTAGCGAAAGGTTCTGGGTTTCATTCTTTCTCGAAAACTCTTGTAGAACATAATAAAAACGTCAGGAAATGGCGGTCAATGCGCCAAAAGTTGAAATGAATTAATAAAAACTATGCTTTTTAACGAAACTTTGTTGGTATTTATGCGCTGTAGTTGACGCAATCCATTACTTAAACTCCTCGAATTAAAGGTTCTGCTTTTAATTTTTGCAAGCTAAGTGTTGCCAATAAAAAAAATCAAAGTATTGCTTATCTGATATATTAACTTTTTCCATTCAATAATTAAATTAAAAAATTCTTTTGAGTTCAATCATTGACTTGTTGCAAAACTGGGCACCGGATATAGTGATTGTTGATAGGAATGGTACAACAAATAGAAGATTTCAATGACATTAGAAAGTATGACTGGATATTCTGTTTCTGAGGGAAGGGTAATACTTGATACTCCGGGGAAAACTTGGCAATGGAGTTGGGAATTACGTAGTGTTAACAGTAAAGGCTTTGATCTTCGTTTTAGGTTACCTTCGGGTCGAGAATTATTGGAGCCATCGTTAAAGAAAAATATAATATCCAGTGTTAAAAGAGGCACAATAACAGCTATTCTAGAAAAAAAGTCTGCCTCATCAGAAAAAAAATTTATGGTTAATGAATCTTTTTTGCAACAAATACAAGAAATACATGAGAGATTGAAATTAGAAGGAATCATAGATGGATCAACACTAACTTTAGATAAGTTGTTAATGGTGCCTGGTGTGATCGAGGTTGAGAAAACTGAGGAATTAAGTAATGCTGATAATGAGTTAATAAATGCTGCCATCATTGACGACTTTAAAAACACTGTGGAAAGACTTACTGCAATGCGTTGCGCGGAAGGCGGAAAGTTATCTATAATCCTAGAAGAACAACGAAAAGAGTTAAGTGATTTATGTACAGAAGCACGAATTCTTGCAAACGCCAGTAAACACAAATATCGTGACCAGTTGAAAAATCAAATAAGTTCAATTCTCGAGGCTGATCTGACGATATCAGAAGACCGTTTAGCTCAGGAAGTAGCTATTATTATAACGAAATTGGATGTTTCCGAAGAAATAGATCGACTGTCGCTACATTTAGAGACCTGCAAAGAACTTTTAAATTCGAGTGTCCCTGTGGGAAGGCAATTAGATTTCATTTGTCAGGAACTCAACAGGGAAGCTAATACGTTATGCTCTAAAAGTAATCATTCACGGTTAACGGCGATTGGTATTGATCTTAAGGTTGGTATAGAAAAGTTTCGCGAACAAATTCAAAATATTCAATAGGGGATGGCTATGACTTTAGCGTC
Source organism: uncultured Thalassobaculaceae bacterium (assembly GCA_964276085.1). GTDB lineage: Bacteria > Pseudomonadota > Alphaproteobacteria > Thalassobaculales > Thalassobaculaceae > UBA7326. Next base: position 6,597 of record CAXYEO010000019.1, on the reverse strand, counting down.
TATAAAACGTCGTGGTTTGATGTTGGTTTTATCCTCTCCATCTGGAGCAGGAAAAACAAGTATAGCGCGAGAATTATTAGCACTTGATAAAAATTTACAAATGTCAATATCTACAACTACCCGGCCACGGAGACCTGGTGAAGTCCATGGAGTTGACTATGAATTTATCCAACCAAATACTTTTAGGGAGATGATTGATGATGAAAAATTAATAGAGTACGCAAAAGTCTTCGACTATTATTATGGCACTCCTCGTTATCCGGTAGAGAGTGCGCTTGCGTCAGGAAAAGATGTATTATTCGATATTGATTGGCAAGGAACTCAGCAGTTAGCGGAACATGTTGGCTCTGATTTAATCCGTGTTTTTATTCTGCCGCCATCTACGCGGGAGTTGGAGAGAAGGCTTAAGACACGTGCCCAGGATTCCGTTTCTGTGGTAGATAATCGTATGGCTAAAGCGATGGATGAAATAAGTCACTACCCAGAGTACGATTACATAATCGTTAATACCGTTTTAGAGGAAAGTGTGCGGAACGTAAGATCAATATTAACATCGGAAAGATTAAAGCGGCAAAGGCAAATAGGTTTGACTGATTTTATTAAGAGATTGCGGGAAGGAAGTTAATTAGCTAGTTTTTTCGTATGCTCGAGCTAGCCGGCAAAAATCTTCGATAGATAATTCTTCTGGGCGTTTGATAGGATCAATATTTGTCGCGTTTAGTAAGTGTTCCCCACCTATTTTTTTTAAACTGCTTCTCAACATTTTTCGACGCTGACCAAACGCGAAGGCTGTGATTGTTTCGAGCGATTTACGGTCAGCTAAAAATAGGGGTTCGCGTCTTGGTATGATTTCAATCAATGTGGATGTAACTTTTGGACTTGGATAGAAAGCGCTAGAGGGAACGTCAAAAAGAATTCTTGTGTGCGCTAACCATTGCGTAATTATCGATAATCTTCCGTATTCTGAAGTTTTTGGCTCTGCACAAATTCTCATCGCAACCTCCTTCTGAACCATTACGGTTATACTTTGAAAAGCTGCTGGTGTTCTGAGCCATTCAATTATAAGTTTAGTAGCTATATTATATGGTAAATTTGCTATAATGCGTCGTGGTGAGGCGCCCATTTTGGTTAAAGAGACTTTCAAAGCATCCTCGTTTAATAAAATTAATTTCCCATTGGCTATTGCCACTAGCTCCGCTAGCGCACTTATGGCTCTAGTATCTTTTTCTATCGCAATTATATTACCCGCCCCCTCTGAAAGAAGTGAGCGTGTTAATCCCCCGGGGCCTGGGCCAATTTCTATAATTGTCTCGTTAGATGAAAAATTAGCGGCTTTAGCAATTTTTCTTGTCAAATTTAGATCGAATAGAAAGTTTTGTCCCAGCGCTCGATAAGGTATCAGATTGTGCGCTGTTGTAATTGTTCTTAAGGAGGGTAAGTTCAATATTTTAGACTTTAAATCTATCATAAAAAGTATTACCTCAAGTAAATTGATGTCTTGAGGTAGATATTTCGCGTGCTAGGCAAATTGCATTTATAAGGCTTTCGGGGTTTGCTTTCCCTGTACCAGCAAGGTCCAATGCTGTGCCGTGATCTGGTGACGTCCTCACAAAAGGTAGGCCGGCAGTCATATTGACTCCCCCCCAAAAATCTAGTGTTTTTAGGGGGATTAAAGCTTGGTCATGATACATGCAAATAGCTACATCATAATTATCACGCGCGGCTTTGTGAAACATACTATCGGCAGGGTATGGGCCGGAGACATTAAGCCCATGTTTCTTAAGAACTTTAATGGCGGGAGCTATGCTAATTTTTTCCTCTAAACCTATCGTGCCATTCTCACCTGCGTGCGGATTTAAACCGGCTATCCATATTTTTGGGTTATGTATACCAAAATCTTCTTGTAAGGATTTGGCTGTAATTAAACAAACCTTAACAACAAGGTCAGTCGTTAACAAATTCGCAATTCTACTAATCGGTTCGTGAATTGTCACTGGAACAACGCGAAGTTCTGAAGAGATTAGTAACATCACTGGCATTATTTTGCCACCAGCCAAATTAGCCAGATACTCTGTATGGCCGGCATATTTAAAACCGGATTCTCTTAACGTGTATTTTTGTATTGGGTTAGTAACAACACCGTATGCAAAGCCTTGGTCGATGAACTTAACTGCAATATCTATGGCTTTAATTATTGAAGGAGCGTTATCAGTTGAGGGTTTTCCAGGGGCACATTCAACAGGGAAGTAGTGGGGTAGGATAGGCAGCGCATTAGGGAAGCATTCTTTTGTCTCCGAAGGGCAGTTAATAGTCTTTAAAGGGATATTTAATCCTGCCAGTTTTGCTCTTTGAGCTACCCGATTTGGATCATCAAGCAAAAAGAATAAGCCAGTCCGACCGCTCTTCCAAGCTTTCAATGTGATTTCGGCTCCTATTCCTGCAGGCTCCCCCGGAGTCACGACTAATGGCGTACTATGCATTTATTCACCCATATTTCTGCAACTTCAATAATGATAGTAGTCTTATAATCGGTTTTCTACAAAAGCATTACGCCGGAGGTCCCGAAGATATTTCTTTGCCATGGTTTCGATTTTTTTTCCTTGCAGCTTACTTTCCACGGATTTTCGGGTGGGAATATTACTCTTGGGTTGGGTTCGGCCGCACACCGTTATTATAGAAATCTTATTTTTGAGTGTTTTAGGTTTATTGGGCACTCCCAGTTTAGAAGATATAGCTATAGATCTTAGATATGGTGATAATTCCTGCACAAAAAAGTTTCCTAAACTATTAGTTGTAAAAGACTTGTTTGCTTTTGAGAGGTTTTTCATCTCTTCACACGTATTAATATTTACGATATCTTTATTAATTTGGTTGAGCTGTTCAGAATAATCGTTGTCATTATCTGATTGTAATAAAGGTATCAGTGTTTGCATAAGATTCACTTCAATAGTCATAGTATTAAACTTTTTAAACACCCTTTTATCTTCAAGTTTTATAATATGAAAGCCAGAAACTGTCTGGATGGGGGCGGTAATGGCTCCCTTTTTCAGTTTTCTTAACGAAATATCCAACTTGGGTGAAAGTTGGCCCTTAACAACCCAACCGGCTTGACCGCTATTTGCGGCACTTGCAGTAGCGGAAAAATCCCTAGCAATTTTTCTAAAGTTGCCATCTGCCTGTATAGTTTTATATAGCTTACTTATAAGGTGACGCGTATCACTCTCGTTATTTTCTTCATCTATGGGAAGAAAAATCTCTGAAATTCGGTATTGTGTTTTTCCTATATTCTCGGTCAGTTTATTGATGACTTCATCAATTTCTTCATCAGTAATTTTCAGGTAATTATTATATTTACGTTGGACTACTTTTGTCCATCCTAGTGATGTTTTTATCTGGGAAATAACATCGCTTTTATCTATTTTACGTTCTTTAATAAACTCATCCAAAGTGTTTAATTTTAATCTAAAGCGCTGCTCCATAAGTCGTTTTGCATTATTTAATTCATTTTTTCCAATTTTAACTTTTAGACGTTCTATTTCTTGTTTTTCTAATTCCTCGTTAATTAACTGATTTAGAATTTGTCTTGTTAGTTGTTTATCAATTTTTGACTTTATTGGTGAGGGGGAAAGAATTGTTATTAGGTGTAATCTTTTATTAAGATCCAGGACCGATATAACTTTATCATTTACTATGGCGGCTATTTTCAGCTTACCACTTTCCTGGGAATGGGCTGGGTGCATTAAGGCAGAAAAAATATAAAAAATTGTGATAAAACTAGTCAGCATAAGACTTTGTAATATTTTCTTTGTCATATCAGTGGGACCTATAACTTTGGGAGGCAGAATTGATAATTTATACTTACATAAACTAGAGTTTTATTTTTTTGTCTATCATTTAACATTTTCTATTCCGGTAGTTATATTGAACCAAGGTTTTTAAGATTAATAATAAGAAAAAATTGGTTATCTGATTCAATTCCATCAAGGCTGAAATCTTTACGCTCATAACCCAAACCCAGAGTGAAACACTCATCAGAATATGTTAGGTTTAAAGCTGCCTTTCTTGTGCTGTTCGAACTATTTGTTAAGTCTTGGATTAAGGAGAAGGAACTTAACCATTGTTCGTCTAGTTGCGTATTTATTTCTAACGAGACTTGTTCCCGACTATCGAATGTTTCCGTTGAGATATACTCATCTAATAAGACGTAGTCGACTGAAACATTATAGGCACCATCACTTATAACTGCACCAAACTCACTTCTTCTTGGCGTCAAGTTATCTTTATCGAGGCGAAACCGGTAATTTAAGTTTAACCAGTCGTTCGGTGAGAGGATAACTCTCCCAACAATATCAGATAGGTTTTCGTCTAATCCTGATTCAGGGGCAAAATTATTTGTCTCACTAAAATGATAACTTTGGCCTATGAATATTTCGGAGGTAAAGGAAGTGCTATTTAATATTGAGCCATTTATTCCATAATCTATTCTGGACCCTTCCGTTATTTTTTTGGAACCAGTGTATCGGTTAATTCTGAAAATGTTGGTGTCATCAAACTCGAAACCTTGGTTGTCTTCCATAGGTATTGTGGATGTTGTTATGGCATTAGGGGCAATAACTAAATTAACGATTGGTTCGAAAAACTGAAGGCTGTCATTAGTTTCTCTGAAAAATGGGTATCGCCAGTTAAGGGCTAGTTGTGGAAAAACCCGTGTGGCGATATTGTTTTGATTTAAAGTTGATGGCGAAGAAGTATTTGCTCCTTTGCTGGTGAAATATAAGTTCGAGTGCAGTGAACTGGTGAGGGTATATATTTCGCCACTCTGACTGCGGTATGGAATTTGCCATCCGGCTAGTATTGAAAAATTCTGGTTGTCGTTTAGCTGCTGGTGGAAAATTGAATCAAAATTAACATCGAACTGGAATATATCTCCATGAGGCCCGGGATCCCCAGAAAAACTATAAGAGATAGCAGGGGAAACTATCGGCTGACTATCTCTCTCGTCGGTTGATCTCAAACCCTGAAATTTATAGCCTTCAATCGCGAAATAATTTCTGTTTCTGAACCCTTCCAGCAAGAGATGAGACCGTAAGATTTCTTCGTCGTCAGAAATATATTTTCGGTAGTAAGTTTTGTCACTCGCTTGCTCAATATTAACCTTTGCTCTCCACGTATCGTTAAGCGAAAAGTTACTCCTTATTGATACACTTCCGTCAACACCTACGTTGTCCGAGCCGGACACATCATCAGTATCGCGAAGCACACCTAACGTGAAATTTGAGTCAATTAATCCATTAAAAAATGCGTGCCTGTATCGCGACTGAAGAGTAGCGCCATCTTTTGTGTATATTGTTGGTTCGATCTCTAAGTCTCTGGAACGGTCCAGAGTATAAAAAATATGGTTGCCCGTATATGAAACCTTTTTTCTCAGAGTAGCCTTGGGTTGGTGATAACAACCCTGACCTACGATCAACTGTCGGGTCTGGATGAATGAAATATGGTGTGAAAAAGATTGGTCTGTCGAAAAACTCAAAGGTTGCGTCCTGGTATTCCATGTTTTCTGTTTCTTCATTATGAATTACTTTGTCAGCTTTTATTTGCCAAATTAGCGGGCGTTGTGGGTTTTCTTTACAAGGTAAACAGGGTGAAAACGTTACCTTATGCATTATTTTCCTCTCGTCTTTTATGAATTCAGCACTATTAGCAACTAGACGTGATCCGTCTTTCATCCTTAACTTCAGGTTTTTTATGAACCCGCGTTTAAATTCATTGGTAAGTTCAATTGAGTCAGAAAATAAAACATCACCATTTTCTTCTAGGAGCGTAACATTGTTGTTTGCTATCACTCGACCTGTCGTCTGATTGTAAGAAATCTGATCTGCTAAAAGTACGCGGTTATCAAGTGATAGTTCTACCCGACCTAACGCTTTTACAATATTAGTTGCTTTTGTATAAATAATCTCGTCTGCTTGTAAAAGGACCGGATCGTTTGCTGCATCCTTGTCAATTGACAAGGCATTGGCGAAATTTGTTATCAATGCCAGAAAAACAGTCAATAAAAGGCTGATGAAATGTAGATTTTTTTTGTGGCTAAGTTTAATCATTGTTAACCATCTTCTAAATGCAATAAGCTCGCCGTACCCAATAATACGGTGACTGTTGCTGGCGTCCAGGCTGCTAAAATTTCAGGTAGTCTTGACGATAGGCCAAGTGCAAAAACTAGGTCTGTCATAAAGTACAGAAAAAAACCAAAAAACAAGCCAGTTAAGACCCATTTAAGATTTCCGCTTGTCCGACCCATACGTAGGGAAAAAGTGGCGGCAATTAATACCATTGCACACAAAAGTAGCGGAGATGCCAAAAGTGAATGCCAATGCAATCTATGTCTAACAGCGTTAAAACCTGCTTCTTCGAGTAAAGTTATGAATTTAGGTAAATCCCAAAATGATAAGGTTGTTGGAGACGCGAAGCTATCTTGAATATTACTTGGGGTAAACTGAGTTGGTAGTTTAAATATTTGTTTCTTAATAGGAATACCAGCCTTAGACGTTAGTATAGAGTTTTGAAGTTTCCAGTTTTCGGGTACAAGCTTTGCTATTT
>CAXYEO010000018.1:0-47206 GCA_964276085.1 uncultured Thalassobaculaceae bacterium | reverse complement strand
ACGCACTTCGTCCTCCGTGGCTCTTGGGGCCTCCATTTCTCCCACTTTCAGGACTTCTTGTGCGGGACCAGTTTTTTTATACCATGTTGCCTTCATAGAACTTTTCCTGGGGTTGAAAAAATAATGTAAAATTTTCTAATTTAAAACAGAGGGTTCTTTGAATAAAATTATATAATGTATATATATTATTCCAAAGAGTATCTGATGAAAAGTGAGTGGTCACTTTATTAAATTTTTTAAACTTAGAACTGAAGCGTTGCCGACCCAGGGGACGTGATTTCCCCATTTTCATTTTTCAAAAAAAGTTCCAACTCCACAATGTTAGCCTTATAATCAACATCCACGACCTTACCGCCCGCTTTCAGTGTTTCACCGAGATATGATGCTCGTCTATTAGAGTAGTTAAATTTAATAAGTGTCGCTTTATCTCCAATCCAGTTAATAGCGATCTGGCTCAACCAGTCGCCTTGAAGTGGGCCGTCGATAACTATTCGGGGGTGTTTTTCGATTTCTGTTGTATACTTTTCATCATAATGAATCCGGTGAGGGTTCCAGATGGCTGCATTATAACAGAAAAGCGATACATTTGTGGCTGTAAATTCCCGCTCTGGAAGCGTTTGCCCGGTTTTAATTTTTTTGAAATCCATCGTTTTTCTACCTTAAAATACGAGTTTGGTATTGTTCTAATACAGGATCACCAGTTTCTGTTTTACAGGAAATTAGATAGGTTATAAAAATAAGGGGACCTGTCTTACCCTGCTTCTGCTCGATGTCTGATAGCTCTCTCTTAAAAACAAGTTTATCTTTAGGTTTAACTGTCCTAAAAAATTTAAAATCTACGCCACCCGCCATAACCCGTTTAAGCGGCAATTCAGGTATAAGGGAAGCCTTTGGAAGGCCGTCTACTTCCAGATTCTCCAGAGGAACTATTTCCCTTGATAACCCAGCGACGAACATAGGAGGCGCCTCATCTCCTTTTAGGTATTTGTCTAGTAGCTGTTCCGTTGAGATAGAGTATTTTATGATATCGCTTCGATTGACCTCGATCTCTACTGGTGGATCAGATCTTCCAATCCAGGACAAAGCCTCGGCTGTAACGAGGTTATTCATATTCCAAACTCCTAAATTTATATTGTGAATTATCCTGTATTGATACTGAACCTGCCCGCTGGACATGTGAGGGTCGCTACGCTTAGGTATTCATCCTCGTTTCGTGTAATTTGATGTATGCCTATACACGGTGTCCCATGTCTAACATTTAATCGATTGGCGATTAATTCTCCGGCACCTATTGCGCCAATAGTTTGATCCAATGATGGCCATGGAGCATTATTCTGTAACCACTTTGATGGCGACTGATTTGTGAAATCTGTATTTCTGGCTTCAGATAACGGGCCTAAATTGATTAATCGTTGCTCATGCTGGATAGGTATGACCCCACTGTAGTGAACACATTCAATAGTCAAGATACTCTGAATTAGTCGCAACGTTTATCCAGGGACGATTATCTCTGGTATTTTTGATTTCTTTACACTCTAAAAGCTCAAACGAGTATTTTTCACCCCTCTTAGATACGTATTGTGAAATATCAAGCATTGGAATCCAGGATTGGGTTTGTGCTAAAATTACTGTACCACCCCGTTTTCGGGTTTCAACTAAACCATCTCTTGCTAACGATCTAATAGCTTTATTGATAGTGGGCCGAGAGGTTCTGAATTTTACTGTGAGTTGTTCCTCTGTTGGCAGTCTGTCGCCAGGTTTAAGTTCTCCATTAGTGATGGATGTGCGTATAGTACTACGAATGGTGTCATAGAGTGTTCTTTTTTCTATATTGCGGATCTCAACCATTTCTCTGGCGCCATAGTGCTAATATTTATTATATTAGATTGTCAAAAATAATGTGAATACAAAAAATATAACAGAGCTTCCACTTGGTCAAGAATTCCTTAACTGGTGACAAGACCTCCATCAACATTGTAGCTTTGCCCTGTGATATTTCTGGCTCCTTTAGATGCTAGAAATATAGCCATCGCCGCAATATCTTCAGGGTCATTTGCTCTTTTCAATGGTATATTATCCGTCATTTCTTTCACCATATCGTCTAACGATATACCTTTTGCCTCAGCCCGTGTCTTCACCAAACCTTCGACTATCTCCGTTGTGGTAACACCGGGACAAATTGAATTTACTGTTATATCATGCTTGGCTAATTGTTGAGCTGCTGTTTTTGTTAGACTAATAACAGCGCCTTTACTTGCAGAATATGCTGCGTTGGATGTTCCCGCAAAACCACGGCCTGCGATTGAAGCAATATTAATAATTCTGCCGCCACTATTCTGTTCGATCATTTGTTTAGCTGCGCCTTGTAGGCAGAAAAATACGCCTTTCGCGTTGACACGATGTATTCTATCCCAATCTACCTCAGTAAGTTCCATGATATCGGCCGCTCTGGTCACCCCAGCATTATTGACGAGTATATCTAATCTGCCAAATTCCTCTTTTAACCTCTTGAATCATTTCCGATATTTGTAAGGTTTCTCCAACGTCAACTCGAACCGCGGTCGCTTCCACGCCGAGCTGCCTGATTGTATTCGCTGTTATTTGAGCCGCATCCAAATCTATATCAGCGCAGACTACATTTCGCTGATTTTCTCCCATGGCAATAGCAATAGCTCGGCCTATACCATTTCCAGCACCCGTTATTAGGGCGGTTTGATTAGTTGTATCCATTTGATATCCTCTAGAGTATGTAATTGAGTGAATTATAGGATGGGGAATAGAAATTTAATTTGGCTTTCCCCCGGGCCATACAGGGTCTTGCGCTAAGCTTGGCCAAGCTATAGGTGCCTCAGTCTTTGAACGATTTTCCTCAATACTTAATTCTGGATCCCAATGGCCGGCTATGTAGCGATGCCCCGTCACAATGGCGGCTTCCTCTGAGCACAACCATAAAATAGGATAGGTCATCATTATAGGTTTGACTAATTCATCCCTGTTCCATTTTGTTTCTTCTGGGACCATAGTGGTATCTGCGGGGCCTCCTGGAACAACAACATTCACAGTAATACCGTCTGGTAGAAATTCAGTGGCATGGCCAGCACTCATTGCCTCGAACCCTGATTTAGATGGACCATAGGGATGGAATCCACCTCTCAACATAGTAAAAAAGCTAGTGGTTATATTGATGATTCTAGCATTTTTTGATCGCCGCAAAAAATCAATGCTACATTTGGTCATATTCCACGGACCGGTAAAATTGACGCCTATCATCTTATCCCATATTTCAGGGGTTATCTCATCGATACCAACTAAGTTTATAAGATGGTCCGATCGTACATGACCCATGCCAACCGCAGCGTTATTTATTAAAATATCTATGCCAGAAAAATAATTAGCGCTTTCTTCTATAGCGGTTTTGCATTGTTTATAATTTGATATATCGATTGCTTTGGTGACAAATTTGTCTGTTTGAAAGTGGGCGTTTTCTGCTTGGAGCGTCTCGAGAGCATGTGTGCTTACATCAATGGCTATGACTTTTGAACCTGCTTCAAGAAAACTGGAGCATATGACTCGCCCAAATCCGCCAGCCGCTCCGGTGACGACGACCACTTTTCCATCAAGAGACATTTGATTTGATCCTCCAATAGGCATTACCACAAAGCTGATATTTGCACTGAAAGTAGCAAGAATAAAGCAATCAAGCATAGAATCATATTAGAGATCTATTGTGGGTTTTAAGTTATGCTCTAGTCGCATGTCGCAATGACTTTTATTCATGGAGGTTATCAAATGGCAAAGAAGACTTGCTTAGTCACTGGCGTTGGATGGGGCACCGGTAATGCTATCGTTCGAAAATTTGCCAGTTCAGGCTACAACGTAGCGATGCTTGCTAGACGAGGAGATCGATTGGCAGAAATGGAAAACAGTATCCACGGTGCATATGCCTATACCTGTGATGTAACAGATGTTGATTTATTGACAGCTACTGTTCGAAAAATAGAAACAGACTTTAGTCCACCTACAGTGGTTGTTCACAACGCTGTTGGTGGAAGTTGGGGAAACTTCCTTGAAATAGACCCATCTGATTTAGAACGAAATTTTCAGGTCAACACAATGGCCTTGTTGCACCTATCTCGTCTTACGCTCCCCTACATGATTAAAAAAGGGGAAGGTAGTTTGATTTGCACGGGTAATACGGCTGCCCATCGTGGGCGCGGTAGGTATGCAGGATTTGCTCCATCAAAGGCAGCTCAACGTATCCTTGCTCAATCGATAGCAAGAGATGTAGGGCCAAAAGGTGTTCACGTGGCTTATGTTACAATAGATGCTGTAATAGACTTGCGTTGGACCCGTAAACGTTATGCTGACAAACCAGATAATTTTTTTATTAAGCCAGATGAAATAGCAAATGAGATTTTTCATTTAGCACATCAATCTAGAGGGGCTTGGAGCTTCGATACAGAGATTAGGCCCCACGGTGAGATATGGTAGGATTCATAATCTATAAGTACGGTATTATAATTTGACACAGATAGTAGACCTAATCTGGGACAGCTGGAATAATGGCCGGGTTATTTCAAAGATCTCAAACCATGCGCTTCCCCAGACACGTCAGGAAGCCTATGCTATTCAGTCAGACTATTGCTCTAAAAGTAAATACCCTTGTTTTGGGTGGAAAATAGCGGCGACAAGCGCAGCTGGTCAGGGGCATATTGGTGTAACGTCCCCTATTGCGGGAAGGCTTTTAAAAGAGCGTGTTTTCAGTCCCAATTCGTCTTTACTATTTGGATCAAATAGAATGGCAGTTGCGGAACCAGAATTTGCTTTTAAAATGAAGAAGACACTTTTTTCTCGAAAAGAAGAATACGAGAGGGAGGAGGTAATCCTGGCAGTTGATACCTTGCACCTTGCTGTAGAAATCCCAGATTCACGATTTGAAGATTTTTCTACTGTGGGCGCGATCCAATTGATTATCGATAATGCTTGCACGCATCAGTTGGTAATAGGCCCGCCGGTCCAAAGTGAATGGAAACATAAGGACTTGTCTAAACATAACGTTACAATTTCAACACAGGGTGGGTCTTTTAATCTAGGGAACGGATCGAATGTCTTAGGCGACCCAAGGAATGCTCTCACTTGGTTGGTTAATGAGTTATCGGAAAATGGTATAAACCTTATGGCAGGAGAGACTGTCACTACCGGCACCTGCACCATTCCTATAGCGGTTCAAAAGGGTGATATTGTAAAGGCTGATTTTGGCATTCTAGGGGCTATTCAGCTATCGCTTTGTTGAATTTGGGCTTCTTCTTAACTCATACTTTTATTGATGGAGTCATCTAATTCATCGCTTCGCCAGTCGGTGATTTTTTCAGTGCGTGTCAACTCTGAACCTTTATCTTTGATTGGTTTCTGTTCCGATATCCGTATTCTATCTATTGTTTTCTGAAAAGGATTAGAGGACGCTTTTTTATCGTCTGCAGTCTTAGACTGCATTTTGGGTATTTTGTCGTCATTTGCTGGATTGAATTCAGCTAATACGTCCATGACTGGTTTCTGTTTTGCGTTTTTTTGGACTTTTTTCTCCTTGAGGAAGACATCATCCTGATCATCAGTGTAAAATGCAATTTCATTGGTAACAGAATCTAGGGGTATTGACCCTGGGTCATAGGTTCTTAGGGGAATAGCAGGGGATTGTTCATTTAAAATTGTTTCCAAAGTGTCTACTTCATATTCGCTATTGTTTGCTTGATTAGCTACAATTTCAGCGGCTTTTTTGATTAGGAAACTATTTCGGGAATCATTGTCGCTATCTATGGTTTTATATTTTATTTCTAAAAATTCCATTAATTTAACTAATTGAATTTCAAATTTATCACGCTGATTTCTTATTTCCTCCACTAATTCTACTTTGTCATGGAGACGTTGTTCTAAAGCATTAACTTGCAATTTTAATCTTTCAATTAAAATTTGTTGCCTGATTTGATCAGAATCAATATTCACTTTTTTGACCTTATTTAAATAAAAAGTTTACTTTTATAAACAAAATTCTTCTGCCTTCATATTAGCTTATCTAGTTTAGTTAATTAATGCCATTATAGCGTTTATATTGATGGGCTTTGACGTTAGTTCGCTGGGATAAACGCTGCTTGTGTTCCTCCATCAACAGGTATAGTTGCGCCGGTTACATATGATGAATTTTCATCTAGTAAAAACCGGATTACTTTGACTATATCGCTTGGGACGGCAATGCGTCCTAATGGTGATGGTCCTGATGGCCGCCAATTCCCTTGCTTTTCCGGTGAGCTTTGATCCCGAACCATTGGGGTATCCACAGTTCCTGGCGCCAGTGCGTTAACTAATATATTATCTTTGGCGCACTCGACCGCTAGGACTCGAGTAAGTTGGCTTACTGCTGCTTTAGAAGCTGAGTACGCTCCGCTGTCAATTTTTGGCCTCAAGGCGGATACGGACGATAATAAAATTACCCTGGCACTTCCAGAAATTTTTGCTGCACTTTTTAGCATCGGCATTGATCGTGATACGGATAACCAAAGCCCTCGGACGTTAACATTGAAGACTAAGTCAAAGTCTTCGACCGACATTTCAGATAATGCTCCTAATCGTAAAACACCAGCACAAGCAATCAAAGCATCGACAGATGAAACTTCTTTTTGAATTAGTTCCATAGTCTGGGTTACTGCATGTTCGCTAGTCAAATCGCAGGTTATTGGTGTAAAATGGGAACTTTGTTTCAATAATTTAGAGTTTTTGAAATTTTTAGTGTTTATATCAACCCCAAAGACCCTCCATCCTTCTTTTATAAGCTCCTGAGTAGTTTCAAAACCTATTCCTGAAGAAGCACCCGTTATTATCACTGTTTTAGTCAACCCCATCCCCCCTTTTTTTGCCATCAACGCCTCCCTCTACCTTTTTTAGGGGACGATTTACTCCTGTCCTTCGAAGAACTTCTGATAGCTGGTTTTAGTCGAATAACGGCTCCCTTTGGTAAAGGTTTCCCATCTACAGTCATCCCAAGATCGGCGGCTTCCAGACGTTTAATCTCATCTCGAAGTCGCGCTGCCTCTTCGAACTCAAGGTTTGCTGCGGCATTTTTCATTCGCACTTCTAGCTCAAGAATTACGGATTTAAGATCTTTTCCAACGAGGTTACCCTCGTCCTGCCCAACATCTATATTGACGCGATCGCTACGTTCATAAACACTCTCTAAAATATCACCTATATTTTTTTTTACCGACTCTGGCGTGATTCCATGCTTTAAATTATACTCCGTTTGGCGCGTTCTACGACGGTTTGTTTCGTCAATGGCATATTCTAAGCTGGCGGTCATTTTATCTGCATATAGTAGCACCCGTCCTTCTATGTTACGCGCAGCTCTGCCTATCGTTTGAATAAGTGATGTGCGAGATCGCAGGTAACCTTCTTTGTCCGCGTCTAGTATGGCAACCAGTGCGCATTCTGGGATATCTAGCCCCTCACGAAGAAGGTTGATCCCTATAAGAACGTCAAAAACTCCCATTCTAAGATCGCGTATTATTTCTATGCGTTCGAGGGTGTCTACGTCAGAATGAATATAACGTACTTTTAAATTAGCTTCCGCCATATATTCTGTTAAGTCTTCTGCCATGCGTTTTGTTAACGTTGTGATTAGAACTCTCTCTCCTTTAGCTGCGCAGTCTTGGCATTCCGCAATGACATCATCAACTTGATTGGTTGTTGGGCGCACAATGCATTTAGGATCAATGAGACCGGTTGGTCTTACGAGTTGTTCTGTGAATACCCCTCCGGTTTTTTCTAATTCCCAGGGCCCAGGTGTTGCCGAAACAAAAACTGTTTGAGGACGCATGGTCTCCCATTCTTCAAATTTCAAAGGTCGATTATCAAGACAAGAGGGCAGACGGAATCCATATTCCGATAGGGTTGATTTGCGTGCAAAGTCCCCTTTGTACATAGCCCCAAGTTGTGGGACGGTGACATGGCTTTCATCCACGATGAGCATCGCATTTTTGGGTAAATATTCGAAAAGAGTTGGTGGCGCCTCGCCGGCTTCACGACCTGAAAGGTAACGAGAGTAATTTTCGATTCCGGCACACGAGCCAGTCGCCTCCATCATTTCCATATCAAAGGTTGTGCGTTGTTCAAGACGCTGAGCCTCTAGAAGTTTACCCTTCTCATTTAAATCAGATAATTGCTGTTTTAACTCAATTTTAATTTCTTTGATCGCTTGCGTCAGTGTTGGTTTAGGTGTGACATAATGCGAATTTGCAAAGACTCTCACCTGTTCTAAGTGGGATGTTTTTTCCCCAGTAAGAGGATCAAATTCCTGAATAGCCTCTAACTCCTCTCCGAAGAAAGAAAGACGCCAAGCGCGATCTTCTAGGTGCGCGGGAAATATTTCTAGAGAGTCTCCTCGTACGCGAAAAGAGCCTCTTTGAAATGAGGTGTCATTTCGGCGATATTGTAACTCAACTAACCGGCGCATCAACTTTTGAAGACCAATTTCCATGCCGGACTTGAGGACTATGGTCATGTTTCCATAAGTTTCAACTGCCCCAATACCGTATATGCAGGAGACAGAAGCAACAATAATAACGTCCTCTCGTTCAAGAAGTGATCGTGTGGCTGAATGTCGCATCCTATCTATTTGCTCGTTTATAGATGCTTCTTTTTCAACGTAGGTGTCTGTTCTAGGTACATAGGCCTCTGGCAAATAATAATCGTAATACGACACGAAATATTCAACTGCGTTATTAGGGAAAAAGGTTTTCATTTCTCCGTATAATTGTGCCGCTAGTGTTTTGTTTGGCGCTAAAATTAATGCAGGCCTTCTCACTTCTTGGATCATGTGAGCTATAGTGAATGTTTTTCCAGAGCCAGTAACACCCAGTAAGACCTGGTCCCATTCACCTTGTACAATACCATTTGAAAGTTCAGGGATAGCGATCGGCTGATCACCTGCGGGTGAAAATTCAGAGACAATTTCAAAAGGACGCCCAGCATCCTGCTCTGCTGTGGATGATTTCAAATCAGGGGCTTGTGAACCAGATAGCAAACCATGATGTTTGTCTTGTCTTCTAGCTTGGTTTTCTGCGGCAGTATCTGGGCGGCTTAATGCTTGCTGAACCATTTAATTAATCTAGACCCACTGAAAGGGTTAAGGAAGTGAAATTCGATCTCTTGAAGTATTTATAAGAATGTTCGTTCATATGCGTCTCTAAAACGGTTGTTGAGTTGTTGCTGATAGGATGATTTTGAACTAAACTTATTAGCCTTTGTTTCAACACGATCGGAAAGAAAACTTTTCAAAAGGTTTATTGATGTCAAGACAAGTAAAACCCTACCCTAAACAGATTTTGAAATTCGAAGACCAGTTTAAAACTGCTGCTGGTGAAGTTCGCGCTAAAGTGAGTTTCAAAAATTTTGATACTCTTTGGTTCAATACAGGAACATTATGTAATTTAGCATGCAAAAATTGTTACATCGAATCAACACCGCTGAACGATAGTCTGGTCTATATAACATCCCAAGAAGTATTGGGTTATCTTGATGAATTACGAGAACTACAAGCAGAGGCTCCGCAAATAGCATTCACTGGCGGGGAGCCTTTCATGAACCCAGATTTTCTTGAAATTTTAGATGAATGTTTGTCGCGTCACCTACGTGTATTAGTCTTAACTAACGCTATGAAGCCCATGCAGCACAAAAAATCTGATCTTTTAAAGCTAAAAGATCACCATGCAGGTGAGGAGTTAGTGCTTAGAGTTTCCATAGACCATTACGAATGCGCTGTTCACGAGGCAGAAAGAGGTGCAAATTCTTGGTCTCCGATGATCGACGGTATTAACTGGTTAAGAGACAATGATTTTATGATTAAAGTCGCTGGACGAAGCTTAAATCATGAAAGCCTTGAAGAATGCAGAATTGGCTATGGTCGTTTGTTCAAAAACCTTGGGCTGATATTAGATCCTAACGATGCAGACGATTTAGTGATTTTTCCAGAAATGAACTTGCAAATAGATGTTCCCGAAATAACAGAACAATGTTGGAATATTCTTTCTGTATCACCTAACTCGCAAATGTGTGCAACTTCGCGAATGATCGTTAAGCGGAAAGGTGCACCTAATCCAACAGTAGTGTCCTGTACTTTGCTTCCTTATGACCCCAAATTTGAACTGGGTGCGTCCTTGAAGAACTCAATTGGAGAAACTTATCTTAACCACCCACATTGTGCTCAATTCTGTGTTCTTGGGGGCGCATCTTGCAGTAATGGCATTAAAGAATAGGGATCAAGATTTTACTTGATCCTGTTCGAAGGACGCGGATCTGGCCATACCATGTCTTCATTTCTTATGGGCAGTGACCAGTGATAGCTCTCTCTCCCATTTATGGACAGATGGATTTGCTTATTTATAATAATTTTAGTCCATGCACCGCAAGGTTCCCCATTTGAAAAAAAACTTTCAATTATTGATGGGAGTGTGATGTGGTGAACACCATGAAGTGTAGCGAGCCGTGGCCAATGTACATGCCCGCCGACCGTCATTTTGACGTTTGGATCTTTTTCAATTATTTTTAGGACGCTTTGGGCATATGGAAGTGATGCTGCCCAGGGATTATTTCCAAACCAGAAATTTCCGCTTAAATCTCCAACAAATTGTGGCACATGGCAGAATATTATTGTGGGTTTATCATTTTCTCTTAAATTTTTCTGCAACCACTTCAAAGAGGGTTGGTCGTCAACAAAACCTGATGTTGGTGAATATTTTGCGTTAGGACACCAAAAAATTAGATGCCATCCATGTAGATCTGAGGAACGGCTTTGCAGAACTGATTCAAGAAGGTTCTCATTTTCTTGGATTGAGAGAAAGTGAATATCGTGGTTTCCAACTAAATGTTCCCGGTGGCACTGAAGCATTTTAAATTGTTCTGCAACATCTCTCAGCAACCTCAAGTCTGTCGAATGATCAAGGTCATTTATTCTGTCTCCTAAGTCGATCACTAGATCTGGTTTATAGTTATTTGCAGATGTTATAAAATTATCCAAAAGAAGTTGCGACTGATCACTTCGCTTAGTTCCCAAAGGAGCGCCATGATGAATATCCGTCACTAAAAACAGTTCTAGTATTTCTTTTGACATTAACCAGCACCTTATTGACTATACAATAAAAATTCTATTCAACCATAATTCACGGCGATATCAAGCGTTATATTCCATTTCAACACCGACACCCTTGCAATCAGGATAGACATCTGGTTTTTTTGTTCGAACTATAACTTTTTGAATACCAGATTGGTTTTTTACTATATCCAATATTGATCGACATAGAGTTTCTTGAAGATTAAATCTCCGTTCGGCAATCAATTTTTTAATTTCTATCCTCAAAAAGTCATAATCGAGGACACTGCTTATAGAGTCATCATTGCCTAAATCTTCTTCTAAAATTACTATTTCAATATTAATAAGTATACGTTGAGGGCCTTTTTTTTCAAAGTTGTGAATGCCAATATTAACATCAACCTCGTAATCCTCTAAAAAAAGCTTGGTATTTATGCGCCCCATTTGTCGACTGCTTTCTCTTTGTGTCCTAATTAATAAAAGCAACATCACGTTCTAATTTTTGGAGATGTTGACCGCCATCTATAGTAATTATATGTCCATTGATCGCGTCACTTTCAAGAATAAATAAAATGGCTCGTATGATATCGTTAACTGTCGAAACCTGTCCAATAGGGCTCATTTCCTGACCCTTTTTGAAATTTTCTTCCCCCTGATTACCGCTCTCTAGTGTGATGCCTGGAGCAATACCATTTACCCTCACTTTTGGGGCCAACGCCATTGCAAGCGCTGATGTCGCGCCTTGTAGTGCTATTTTGCTTATTGTATATGATAAATAATCAGGATTTATTGCGTATATTTTATTATCTAGAATATTAATGATGCATCCTTTTTTATCATTGCTTAATGAGTAAGAAAAAGCTTTGCTTAAAAGAATTGGGCTTCTCACGTTGATGGAAAAGTGTTCATTCAAGCTTGTCTCAGTGACAGTTTCGATCGAGTCATACTCGAATAATGAAGCATTATTGATTATAGCTATTACAGGAACGGGGCCTTGTATTGTCTGCTTTATTACTTTCTCTGCTGCCCCATCAAGAGACAAATCCTCAACGATAACTATTCCATCACCATTGTTGTTACGGATATCGCTAAGCACCAATTCAGCTTCCGCGAATGATTTATGGCAGTGAATATAAACAAACCACCCATCTGCTGCGAGAGCTTTGGCAATAGACGCACCTATCCTACGCCCCCCACCTGTAATTAGTATCCCCAGCTTATCTCGTTTTTCCATCAAAAACGTCTCCATCAGTGTACTTTTTTATACAATATTCAGCAAATATCTCTTAAGATCAAAGGAAGATTATTATCTATCCCCTTCGCATATAAATTTTTATTTAGAGCAGGGTATGCTGCACAAACTGTTACATCCTAATTGTTGTTATGACGCTACTAATATTTGATCTTTATATGAAACAACTTAGATGTCTAAATATCCCAGTTTTCTGTGATTTAGTATGGCGAAGTCGTTCAAACTATGCACAGAAAAGCAAACTTCTAAGTTAAAACTTATAAAATTCCTCAATAGAGGTTTGGAAATAATTAGTAAAAATATAAGTAACTTAAAATTCAACTAAAACAATGGGTTAAAATGTTTGCCTATATTTTGAGCATTTAGTAAATAGTTTAGGAACTCTGCCACTATAACGTCTCTTGGTGACTGTTATTCACAACTTTGTCCACAGGGTTAGTGGATTACTGTTAACGTCCGCTAAAATTAACTAATTGACGCGGGCTGAACACTATACAAATGTTAGATTATCAAGGGTGATAAAAATGATCTTTAATGGTTGAAATAGTGTCCAGTTCAGATAATTCAAAAATAAGAAATATTGATAGGGGGATAGAGGTTATTCGTTCTCAGATGAAGAGTCTTTCGTCGAAACCAGGTGTTTATCGCATGATAGCATCAGATGGGGATGTTCTTTATGTTGGAAAAGCGAATAATCTGAAAAAACGTGTCATTAACTATACTAACCCTACTAAGATATCGCATAGAATAACGCGCATGGTGAGCGAGACACATTCGATGGAAATAGTCACCACACATACGGAAGTTGAAGCATTACTTCTTGAAAGTAATTTGATTAAACGGTTAAAGCCAAAATATAATGTTTTGTTGCGTGATGATAAATCTTTTCCACATATTTTTATTTCTGATGATGAAAAGTGGCCATTGTTAATGAAACACAGGGGTGCGCAGTCAAAGGGGGGTAATTATTTTGGTCCTTTTGCATCTGCTGGAGCTGTTAATAAGTCTATCACCGCTCTTCAACGTGCATTTTTAATCCGTAATTGTTCGGATAATATTTTTAAGAATAGAAAGCGACCGTGTCTGCAATATCAAATTAAAAGATGCGCTGCTCCGTGTGTGAATTTTATTTCTAAGTTCGAATATGGCGAACTTGTTAATCAAGCAAAAGACTTTTTGTCTGGAAATAGTATTTTGGTTCAAAAGACCCTGGCTGAAAGGATGCAGACGGCTAGTGATGCGTTAGAGTTTGAAACAGCGGCTATTTATCGCAACCGCATCCACGCTTTAAGTCAAATACAATCCCATCAGGATATAAATATTCAAGGCATAGCCGATGCAGATATATTTGCTCTTTATTTAGAAAAAGGTGTTAGTTGTATTCAGGTTTTCTTTTACAGGAGTGGTAGTAATTATGGTAATCGAGCCTATTTTCCGGCCCACGATAAATTACACCAGCCAGAAGAAATTTTATCTGCTTTTCTTGGTCAATTTTATGACAATAAAATCCCTCCAAAAGAGATACTCCTAAGTCATTGCGTAAATGAAGAGTCTTTAATATCTGAGGCCCTATCAATTAGAGCAAAGCACAAAGTCAACATCGTAAAACCTTCGAGAGGTTCAAAGAAAAAAGTGATTGATCACGCTCTAACCAACGCCCGCGAGGCCTTGGGCAGGAAACAAGCAGAGACTTCTACTAATGAAAAAATGTTGTATCGCGTTGCAGAGCTTTTCGGATTAGACCGAGTTCCTGAGAGGGTGGAGGTTTATGACAATAGCCATATCCAAGGGATGCATTCAGTAGGTGCGATGATTGCGGTTGGTAAGGAGGGGTTTTTAAAAAACTCGTATCGCAAATTTAATATTAAGAATGTTCGTTCTGGGGCGTCTGGCGTCAATATCCCTATCGAGAAACCTTTGTTGTTGGCAGGCGAAACTACTATGGTAAACCCTGGTGATGATTATGCAATGATGCGCCAAGTCTTGCAGCGACGTTTTTCAGGATCATTAATTGAAGAGGCTGCGTCCCGGATAATGGTTTTACCTGACTTAGTTATTGTTGACGGTGGACCTGGTCAACTTTCCAGTGCATTGAAAATACTAAAGAGTGCTGGGTTAGGTAATATCCCGGTTGTTGCTATTTCAAAAGGGCCTGATCGAAACGCTGGTCAAGAACGATTTCACCAGCCAGGGAAAGCGCCGTTGTTTCTTAAAGAGAATGATCCTGTTTTGTATTATTTACAGCGATTACGAGATGAAGCTCATCGTTTTGCGATTGAAACCCATAGGGCCCGCCGATCAAAAACCGTTTTACGTTCGCCGTTAGACGATATCCCCTCGGTTGGCGCGCAACGAAAACGATTATTGTTACACCATTTCGGATCAGCCAAAGCTGTCTCCCGAGCGGGACTGAGAGATCTTGAACTTATTGAAGGTATTAGTAAAAGCCTTGCTAAGCGAATTTATGATTATTTTCACGGAGACAATTAAATATATTGGTTGTGAAATAACCAAGGTCGTAATATTTATTCCTATAAACTATGCTTTTACCGCCAGGGGTGGCACAAATGAAAAGTTTGCCAAATATTTTGACAATGTCAAGAATAGCTGTGATCCCAGTTTTGGTAGTACTTATATGGATTGGAACGGATAAACTGAGATGGTTCGCCCTAGGTGTTTACACGTTTGCGTGTATTACAGATTATTTCGATGGTTACCTAGCAAGGTCACTAAACCATCACTCCGCAATGGGGCGTTTATTTGACCCGATTGCAGATAAATTACTCGTAGGCGCTTGCCTTTTGGTGCTCTGCTCGTTCGATTACATAGTTGGGCTGAGTGTATTACCTGCTTTAATTATACTGTTACGAGAGATTTTAGTTTCAGGACTTCGTGAATACTTGGCTGAGATAAAAGTAGGCCTCCCTGTCAGCCGTTTGGCGAAATGGAAGACTGGGTTGCAGATGTTTTCTTTAGGGTTTTTAATAGTTGGCAATGCTGCTCCTCCTGAAATTCCCTCGGTGTTAATAGGAGAGGTTTGTCTTTGGGTAGCAGCATTACTTACGCTATGGACAGGGTATGATTATTTGAGATCCGGCTTATTACATGCTAGTGCTGACGATCTGGATGAGACCAACCATTAGGAAGGGGATAAAAGATCCCCAAAAATGTATGGATTTATTGTATGGAAGTTTTTGGTTTAGCTGGATGGAGTGGCAGCGGTAAAACAACCTTGGTGAAAAAGTTAATCCCAGTTTTGGTCTCTAAGGGTATATCTGTGTCAACTTTAAAACATGCGCATCATTCCTTTGATATTGACAAGCCTGGAAAAGACTCCTTTGAGCACAGATTGGCGGGAGCCAACGAGGTCGTAATATCATCTGCAAAACGGTGGGCTATAATTCATGAAAACAGGGAATTTGAGGAAGCTAATCTAAAGAGCCTTTTAGCTAAATTTTCAGAAGTGGATCTAGTGTTAGTGGAAGGATTTAAAACTGAAAGTTATGAAAAATTGGAAGTTTACAGGGAGATAAATGGTAAGCCGCTATTGCAACAGAACGATCCTAATATTTGCGGAGTAGCGAGCGATATTCAAATTAATAATCTTGAGGTTCCCGTATTCGATATCAATGATATAGAATCAATTTCTCATTTCATAATCTGTCACTCTGGATTAATAGAAACCTAATGATAAGACATTAATATGGCTCAACTTACCGACGACTGCTTCGCATTTGGTGGACATTTAACTAAGGTTAATGACGCCCTTACGCAACTACAAAGCATTCTGACACCCATCGTAAATTCAGAAAAGGTATCCTTAGAACGAGCTCTAAATAGAATCTTGGCAGAAAATGTCGTGGCGTCAAAAAATGTTCCTGCTGATAACAACTCAGCAGTTGATGGTTTTTCGATCTATTTTGATGACGTTGAACCTGGAAGTGAAACTAGATTGCCAGTTTCTGGACGAGCAATAGCGGGAATACCACTGGACCGGCCTCAGAGTAGAGGGGAGGCAATTCAAATTTTAACTGGTGCAGTGATGCCAAATGGTTCAGATAATACGCGACCCGACACAGTTGTCATGAAAGAAGATTGTGTGATCGATAACGGAATAGTGTCGTTTCCTGCCGGTATTTTGCGCGGTTCGAATTGTCGTTTAATGGGAGAAGATGTAAAGCTGGGCCAACCAATTCTGAAAGAAGGTTGTTGGCTAAGACCACAAGAGATTGGATTGGCAGCATCAATTGGTCGCAGTCAACTGCTAGTGATGCGTCAATTGAAGGTGGCTATCTTTTCGACAGGAAACGAAGTCCTAGAACCCGGTAGCCAATTGTTTCCAGGAGCAATATATGATTCAAATCGCTTTACGCTTATGCATCAGCTAAAAGGTGTAGGCTGTCGTGTGAAGGATCTTGGTATTCTTTTGGATGATCCAAATATACTCAGTAATGCTCTAACTTCAGCAGCTGATGATTATGACTTAATTATAACTTCAGGTGGGGTTTCTACGGGTGACGAAGACTATGTTCGTAAAGTTGTCGAGAAAGAGGGCTCCCTTTATTTTTGGAGGTTAGCAATAAAACCGGGTCGCCCAGTTGCATTAGGTCAGGTAAAGGGTACACCTTTTATTGGGCTTCCAGGGAATCCAGTGGCTGCTATGATTACATTCATGCAAATTGCACGACCAATCATTCATAAACTTGCTGGGGCTAATGATCCTGTTCGTAAGTCATTTTTGGTACAATCAGGGTTTGATTATAAGAAGAAGCTAGATCGAAGAGAATATGTACGTGTTCAGATAAAAAGAGATGAGTATGGTAAATTAGTAGCAGAAAAGTATGGAAGAGATGGAGCGGGAATTCTGTCGTCCATGGTTTTTGCGGATGGTTTGGTGGAACTTTCTGAAGACACTTTATGTATTGAAAAGGGGGATATTGTTGATTATCTACCATTTAGCGAGCTAGGCCTATGAAACTATTATATTTCGCGTGGATTCGAGTTAAAATGGGGACCTCTAATGAGAGTGTTGACCCACCTTCAACTGTTGAAAATGTGCAAAGCCTTATTGATTGGATGACGCGGCGTAATTCTGTTTCAAGTAAAACATTTTCTGATCTGACAACTATTAGGATCGCGGTTAACCAAGAATACGTAGACCTTGACCATCCCATTAAACCTGGTGATGAAATCGCTTTCTTTCCTCCTGTGACAGGTGGATAGACAATGATCAGAGTGCAATTAGAAGATTTTGACCTAGGCCTAGAACTCAGTAACCTATCTAATGGAAATCATCAGATAGGTGGGATGGTAAGCTTTGTGGGCTTGGTTCGAGATATGGCAGCTGGGGATTCTATTTCTGCCATGACCTTAGAGCACTATCCTGGGATGACAGAAAAGCAACTCACAGAAATTGACCAAGCGGCCAATGAACGTTGGGAATTGAATGCAAGTCTTATAATACACAGATATGGACGTCTCGAACCAGGAGATAACATAGTTCTTGTCGCTTGTGCTTCCCCTCACAGAGAGAGTGCGTTTGATGCGTGCCACTTTCTAATAGATTGGTTAAAAACTAAAGCTCCTTTTTGGAAGTTAGAGGAGACTAGAGACGGAGGGCATTGGGTTGAAGCACAGACCAAGGACGATGTCGCAATGGCTCGGTGGATGAAGTAAAATATTTGTATATTATTTATAGTAAAATCGATCCAAGTTGTATTGGATTCCCTCGTATAAAATCCGATACACCCATAGCACTTTTTCCTGGTTGTTGAACCACTGTTATTTTTAAAACCCCAATGCCACACGTTACAGAGAAATCGCCGGTAAGAATTCTTCCTGGACCCAGAGTATGCTGCGAAGTGTTCAATACCGCTGCCTCGTGAATTTTGATCCTTTCGCCGTCCATTAGGCACCAAGCACCGGGCCATGGATTGAGTGCTCTGACTATGCGTTCTAATTCTTCTGCAGACTTTGACCAATCTAAGTGACCATCTTCTTTTGATAGTTTTTTTGCATACACGGCATTACTGTCGTTTTGATAGGAAGGTTTGATCTTTCTGTCTGCAAAGTCGATCAGGGTAGGGCTAATTAGCTTGGCTCCGATGGATGCTAATGAGTCGTGCAGAGATGCACCTGTAGTATCGTCGTTTAAGATTATTTTTTCAGAGTTTAAGATTGGGCCTGTATCGAGGCCTTTTTCCATTAACATTATACAAACGCCACTCTCACCATCGCCAGCCATGATTGCGCGCTGGATAGGAGCGGCACCTCGCCAACGGGGAAGAAGCGATGCGTGTATATTTAGACAACCGAGTTTTGGAATTTGCAAAATTTTTTGTGGTAATATAAGTCCATACGCTGCTACTATCAATGCGTCTAAATCAAGGGCTAATAACATTTTTTCTGCCTCTTGAGTTTTTAGAGACTCAGGAGTTCTCACCAAAATACCGTGCTCCTCTGCAAATTTATGCACAGGGGTTTTCTGTAGATTCTTTCCTCTTCCTGCAGGCCTCGGTTGTTGAGTATAAACGACGCAAATATTATGATCTGCATTAATCAACGCTGCAAGTGCGGGCACCGAGAAATCGGGCGACCCCATATAGCCTAATCGAAGTTGAGATAGTTTATTATACATTCCTTTTAATTTTCTTTTTTGCAAGGCTTAGCGTTCTCTCTTCGCCTTTACCATCTTTTTTAAGATCATATTTCGTTTAAGGGATGAAAGGTGGTCAACGAAAAGAATGCCATTGATATGGTCAATTTCATGCTGGATACAAACTGCTAAAAGGCCATCGGCATCAATTATTTGTTGGCAGCCATTTTCATCTAAATACTTCACTCGAGCGGTTGCTGGTCGGCTGACATCTGCATAATGACCGGGAAGTGATAAGCAACCCTCTTCATTTGCAAGTTCGTCCATAGAAGACTTTATTAGTTCAGGGTTGACCATTTGATAAGGAGCGGCGGGTTCATCGGTCCGTGCGCAGTCAACCACTATGATCCTCTTTGTTATACCAACTTGAGGGGCAGCTAGGCCTACACCAGGTGCAGCGTACATCGTGTCGAGCATATCCTTCATAAGCTGTTTTTCCTCTTCGCCAATAAATGTTACATGCGCACATTTGGTCTTTAAAATTGGATCAGGGGCCCAAACAATAGGCAATGTGGTCATCGTTTTTTACCAATCAATAGCAAGATATTTTCCGTAAGGGATGATTTAGAATTCGTCAAGTCTCTGGTAACTCTGGTGTACTGGACGACGAAAGAAACACAATATATTGTATCTGCTTCCATAACCCTTCGATATGGAGTTGAGATCATGGATCCACTTCTATTTACTGTTTGTGCTTTATTGCTTTTTTCTGGTGGTTTTATCATTTACCTCACGATTAGCCAACGTGGGAACCCGAATAAAATATTAGAAGAGCTGGCTAATAATAGCCGAAACACAAATGAAACTGCGGCAAAATTAGCTGAATCACAGTCAGAGTTAACTGGTCGCCTTGCCCAAATTTCAGACAGCCAAGTTGCGCATCAATCAAAAATTACAGAATTAATGCAAGCACAAGAAAAAGAAGTTACAAAAAAAGTTGAAGAACGTTTAACCGAAATGATGAAGAATTTTGGGGATGGGATGGAAAAATCCCGCCTCACGCAACAAACTACTATGGGTGAGCTTAAAGAGCGTTTGGTGCTCATTGATGCCGCGCAAAAAAATATTGAGGAATTATCAAGCCAAGTTGTCAGTCTCCAGGATATTTTATCCAACAAACAAGCACGTGGCGCTTTTGGAGAAATACAGCTAGCCGATCTTGTTAGATCTATCATGCCTCCCAATGCCTATTCCTTTCAGGCGACTATTGGCGGCAATAAGCGAGTAGATTGTTTGCTGACGTTACCAAACCCCCCGGGTGCTATAGCCATAGACGCAAAATTCCCGTTGGAAAGCTATCGTGCTTTGGTAAATGCTAACGACGAAAATGATCGTATACTAGCGCGAAAAACTTTAGCTAGTGATGTCCTAAAGCATGTCCGAGATATCTCTGAGAAGTATATTGTTCCCGGCGAAACCGCCGAGTCCGCACTTATGTTCTTGCCATCAGAAGCAGTCTATGCGGAATTGCATGCCAATTTAGCTGATGTGATAGAGAAATCTTGGAGAGCCAAAGTCTGGATAGTTTCTCCCACTACGTTAATGGCAACGCTTAATACTATACGTGCTGTTCTAAAGGACTCTCAAATGCGAGAACAAGCCCATGTAATTCAAAGAGAAGTTTCGCTGATGTTAACGGATGTTGAACGTCTTGATTCTCGTGTTGGGAAATTGGAAACGCATTTTAGGCAGGCAGAGGATGATATTAGACAGATCAGAGTATCGGCAGATAAGCTCGCGAAACGTGGTGGGAGAATTGAAGAGATAGAAGTTGGAGATAAAAATTTGGAACAACAAGAGCCAACCGATGCAGTGAGTGAAATAGGTCAACCGATATTAGAGATTCAAACTGCAGCGGAAACTTAGTTATCAGAGCCAATCAACCTTCTCTTTTGTCCACAGACAATACACTTTGGTGTCGATAAAAAACTCAACGTTTCCCCATAGGCTCAAAGCTTCTACGTAATGTAACAATTATTGATAATCCCAAATATTCTTGATGAGACCTCTGCTAGTTTAAGATGGCTGTTTAAAAACTTTACTCTCAATTAAATAACCCTCCGGTACGATGCTCAGCATATAGTATTCGACCACCTAATATGACAGCCTCGGTTATGAATGCTGCGATTAAAGCTAAAACTCCGACGACAGCCCCATTCGCGTTTGAAAGTGAAAGAGCTATGACGCCGATTAAGCAGACTGCAAATAATCGTGCAGTTGACGCAACCGCAATGGCTGTGGTTTTTCGGCTAGCAAGCAGTTGTCCCCTTGCATAAGCGGCTGCGGTCATACTTATCGCTAGGATAGGCGTTAATAAGAGAGCCGGGGCGATATAGTTTATCATAGACGGCGGTAAACCCATAATGTTGTCTAATGCATAATGACGGATTACGTCATTTTGAAATGCGCACATTACTAGGCTGAATATGACTGCCAGGTGTATGGAAAATTTTCCAATTATGATTGCATCAGCACTGTTACGAGTTAGCGTTTGAACTGCCTGTGTTAAATTCCTTAAAGGTCCAAGAACAACCCGTATCATTGCGTCTAAAACACCAAAGGCAGCGATGGCAAGTTCGGGTTGTATTAAGCGTCCCAAGAAAAAACTCGCAGTGAATGCAACACCGCTTTCTGCCGTTTGCATGAGTATTACGGGCCAACCAAAACGCCATAATTCCTTATATTTTGGCACGGGTTCGCTATTGATTGGTAAGCTTAGGTAATATTTGTAAGCTGCAATTACTGCGTATAAGCTTTCAATTGCGATACATGCTGTTAATGCCAACATGCCGACAAGAGCGCCACTGGTGTCATCTTGTAATATAGTTAAAATACCAATTAGACCTATCAAACGGATTACCGTTCCTAATGTGACGAGTGTGGTACGCCGGTTAAGCATTAATAAAGCGTAAGCGAGGGAGCGAAAAAATACACATGGGACTATGAGGGTTGAGACGAGTATACATATCTGCGCCTCCTTAGCCACAGTTTCGCTAGCGCCAAAAGTTGAAACAAAAAAAGTAATACCAAAAGGTGTAAGCGCGATTAGAGCCCAAAACCAGCCTACGAGGAGAAATGTTTGTGTGCTAAAAATAAACAAACGGAGTACAGAAGCTCTGTCGCGGATATAAGCAATGGCCACAAACTGACAAGCCCATACCGGGCTACCCAAAGTAGCATGCAAATAAAATGCGATACTATAAGCAGCTAAAATAGGCTCTGGATCCGGCATACGTGCAAGAAAACCGGAGATAATAGCATGAGAGAGCATGTGTAATTCGGCCATAAATATTAATGGCGTAAAGAACCGATATGACCCCCCAATTGTAACTGTTGGATGACTATCGACGGCCCGTTTTTCAACTTTTATACCTTCGGATCCAGTCATAAAAAAGACGCCATATAATAAATAATAGAAACTTTTTAGTTGCGATGGGTATTAGCACTCCAGATAGGCTTGAATTGTGTGTGAAGACTTTAGAACCAATACTGTAGCAGAAGGTTAATGGGAATCTAACAGTAAACCAGTAACTAGATTGTGCAAGTATCTCCAGGAATCTTGATCATAGTCACGATTAATGATTAGGTCTTTAAATATCGTGTAAATGAAAAACTTCTGTTAATTGACCTTGGCGTATCAACATCTTAAATTACATCTAAGTTCAACCAACGTTATTGAGAGGGTGGTTAATGTCTGAAACTAAGCAACTTGCAGAATTTGTAGCGAAGCTAACTTATAACGATTTGCCCGGTGAGGTAGTGGAAAGAATAAAATTCCTACTCATGGATACGGTGGGCATCTCTATTCGTGCGATGCATGATTCAGAATCGACACCTAGTCTTTTGGCTGCTAGTCAAGCTATGGGATATCTTGGTGGCCATAGCAGAGTAATTGGTACTTCCAGTAAATACACACCTGCTGGTGCCGCTATGATTAATGGGACACTGGCTCATAGTTTAGACTTTGATGATACACACGCAGCTGGATCTATCCATGCTAGTGCCCCAATAATACCTGCTGCTTTGGCCGCAGCTGAGATGGTGGGCGCTGATGGGAAAAAAGTAATCACCGCCATAGCTGCAGGATATGAAGTTCAAATACGACTTAGTTTGTCGCTTAACCCCTCAGACCACTATAAACGTGGTTACCATCCGTCAGCGACATGCGGGACATTTGGAGCCGCCGCTGCTGCTGGTTTAATCTTTAATTTAAACGCTAACGATATTGCTAGCGCTTTTGGTATTGCTGAATGTCAAACATCTGGATCAATGAGATTTTTAGCGGATGGAGCATGGACAAAAAGGTTCCAGGTTGGTTATTCAGGCCATAATGGTCTGGTCGCTGCGACTTTAGCTAAAGAGGGCTTTGTGGGCCCAATGGGTTCTATTGAAGGTAAAGACGGTTTCCTTCAATCTTACGCTCCAAACCCAGATATATCCCGGGCAGCGGCAGATCTTGGCAGTGTTTGGGAGACCATGAATATAGCGGTCAAACCCTACCCATCGTGCAGATACAGTCATTCTGCTATGGGAGCCATAGCCTCAATGCGGACTGAACATAGAATAGCAATTGAGGAGGTTGAAAAAGTTGAGGTGGGATTGCCTCATACGGGGTGGCGGATAATAGGTGAGCCAGATGAGGGTAAAAGGAAGCCAACTGGGGCAGTTGACGGACAGTTTTCAATGCCGTTTTGTGGTGCAGTAGTCTTGCGCGAAGGTACAATGGGGTGGGACGACTATTCTAAACATCTTAGCGACAATCAAACGTTGGCACTCGCGGCAAAATTTAGCACGGTGACTGACGATTGGGCCGAATCTGAATATCCAGATAATATGGCCGGTATTGTTAGAATAAAGACATCGAGAGGCACTTTTGAAGATCGCGTTACCATCCCAAAAGGAGAGCCCGAAAACTTTATGACAGATACTGAGGCTCGTACTAAATTTGACGATTTGGTGAGCCCATATTTAAGTGAGAATCAACGAAACGTGCTAGTAAAAGAGCTTTCGACTATTGAAAGTTCTGCCTCGATAGGGCAGATGTTGAATTTAACCCGTTCAGACGATCAAGCATTCCGTATGGCAGGCGAGGATTGAGGATAAAAAATGGTGTATGGAAGTGCTTCTGTTACTGATAATGCGGGTAAAAGACGTTATAGAGAAGATATAGGTCGCAATTTTGAGGATTTCGTTACCGGCGATATTTATGAGCATCGGCCTGGTCGGACTATAAGTGAGGCAGATAACACTTGGTTCACTCTATTAACCATGAATACACATCCACTTCATTTTGATAAGGAATACGTAAAAGATAGCGAGTTTGGGCAGATTTTAGTAAATTCTTGTCTTACCCTGTCAATTGTTGCGGGTATGAGCGTGAGCGATGTTAGTCAGAAGGCTATTGCAAACCTGGGTTGGACAGATATCAAGTTACCGGCACCTGTATTTATTGGAGATACAATTTACGCTGAGTCAGAGGTGATCGATAAGAGGGAGTCTAATTCTAGGCCAACTCAAGGTATAGTTTCTATCCGAACGCGGGGAACTAAGGCTGACGGCACTTTATTTATGACGTTTGATCGGTCAATCCTAGTCGCAAAACAAGGGCACGGTATAGACAAATAAAGATTGGTTAATTTAATAAATTTTTTGATTGAGAGAAATAAAGAAAATGGCATTAGCGGAAGATTTTACTATTGAGGAAAAAGAAGAACAGGAACGAATGGTTCTTGAAAGTGTGGATAGATTTCTTGAGCGAGATGTAGAACCATTTGCTCATGAATTAGAGGCTGAAGACACATATCCTCAGGAAATTGTTGAGAAAATGGTCGACATGGGGCTTTTTGGGGCAACCATAGGTACTGAATATGGCGGTCTCGGCTTGTCAGTTTCAACATATGCAAAGATCGTAGAACGCGTCTCTACTGTGTGGATGTCTGTTTCTGGTATTTTTAATTCTCACCTTATAATGGCTGCTGCAGTTGAACGCTCAGGAACAGACGAGCAGAAAGCGAAATGGTTACCAAGATTTGCATCTGGAGAATTGCGGGGCGGGATAGCGTTGACTGAGCCTGATGCAGGTACGGATTTGCAGGGAATTCGAACAAGAGCCGATAAATCAGGTAATGGTTATGCGCTTAATGGAGCTAAGACCTGGATTAGTAATGCGGTAGAGGGCGGGGTATTAGCTATTCTCGCTAAAACAAATCCTGAAGCAGAGCCAAGGCATAAAGGAATGAGTCTTTTTCTTGTTGAAAAAAGTTCAGAGTTTAAAGTAGATAAACGAATGAAAAAGCTTGGTTACAAGGGTATTGATTCGGGCGAGTTTGTAATGCAAGACTTGTTTGTTCCAGGTGAAAATTTGATAGGGGGTACAGAAGGGCGTGGCCTCCAGCAAATATTAGGTGGGTTGGAGCTTGGCAGAATAAATGTAGCTGCCCGTGGTGTTGGGATAGCCAAAGCTTGTTTATTAAAGTCAGTTGAATATTCTCAACTCAGAAAAACTTTTGGAAAACCAATTTCTGAGCACCAATCCATACAAATAAAATTAGCCGATATGGCGACTCAAGTAGAATCTGCGCGGTTGCTTACAGAACAGGCGGCACTCGCTTATGATCGCGGCGAACGTTGTGATATGGAGGCGGGAATGGCTAAGTTAGTGGCAAGTGAAGCAGCTCTTTATAATAGTCTTGAAGCTATGCGGCTCCATGGTGCCTATGGCTACTCAAAGGAGTTTGATATTGAGCGTTATTATAGAGACGCTCCATTATTAGCCATTGGGGAGGGTACTAACGAGCTACAGAAGCTGATCATAGCAAAGCAATTACTGGCTCGTTATCCAGTTTAGTTTATTTAGTTTGTAGGGTGTCTGTTGGTATCTATCTCAGATAGGTACCCTGCAAATTAAATGGTTTAATTACAAAACTTGATTAAAAGTTAAGATTGTATGAGGTAGTCTGATATTTGAACTTCTTTTCCTATATTCGCAAAATCTCCATCGGCGCGCTTCCTTCGGAAATCTCCCCAATGAATATCCTCATAGATATTCCTATCGCCATTATTTCTCAGAGGAGATATAATAGTCTCATAAGATGGGTTAAAGAAGAAAGGTATTGAATACCGATCAGCTTCTTTCATGGCCACAACTCGGTGCATTGCAGCTTTATATTTTCCGTTTGACCATACCTGGATCATATCTCCAATATTAACAACAAGTGCATCTTTGATAGGTTTGATGGGTAACCAATAGTCATCTTTAAAAATCTGTAATCCCCCAATATTATCCTGACAAAGAATCGTAACCGCTCCTGAGTCGGTGTGATGATGAACGCCGAGGCCGGCAGTTTCCCGTTCCTCGTTTTCAAGATCAGACAATGGATCTTTTACAGGATAATAATTTAAGCGAAGAAAACTAGTATGTTTAGGACGGAAGCATTTTTCTAACTGATTTTTATCGCATCCTAAGCTAAGACAGATAGCATCTACTATTTTCAAGGATAGTAAATCGCAGGCTTCAAAATGATCTTGCATCGTTTTTTGAAAAATGGGCTGAGACTCTGGCCATGGTGTTGCACCTGAAAAAGGATCTAGAGGGTCCAACACTTGTGGGTTGTCCGTGGGACCAATGTCAAAAATTTCTTTTTTATCGCGCTTATTTTTAGTTAATTCGTGGTCAAAGTAACCCCAAGGGGAGTTGCTTGTGCGATTTAATGAACGCTTTTGATCTTTAGGTAAGGAAAAAAAGTTTTGGGCACTGCTCCAGAGGTTTTTTATAGTTTTCGAATTAATTCCATGATTAACAATTTGAAAAAATCCCCATGCCTCACAAGCACCTCCTATTTCTTTGGCTATAAGCTCTGCCGTTCTGAATTTTTCAAAATCTATAACAGGAATAGCATCACCAGATTTGGTGGGATAACGAACTTTAGCAAATTCTGGATTTAGAGGTTTCATTTTTTTTATCGCAATAATTGCACCATACTATTTCAAAGTGATAGATCTTGCTTGTATGCTTATTTAGTTAATGGATGAATAAAAACAAATTGTATATTCATCTTCAAGTTTTTTATTCTTATCTGGATTTTTAAATGACAGTTCATATTGGTGTTGATGTTGGCGGAACGTTTACGGATTTTGCTGTAAGCCTTCCAGAGAAAAATATACAAATTTTGTATAAATTGCCTTCGACACCAGAGAGGCCAGACGATGCGATCATTGAAGGCCTCGACTACTTTTTAACAAACCATAAGTTAAACCCAAAAGAAATCGTTCGTTTTGCACACGGTACAACAGTTGGAACTAATGCCTTAATTCAAAGGCGAGTTGGAAAAGTTGCCATGGTGACTAGTCGAGGATTTAGGGATCTCTTAGAAATTGGTCGTCAGACGCGTCCGAAAGTCTATGATATGCATCAAGACTTCCCCAAACCGCTTGTTCCAAGGTGGTTACGGTATGAGGTGTCGGAAAGGATGAGAGCAGACGGTATTGTTCATGTTCCTTTGGATGAGGGAGAGTTGGAAGAGTTGGCCCACACTCTTAAGGCTGCTGATATTGATTGTGTTGCTGTTTGTTTTCTGCATTCACATGCATTTCCTGAACATGAGGAGAGAGCAGCGGAGATACTCAGAAGAAATATGCCAGATGAGGTTTCTATAATGACTTCATCGATGGTCTATCCAGAATTTAGAGAGTACGAGCGCTTTTCCACGACTGTCCTGAATGCGGCTCTTTTAACCGTAATGAATGCATATCTCAACAGACTTACAAAAGACGTAGCAAAAAAAGGAGTTGTAGCTGAACCCACTATTAGCCAGAGTGGTGGTGGGCTAATGTCCGCGGCGTATTCTCGCCAATACCCGATCCGATCCGCTTTATCTGGTCCTGCCGCGGGTGTTCTTGGTGCAGCTTATCGCGCTAAGGCAACAAAAGAACCGAATATTATTACTTTAGATATCGGCGGTACCAGTGCTGATGTTTCGCTTCTTGCTAATGGAGAACCATCGGTCGTTCATAGCCGTCGCTTAGCTGGTTTTCCATTACGATTACCTGCTTTAGATGTTAATGCAGTGGGCGCTGGTGGCGGTTCCATTGCGTGGATTGACAGAGACGGTTTATTGAAGGTCGGCCCTGACAGCGCGGGTGCAGTCCCTGGGCCTGCTTGTTACGATAAAGGAGGTATATTGGCGACTGTAACAGATGCAAATGTAGTCTTGGGACGGCTCCCCGACGACTCATTGCTAGATGGTCGTATGAATATTCGTCGCGACCTTGCTGAAGATGCGATAGACAATTTAGCAGAAAAATTGAACATGAGTAGAGAGGATACTGCATTGGGTATTGTGCAGGTCGCTTCCGCTGTCATTGTGAAGGCCATTCGGGCTATTTCAGTTGAGCGAGGACATGATCCGTCAAAATTTTCTCTTTTTGCTTTTGGTGGTGCTGGTCCGTTGCATGCGGTTGATGTAGCAAAAGACCTTGGAATAAAGAAAGTTTTTATACCTCCAAATCCAGGTATTTTATGCGCAGAGGGCTTACTTGGTTCTGACTTAGTAGCAGATCTAATTCAACCTTCGCTTGCTCCTTTCGACAATAATATTTTTCAAAGTCTCAATTTAGCAAAATCTAATTTGGACAAAAGAGCGAGAGATTGGTTTGAGGCTGAATCCGTAGATATAGAGAGCCAGGGCCAGGGTTGGTCTGCTGATTTACGGTATACGGGACAGAATTTTGAACTGGCTATCGCCTTTGACAATGATCAGTTTGATCAAGACGCGGCGTTGGGCCTCAGAAGGGCTTTCGATCAAGCACATGAGGTTGCATACGGATATAGTCAATGTGATGAGCCGGTTGAGCTCGTAGGGATGAGAGTGAAATTAACTGGTGCTTTGTCTAAACCGCCATTACCCAAAATTAAATCGGGCCCATGCCTAAATTCAGTCGGTTCTCGTAAGGTTTTATTTGCAAAAGGTATATGGTGTGAAACACCTATTTACCGCAGAGATGCGATACCCAAAGAGCAGGGTTTTGAAGGACCAGCAATAATTGAGCAGATGGATAGTATGCTGCTAATTTTCCCTGGTGATAGAGCGGAAATCGATGAATGGGGTAATCTTATCATTGTTCTTGGTCAGATGGAGGATTGATGATGTCTAAGTTAACTCCAATAGAAGTAGAATTACTCAGGAATGGCCTGACAAGTATTTGTGATGAGATGTTTCTAGCAATAATGAAGAGTGCATATTCGACGAATATAAAAGAGAGACACGACCACAGTGCTGCAATATTTGACCCAGAAGGTCGAGTAGTTGTGCAAGGCGAAAGTTTACCACTTCATTTGGCGTCTATGTTAGGGCTAGTTGAGGTTGTACTCGATCGTTATGGAATAGAAGAAATAAAACCTGGCGATATGTTTTTGTCCAATGACCCATTTGTTGGGAAAGGATCGCATCTTCCAGATGTAGCCATTTTGGCACCAATTTTCCGCGATGGTGAAGTGGTGCTTTTTGTTTCAAACATAGCGCACCATTCTGATATTGGTGGAATGGCGCCAGGTTCTATGGCTGGTGGTATGACTGAAATTTACCAGGAAGGATTAAGGATCCCACCTATAAGGATCGTCCAGGAGGACAAAATACTCCAAGACGTATTTGATTTAGTCTTATTAAACGTAAGGGTGCCAAGTGAACGTCGGGGTGATTATTTGGCACAAATAGCAGCAAATCGACTTGGAAATAGAAGACTAACGGAATTATTTAAAAAATGGTCCAAAGAACAGATGAAACTTGGTTGTTCAGCAATTATTGATGCTGTAACTCGCCGTATGCGGAGCGGTATTGCTGAACTTCCAGATGGTAATTATGGTTTTAAAGATATTCTAGATGATGATGGTATGGGAACTGAGAATATTCCCGTCGTTGTGAATATAGTCAAAAAAGGCGAAGAAATCTGGTTAGATTTTAGTGGATCTGGTCCTCAAGTAAAAGGGAATATGAACAACAGCTTTGCAGGACTACAAGCGAGTGTTCTTTTTGCGCTAAAGGTGCTCGTTGATCCCGATGGGCCAACTAACCATGGTATGTTAGAACCAGTTCACATAAAAGCGCCTGAGGCCAGTGTGGTTAACGCATCATTTCCAGCGGCCACGGCGGCCCGAGCGCAGACTTGCCAACGTATCATCGATGTTATTCTTGGGGCGTTAGCAGAAGCGGTTCCAGACAGAGTCATTGCTGCTTGCAACGGAGCTAATGGTGTTGCCACCTTTTCTGGAACCGGCCCTGATGGAAAATACTACCTTTATATGGAAACAATCGGTGGTGGTGCTGGCGGCAGGTCTTATAAAGACGGTTCTGACGGAATACAGGTGCATGTTACAAATACATCAAACCTACCTGTAGAAGCTTTGGAAAATGAGTATCCGCTGTTGGTCGATCGGTACGAGCTGATTGAAGATTCGGGAGGAGCAGGTAAATGGCGCGGTGGATTAGGTTTAAGGCGAGTTTATCGTGGTATAGACCATACTCTCACTTTTTCTGGACAAGGAGAAAGAGCAGTTACAGCTCCTTGGGGGCTATTTGGTGGTGAAAGCGGTGGCACCGCAGCGATCTCTCTCCTTTCCGATAATGGTAAGCGAGAAGCGTTAGCTATTAAGCCTGCCTCCCTAGAAGTAGAACCAGGTGTTGCTGTTTGTATTGAGACAGCAGGTGCGGGTGGGTATGGACTCGCAACAGAACGTGAGATTAAATCTTTAGAAGATGACTACAAGTCTAATAAGTTCTCAAAGGAATTTATGCGTGAATTTTATAATTACGAAATCTAGAAAACGTAAATAGTCGGTCATAACGTTGTCACATGCTTGTCGCTCCTCCATCTATAACGAGCTCCCCCCCAGTCATATAGGATGACTCATCTGATGCTAAGAATATAACCCCAGCAACGATTTCATCGACAAGTCCAAGGCGGCCCATGGGAACTCGCGTTAACCGCTCGGCGAGGGCCTTAGGGTCAGACATCGCAGCATGAACCATTTCGGTGTCGATTGGCCCAGGAAAGACAGCGTTGCTGCGAATATTATCTTTTGCATGCTGCGCGGCAGTAACTTTACTAAAAATACGGACTGCACCTTTACTCGCTGCATATGCGGGTTCTTGTGTCGTTGATTGTCCAAAGCCGGCAACTGAGCAGATATTGACTATAGAGCCACCACCATTATTTCTCATTGCGGGGATAGCATGCTTTGTTCCTAGAAATACCCCTCTGGAATTAACTGCCTGAACTCTATCCCACTCTTCCAACGTGCGTTCTTCTATTGGGACACGATTAATCACAATTCCTGCGTTATTTATTAGAATATCCAGTTTGCCATATTCTGATACGGCCGTTTCGACGGCCACCTTCCAATCATTTTCAATAGTTACGTCAAGATGTAAGTATTTGGCATTATTTGAATAAATATTAATTTCTTCGACTAGTGCATTTCCAAGTTCGTCAAGAATATCTCCAACAACAACTTTTGCGCCCTCTGCAACGAAAGCACGAGCCTCAGCTGCACCCTGGCTTTTTGCTCCCCCACTAATTAATGCAACTTTTCCATCTAGTCTACCCATGGATACTCTCCCGATAATTAGAGGTTATTACAATTTTGAAGACAGTATTAGATAGAATAGAATGAATTTGGTTTATTTACCAAATCAGTGATTAGATTAATAGACGCCAGAAAATTATATAGTTGGTATGATGTTGGACGCATCAGATTAAAAATCAGGTGCTTTTATAAAATAAATTTAGGTATAAGGTTGGTATGGTTTATAATTTTGGGATCATTGGGCTTGGGATGATAGCAAGATTTCATGCGGAAGCCATTAAGGCAATTCACGGTGCATCTCTGGTGGCAGTTTTCTCTGAAAATGAGAATAAAGCAGCTGAGTTTTCGCAAGAATTTGGCGGTATTCCTTATACGGATTTTTCAAAATTCCTTAAGCATAAAGATTTGAATGCAGTCAGTATTTGTACACCTAGTGGCGCTCATTTAGAACCTTGTTTGGCTTCTGCGGAGGCGGGAAAACATGTGGTTTGTGAGAAACCATTAGAAGTTTCGACAGATCGAATAGATGAAATGATCCGGAGCTGTGATAAGGCTGGGGTTATGTTGTCGGGCATTTTTCCAAGACGATTTAATTCATCTACCAAAGAATTAAAAAAAGCAATCATGCAAAATCGTTTTGGCACAATAACAATGGCTGACGCTTATATAAAATGGTGGCGTAATCAGGATTATTACGATAGTGCGCTTTGGCGAGGAACTTGGAAATTAGATGGTGGTGGCGCACTAATGAACCAGTCTATACACACTATCGATTTATTATTGTATTTGATGGGGCCAGTCAAAAGTGTTCGAGCTGAAACTCGTAACTTTGCTCATAAGAATATAGAAGTAGAGGATACAGGAATAGCGATGCTACAATTTGATTCTGGTGCTTTGGGGGTCATTCAAGGTGCTACAAGTAGTTGGTCGCAAGCTGGGCATCCTGCTGAAATTCAGGTCACTGGCACGAAGGGTTCAGTTTTTATGACGGATGACCGTTTCCGGGTTTGGGAATTTAAAGATCAGATTGCGTCTGATGAAGTAATTAGAAAAAATTATGCTATGAAAGAAAAGTATGGTGGTGCTGGAGCAGCTGACCCTTCAAAAATAGACTTTCAATGGCATGCACGTAACTACGAAGATATAATTTTTGCATTGGGTAATAATACTATTCCAAGTATTAATGGGGCAGAGGCGAGGCGTGCTGTGGCTTTAATATCTGCTATATATGAGTCCGCAGCGGCGAATGGGAAAAAAATTGAGGTTGTTTAAGCTATGTATTTAACTGGATTCGCTGATGAGGTATCGCAGGATCTTGATAAACAAATCGCAGTCACTAAAGAACTTGGGTGGAATGCGATCGAAGCGAGAAGTGTATGGGGAGCCAATATTCATGATATTGGTGAGATGAATTTTGAGCGTAT
The DNA here is from genome assembly GCA_964276085.1 of uncultured Thalassobaculaceae bacterium. Lineage (GTDB taxonomy): Bacteria > Pseudomonadota > Alphaproteobacteria > Thalassobaculales > Thalassobaculaceae > UBA7326. The sequence goes on along the minus strand of CAXYEO010000018.1, from coordinate 14,161 downwards.
CTGCCAAACATTAAATGACTCACGGATCCAAATCAATTGTTTTGGCTCGACAATTGCTAATTGGAGTAAGCATATTAACAATCCTTTTGACGATACATTAGCAGAAGTTGAGAGGGCTATACCGAGAATGCAAGCACTGAATACGAAACTAATTCGTATTATGAGTTACGCTCGGTGTCCTGGTAAAGAGCAACATAAGGAAGAAAGATTTAAACGCTTGCGAGAAATTTGTTCGAGATTTATCGACGCTGGTATTACTCCAGTACACGAAAACTGCATGAATTTTGGAGGCATGAGTTGGTGTCATAGCCTTCAATTGATAGATAATGTTCCTGGTCTTAAATTGGTATTTGATACTGGAAACCCAATTATATCCCAAGACTATTCTAAGCCGACGGGTGAAACGCAAGACCCGGTTGAGTTTTTGAAAAATATTAGAGAACATGTTGCATATATACATATCAAAGATGCTCGAATGGAAAAAAGTGGAGAAACATTTTTATATCCAGGGGATGGGGATGCGTGCATACCTCAAATTCTTCAAATGCTATTTGCTAGTAATTATCAAGGGGGGATATCAATTGAACCTCATATGGCTTCAGTTTTTCATGATCCTAATGCTGATAAAGTCCCAGTAGAAGAGAGTTATAAAATCTATCTGGAGTACGGGAGACGGCTGATGTCTTTACTGAATGGTGTAGGTTATACACCCTCTCTATATGAAGAGGCCTAGAAAAGTATCCAAGCAGATAGATAATTTTGAAAAATGGTTATTGGGTTATTTTGTAACCTTGTGCACATCGACTTGATGATGTGTTTAGTTAAATATGAGTGTATAGAAGAAGTCGATGTTTGGGACTAAATATCTCAATAAGTTCAAGGAGTTTTTAGGTGATTGCAGACACTGGTGTTACTTTAGCAGAAAAAAAATTAACTGTAGATTTGGCCTATAAGTGGGCACAAAAATTTAATTTAGCAATACAGCAAGGAAATGTTGACGATCTTGGTCTTCTATTCAAGGATGAGTGCCATTGGCGTGATCTTCTTGCTTTGACATGGAGAATTGAAACTTTTAGCGGTCAACAATCAGTAAAAGAGAACATTTTAACTGCTGCAAAGTCACAGGGGATGAAAAATTTCCAAATCGATGAACGTCGCAGTCGTCCAAAATTAGTTGAAAGAGCGGGACAGGAGTGTATAGAGGCGTTTGGTTATTTTGAAACTAACGTAGGTAAAGGTGTATCTGTTTTCCGTTTATCCAGAGATGGACAACTAGCTTGGACATTCATGTCCGCCTTAGAAGAATTATTCGATTCAAAACCAGATGTGGCTGATGACATACCAGACGTAGGGACTGACCTTGCCGCTCCAAACTGGTTAGATTTACGAAGAGTAACTCAGGAATTTTCAGATCGGGACCCAGAGGTTTTAATTGTAGGTGGTGGGCATGCTGGTTGTACATCCGCTGCAGAACTGGGTAGGCTTGGAATAGAGGCATTAGTTGTTGATACAGAAAAACGGGTTGGGGATAATTGGCGGTTACGCTATCACAGTCTAAAACTGCATAATCGCACTCCAATTAATCATTTTCCACACATGCCATTTCCAGAGACGTTTCCTGGATATATCCCAAAGGATAAATTAGCTAACTGGATTGAGTCTTACGTTGATGCGATGGAAATAAATTTTTGGACCGATACTAGGTTTGAGGGTGCTGAATACGATTTTGACTCAAAAACTTGGTTTGCCCGATTAACACTGAAAGGCGGTGTTACTCGAACGCTAAAGCCAAAGCATATTATTATGGCGACGAGCGTAAGTGGCACGCCAAATGTGCCAATGTTGCCAACTCTGGACAAATTTTCTGGTAAGGTTATTCATTCTAGCCAATTCAAAAATGGTGAGGATTGGAATGGAAAGGAAGTAATAGTTTTTGGAACTGGCACCAGTGCTCATGATATTTGTCAAAACCTACATGCTAACCAAGCCAGGGTTACTATGGTTCAGAGAAGCCCAACTATGGTTGTAAATGTAGACCCAAGTGCCCAACTTTATGATGGATTGTATCTAAAGTCGGATGGAAAAACAAAATCGGAAGAGTTGCTGGTAGAATTAGATCAGATTAATTCTTCGTTTCCTATGGCGGTGACAAGGCGCGCTCATCAAATTATTACTCGTAGAGTGAAGGAAATAGATGCACCGTTATTAAATGGTCTTGAAGCGGTGGGCTTTAAATTAGAGTTTGGTGAAGATGATACTGGGTGGCCACTAAAATACCGGCAACGAGGGGGCGGGTATTATTTTAACGCAGGTTGTTCAGATTTAATAGCTGCAGGGAAAATAGATCTTATTCAATTTGACGAGATTAAAAATTTTACGAATGATGGACTTATCAAAATAAATGGTGAGAGCCTAACCGCAAAACTGGTAGTATTAGCCACCGGTTATAAGGGACAAGATTACCTTACAAAGGAGCTTTTTGGCGCAGAGGTGGCAGCGAGAGCTGGAAAAGTTTGGGGCGTAAACCCAAAAACACAGGAACTTAACAACATGTGGACGGTAACCGGACAACCAGGGTTGTGGTATACAGCTGGGTCACTTTCTCAATGTCGTATTTACTCAAAATATTTGGCGATGCAAATTAAAGCAGTTCAAATGGGACAGCCACTTAATCGACCATTGAAAAATAATAGTGGATAAACAATCTTATTTCTAAATTTTGAATTTGATCCTAAATGCGGACAGATAGTACCTTCCTCAAATTAGATCCAAGTTCTTTAGAGCGTTTCGTACGGTTTCCTTTTGCTTTTCGGTCGCAGGAGATGTGGGTTTTCGAGCATGTCCCGCTTCCAATCCCTGAAGTTGCTGGGCATACTTACAAAGTGATGGCATATTATCCACACCAATGGCGTCCCAAAGAGGCATCAGGCGTTCGTGCAGATCGCGAGCATTTTCCCAGTCTTTATCTATGACGGCATTCCATAATTTGACTGAGGGCCCTGGAGCGGCAGTGAGTATTGCTGCAATGGCGCCAGGAGCACCAAGTTGATAGGATGAGAGTAATAACGCATCTACAGCGCTAAAAATAAGGTTTTCTGGTTTGGCTCTTCGTATTAAGTCAGCAAATAACTTCATGTCGCCAGCGCTCTGCTTTACTCCAAGCACACCAGGTACTTCGTCCATAATTCTCAACAATAAATCAGGAGAAAGATAACACCAAGGGACAACATTGTAGATGAGTATAGGGACATTACATTCATCATATATTTCTCTAAAATGCTGAACCATTGCGTCGTCGTCAGGCCGAAAAAGATAAGATGGGGGTGTAATTTGAAGAGCTGCTACTCCTAAATTCTTTACGCTTTTGCCCCGTGCCGCGACTTCTGAAGTTGAGTTAGCTATAATCCCAGCTACTAAAGGCATTCTTCCATTTAGAGCCTCTGCCGTTGTTTGCATAAGGTTATAATATTCATCCCTATTTAATACGTGACCTTCTCCGGTACTCCCGCCAGCTGCTAGTCCGTGTACTCCATTTTTGATTAACCATTCCACCTGTGGGGCAACTAATTCAAGTTGAAGTTCGCCATCCACCGAAAACGGTGTTGTAAATGGTGCAATTATACCCCGCAACATGCTCATAATGATCTCATTTTTACTACGTTATATCGGAATTTTTAATCATATTGAGTAATTGTGTTGATAAATACAAGTTTATAATAAGGATGGAAATTTTAATAAATATTGAACTTTTTTCCTTATCAACTGAAGACGGATCCTGTTTTTCCTGATAAACCAACAACTGTTATTGATCTTCAAATCTTGATTAAGAATAGGAAAGTAATATTTAGATAAATATCTAAATAAATGTATCAGAGCAATTTAAACGGGTTCATTTTTATGGCGTCTGCCAAAAGTTCTTTTAATAATTCCGAATTGTTTTCCCGCCTTTCAAATAATATTGAAGGAGATGTTTTATTCGATCCTTTCAATCGGGGCAGATATTCTACGGATGCCTCAATTTATCAAGTTGACCCGATTGGAGTGGTGTTACCAAAAACTGAGCAAGATCTCGTTCGAGCTGTTGAAATTTCTGCGGATGCCAATGCACCAATACTAGCCAGGGGTGGAGGAACAAGTCAGTGTGGGCAGACTGTTAATGAAGCAGTGGTAATCGATTGTTCCCGATACTTAAATAAAATCATCGATTTTAAGGAAAAAGAAAGATCAATTACGGTGCAGCCGGGTTTAGTTCTAGACCACCTAAACGCATTCTTGAAACCTTATGGCTTGTTTTTTCCAGTTGATATTTCAACAGGATCTCGAGCCACTATTGGTGGTATGACTGCAAATAACTCATGTGGAGCTAGATCTATACATTATGGGATTATGGTTGATAACGTTAGATCTATAGATGCTTTTTTACCCATGGGTGGACACTTCAAGTTTTCAGATACCCCAAATCATCTCGATGAATTAGAAGAAACACAGGGCTATAAGCAAATAGTAAAACAAGTGAGAGAGATTGCACAACGCGAAAAAAACGAACTGGATAAGAGATTCCCAAAGTTAAAGCGACGCGTTGGAGGTTATAATCTTGATACCGTAGATCCTCTCGGTCACAACATGGCAAAGATGTTGGTTGGATCAGAAGGAACACTTGCTACGTTTAAGAGTATTGAATTACAGCTCCATGACATACCAAAGCATAGAGTTATGGGCGTTTGCCATTTTCCAAACTTTTATTCAGCTATGGATGCCACACAGCATATCGTGAAGCTTAACCCTGTCGCTGTTGAGCTCATTGATCGAACAATGATTGATTTAGCCAAGGATATACCAATTTTTCGCCCGGTGGTTGAAAGCTTCGTTAAAGGACAACCCGGGGCCCTTCTATTAGTTGAGTTTGCAAGTGAGCAATTTGAATGTTTACCCCGGAAAATGAAAGAGTTAGATCAATTGATGGGGGAGTTAGGATACCAAGATGCCATAGTAGAAGCATTGGATCCGGCTTTTCAGGCCCGCATCACGGAGGTAAGGCAGCAGGGTTTAAATATAATGATGTCTATGAAGAGTGCTGGAAAACCAGTTTCTTTTATAGAAGACTGTGCTGTTCCGCTGGAAGATCTAGCCGAATATACCGATAGATTAACCCAAGTTTTTGCTAAACACGGAACTAGTGGAACTTGGTATGCGCATGCTTCTGTTGGATGTTTGCATGTCCGACCGATACTCAATATGAAACAATCTACCGATGTTAAGAAGATGAGAGCAATTGCCGAAGAAGCATTTGAGATGGTTCGGGAATATAAAGGATCGCATTCGGGTGAACATGGGGACGGAATTGTTCGTTCAGAATTTCATAGAGATATGTTTGGCAATCGATTAGTAGATGCTTTTGGGCAAATTAAAGATGTTTTTGACCCAAAGGGGCTATTGAATCCCGGGCGGATCGTCAATCCGCCAAAAATGGATGACCGGTCTTTATTTCGTTATACTCCAGATTATAAACCAATGGACATAGAACCAATTCTTGATTGGTCTGATAGTAATGGTTTTTTAGGTGCCGTGGAAATGTGTAATAATAACGGTGCATGCCGTAAAGTCGCTGGAGGTGTTATGTGTCCCAGCTACCGTGTCACAAAGGAAGAGCAACATTTAACCAGAGGTCGGGCAAATACTCTGCGGTTAGCTTTATCTGGACAGTTAGGGGCGGACGCATTTTCGAGCAATGAGATGGCAGAAACGATGGATCTTTGCGTGTCGTGTAAAGGGTGTCGAAGAGAATGTCCAACAGGGGTGGATATGGCACGAATGAAAGTTGAGGTTAAACATGCCTTAGTAAGAAAAAATGGTTTATTATTAAGAGATCGTTTAGTGGGCTTTTTGCCCAGATATGCTGAGATAGCTTCCCGTTTTCATTTTTTGAGTAACTTGAGAGATAAGATTCCTTTTGCACCGTGGTTTTCAGAAAAAATCTTAGGGTTTTCAGCAAAAAGAGCTCTTCCAATTTGGGATGCTAACCCTTTCAGAGCATCTGAAGCGTCAATAGAACCGATGCAGAAAAATGTTGTACTTCTGGCGGATACTTTCAATACCTACTTTGAACCTGAAAACTTGAGGGCAGCACTAAGAATACTTGAGGCAGGTAATTACCATGTTCATATCTTAGAGCCAGAAAATTACAGTGGGGAGCGACTATGTTGCGGACGCACATATTTGTCAGCAGGTTTGGTGGAGGAGGCGAAAAAAGCTTCTTCTGCTATGATTGCGGCTTATAAACCATATGTTGATAGAGGAATAAAAATTATTGGTTTGGAACCGTCTTGTTTGCATACTTTAAGGGATGAATTCCTTGTAATGAATCCAGGCTCAGATGCAAAAAAGTTGGCAGATAGTGCATTGATGCTGGAAGAGTTCTTAGTTCAAGAGCAAGAGAAAGGAAGTTTAGAGATAGATTTTTCGCCGATGAACAGAAAAGCGCTTATTCATGGACACTGTCACCAAAAAGCCTTCGGGGGGATGGGTGCTGTTCAATCAGCTTTGGGTTTAATACCGGAACTGAAGGTAGAATTAGTTGACTCAAGTTGTTGTGGTATGGCGGGCTCGTTTGGTTATGAGGCGAACCATTATGATGTATCGATGGCTATGGCCGAATTGGACTTACTGCCAGCAATTAGAAATACTGATGACCAAACTTTGATTGTTGCAGATGGGACTAGTTGTCGACATCAAATTAAAGATGGTGTTGGCAGGGAAGCTAAGCATGTTGCCAGAATACTGGAGATGGCCCTTGGGTAGAAAAGAGGCAGTGATCGATGGTTCTGTTGTTCCAGAAGATATATTAGGCGAGTTGAGCCGCACTTCGTTCCTGGATAGCAGTGGCCACGCTCTTCGTTTTAAACTTGAAAGGGATGGTTATATATATTTTCCAGAACTGATAGATATAAAGGAGATTAAAGAAGCGCGGAGTGAGATCTTTAAGCGGCTATACGAGGTAGATGAACTAGAAGCGCCCTATTTGGATGGCAGATTTTCTCATCGGTCTCGAAGAGATGAATTGCACAATGATAGGGGAGCATTTTGGGAAACGGTAAGCAATGGTAAATTATTACGAAATGTTTCCAATGGACCTGTTTTAGAAAAAGTGACATCTCAAATTTTTGGCACTCCCACGGTTGGATTTGATTACTTATTTTTGCGGGCAGTACCCCAGGGTAGATCTACGCATCTGCATTGCGATTCTGGTTTTTTTACTCGTGTTACTAAAGAAGTATTGACATGTTGGATTGCTTTCACAGAAATTCCTCTGGATAATGGGCCGTTGTTTATTGTTGAAGGCTCGCATAAATTTATTGATATACATGATAATTTTAAAGACTTCGACGTCGCTTTAAACAAAGAACAAAAGGCATCAATAGATGAACATCCAGTATCATTCGCACGTCAAAGGAATGCTAAATTATTGACGACAACGTTTACTCCCGGAGATGTTTTAATATTTGGTATGGACACGTTGCACGGCGCTTTTGAGAACTACGCCGCAAATAATCGCATTCGATTGACTTGTGATATTAGGTATCAACCCCGCGATAAACCCAAGGACCACCGGTATTTTGGTGTTAACCCGAGCGGAACAACAGGAGCCGGATATGGCGAGCTCAATGGAGCGAGGCCTCTAGTAGAAGATTGGCATATCCGATAAATTATTAAAGAAGGGCATAGGAGTCATCAATGAGCCATAAAGCAGGACCGCATTTTTTACAAATTCCTGGACCCAGTAATGTCCCGGGTCGCATTCTAAGAGCGATCGAACGTCCAACGATTGACCACAGAGGTCCCACATTTCAGGTTTTAGCGTGCGAAGTCCTTGAGAAGATAAAACCTATATTTAAGACTATTGAGCCTGTAGTGATCTTCCCTTCTTCTGGGACGGGCGCGTGGGAGGCAGCTCTGGTTAATACGCTTTCCCCCGGCGATAAAGTGCTGATGTACGAAACGGGTCAATTCGCCAATCTTTGGATAGAATTAGCAACCCGAATTGGGTTGGACGCAGAAGTAATTGCAGGGGACTGGCGGGGCGGTGTTGATTCAAGTGTAATGGAGGAAAGGCTGTCAAATGACCCTAATTTTGAGATTAAAGCAGTCTGTATTGTTCATAACGAGACATCCACAGGTGTGACATCTAAAATAAAGTCTGTTCGAGACGCTATTGATAGAGCTAAGCATCCCGCCCTTTTTATGGTTGATACAATCTCTGGACTGGGTTCCGCTGATTATAGGCATGATGAATGGGGGGTTGATGTAACAATTTCGGGCTCTCAGAAGGGGTTAATGTTGCCACCAGGCCTTGGTTTTAACGCAGTAAGCAAAAAAGCTGTAGAGGCTTCTCGGCATGCTAAGTTGACAAGATCATATTGGGACTGGGAAAGCCAGTTGGCGAACAATCCATCAGGTAATTTTCCATATACACCAGCCACGAATCTGCTTTATGGACTTTTAGAAGCCTGCGATATGTTAATGGATGAGGGTTTAGAAAATGTTTTTGCTCGCCATGAACGACATGCGGAGGCAGCACGACGTGCCGTTAAAGCTTGGGGTCTGGAGCTGCAATGCGCAGAGCCAAGTGAGTATAGTGCTGTCCTCACGGCGGTTGTGATGCCCGATGGTCATGATGCAGATAATTTGAGAGCTATTATTTTGGATAAATATAACATGTCGCTTGGTTCTGGATTAGGTAAAGTAAAAGGGAAAGTGTTTCGTATAGGACATTTAGGGGATTTTAATGATTTAATGCTTCTTGGTGCACTTTCTGGGGTTGAAATGGGGTTAGCAGTTGCAGGCGTTCCGCATAAAAAGGGGGGTGTTCAGGCAGCAATAGACTTTTTAACTGGAAATGCTTGAAATAAGCGTTAAAATCCGGTTCCGAAAAGTTTGGGAAAGATAGGTGCGAAAGAGACATTTAATTAAGGTGAGAGCCTATATTAAATAAAAATAGTTTTTTTTTATATTGTCTTGGAAAAGAATGAATTTTCTGACAAAACTAGTTGGAGTTCCTTTCATCAGTTGGTGAAATGGTCTGTGTTGCGGAGGCAAAATACTATGGACGACAAACGGTTAATCGAGGTTGATGATCTCAGAGTTCATTTCCCATTGGAAGACGAAACTGTTAAGGCCGTTGACGGTGTTTCATGGCATATAGATAAAGGGGAAACCCTTGCGGTTGTCGGAGAATCGGGGTCTGGTAAATCTGTTACAGCGATGTCTTTAATGCGTCTTACCGACTATGCTGGTGGCAAGATAATGTCAGGAACAGTCAACTTTCGGCGCAAAAACGAGAATGTTATTGATTTGGCTAGTTCACCTCAGGGTATAATGCGCGACATTCGCGGCAACGATATATCGATGATTTTTCAGGAGCCAATGACATCATTAAATCCAGTTTTTACTGTTGGGATGCAAATAGCAGAGGCAATCGTACTCCACCAGGGAAAGACTGAGCAAGAAGCGCTCGATATGGCGTTAGAAATGCTTAAACTCGTCAGGATTCCTGAGCCGGAAAAACAGTTAACCCAATATCCTCATCAATTGTCTGGTGGAATGCGGCAGCGCGTGATGATTGCCATGGCGCTAAGTTGCCGTCCATCTTTACTGATCGCAGACGAACCAACGACCGCATTAGACGTTACAATCCAGGCACAGATCCTCGATTTGATCAAAATGCTTCAACGTGACATTGGCATGTCTGTCATGTTTATCACGCACGATATGGGAGTTGTAGCAGAAGTAGCAGATCGTGTAGTTGTAATGCTTCGGGGAGAAAAGGTCGAAGAAGGTCCAGCTCTTGAGATTTTTCATAACCCACAACATCCATATACGAAGGCTTTATTGTCGGCAGTTCCAAAACTTGGAAGTATGACAGGCAGAGTAATGCCAGCTAAGTTTGCTAACGTTGATGTTAGCCGAGCTGAAGGGGACGAAGTTAGAGAGTCTAGCGGAGGACCAGAACTGCTCGATGTAAAAGATACCGTTCGCCGCGAAGTAGAACCTCTCCTCGAAGTTAAAGGATTAACGACGCGATTTGATATCAGAAAAGGAATTTTTGGCACAGCAACGGGACGCATCCATGCTGTAGAGGGAGTAGATTTTTCTTTGCAGCCAGGAGAAACACTGGCTCTTGTTGGAGAATCAGGATGTGGCAAGTCAACAACTGGAAGAAGTATTATTAGGCTTACGCAACCTACTCGAGGGAGTATAATTTTCGAGGGACAAGAATTAACGCAATTAAATGGTAAGGATTTGCGACCCTACCGCAGGCAAATGCAAATGATCTTTCAGGACCCGTTTGCATCGCTGAACCCCCGAATGACGGTCGGAGATGCCATTGCAGAGCCAATCCTAGTTCATGGGCTGGCAAAGGGTCCCGAAGCTCGAGATAGAGTAGCAGAACTTTTGAGAAAGGTCGGTCTGGAGCCTGAACATGCTGCAAGATATCCGCATGAATTTTCTGGAGGACAGCGTCAACGTCTTTGCATTGCGCGAGCTCTGGGATTAGAGCCAAAACTCATTATTGCGGATGAAGCCGTGTCCGCTTTGGATGTCTCGATTCAGGCACAGGTCGTCAATCTGATGATGGAGTTACAGGAAGAATTTGGGTTGGCTTATTTATTTATTAGTCATGATATGGCTGTTGTTGAACGGGTAAGCCATCGTGTTGCGGTCATGTACTTGGGAGAAATAGTAGAATTAGGCCTGAGAGGACAGGTCTTCGAAAATCCTCAGCATCCATACACGAAAAAGCTAATGGCAGCGGTACCTGTTGCAGATCCAAAACTTAGAAAAACCGAATTAAATTTAATGACGGATGAAATACCAAGTCCATTAAAGCCCGTTGGTTACGAGCCACCAGAGATAGATTTAATAGCCATTGATGAGGGTCATTTTGTAAAACCATATGAAGGAATGCCCAAATAATTCTCTTTAAGTATGCTAAATATTTTTTAGGACTATTATCGGTTTTAGTCTTTGCGCAACCAGGTTTAGCCGAACGGCCATGGGCAACTCCAGCTCAGGTGGAAGGTCCATACTATCCTCGCTCTAAACCTGCAGAGAAAGATTGGAATTTAATTCAAACTGCACGCGCGAAAAATGGGATAGCTGGCGGTATTCCTCTGCAGTTGGAAGGTCAAGTCTTTGATAGTAAAGGCTTACCTCTAAATAATGCAGAAATAGAAATCTGGCAGTCAGATTATCAAGGGTTCTATAAACACCCTAAGGCTCCCGGGAACAAAAAATTTGATTCACGGTTCCAGGGGTTTGGTAGCGTGGTGACTAACCTAACTGGTAATTATCGATTTTTGACGATTGTGCCAGTTGTTGAGAAAAAGCGACCTCCTCATATTCATGTGAAAATCTTTTATAGAGGTCAAGAAACTTTAACGACACAGTTGTATTTAAAAGGCCACCCCGAAAATAACAGCGATGGTTTGTTATCTTTAATGCTTTATCCAGGACAACAAAAACTATTAATAGATTTAACAGATGCGATATTAGAGAATGGGGTTAATGGGAAAAAAGCTAGGTTTGACTTTGTCGTCACAACAAAATTCTAATTAGACTCGTTCAGCCATTTTTTCTTATCAAAAGCAACGTGATCACCAAAAAAGTCTATGCGGTTTTTAACATCGATTAAATCTTTTGGGTGGTAGGTGGTTGATTCGGCCATCAATCTTACAATATTTTTTTGGGTTTCTAACCATTTTTCTGCCGGCTGAAGTGTACTTTGTCGGACCGTAACGTCAAAAATATAGTAATGGTGGGGTATAATTACCGATGGGCTCAACCGTTGGATTATCTCTTCGGCATGCGGAAAGCTTATTACATGTTGAGAGTCGTCTATTGGGAGAAGGACAATATCAACATTGTTAACTGCTCCCCAAACTTCTTCTGGAGGATTGTGCCTGTTATCGCCCCAGGCAAGAATTTTCAAGCCACCTGTTTCGATTAAAAGTAGACAATGATCCCAGGAGCGAGGATTATTTGGTGGTGTGATATCAATATTGTCAAACTCTTTAATGATTCGTTTGAAATCGTAAACAGCAGCCGAAGAGTCTGTGGCGTGTTTGTCGGCTATACCTGTAATTTTTATATCTCCAAAGGTATATGTTCCAATGAGCCTATCTAAGAGAACGTGAGCATCCAATAAATGTAGCGCATCATGGTCAAAATGAGCGTGGCTGGAGATACCTATATCAACTTCTGTTAATGGAAAGTCGTCAAAGTACCAATCCCACTTCCGACTAGGATGATTGCGCCAGGGGTCGATCATCAAGGTTACTCCAGAGGGAGAAGTTATCTTGAAGGCAGAGCTCCCAAAATAATCGATCTTAACTGAACCCGCTCCACCCTTCATCGAGGTACGCTGTAGTTCCATCATTCTGTTGTGATTGGAGGTCATCTTCCATCCAGATAACCCTGCATCTATATTTCCCATGATGGCGCTCCTACCAGAAACCTAAGCGTATAGCACAGGTTTAAGAAGTAAATATTCAGCTTATATCTCTTAACGCACCAGTTTATACTTAGACTTCAGACCTAAGCTTAGGATCCAGAACATCGCGGACAGCATCGCCAAATAAATTGAAACCAAACACGGCGAGAGTGATAGCTACGCCCGGCCAAATTGGAACCCATGGTGCACTTTCAGCATATTCTTCGGCCCCCCCTTGAAGCATTAAACCCCAAGCTGCGGTTGGCTCCTGCACGCCCATACCTAAGTAAGAGAGGGAGGCTTCTGTAAGGATCGCCTGACCTACAAACGCTGTCAGCATAATCAAGAACGGCGCCATCACGTTGGGAATCATGTGACGCAGGATTATTCTAACATGGCTGTATCCAACAGACCTAGCAGCATCGATGTACGGGAGTTCCTTTAGAGCCAACGCACCAGACCTGACAACTCGGGCACAATTTGGAATAAATGGGATCGTGATGGCGATAATTACCATTTCGACGCCGGTTCCAAAAATAGAAACTATCGCTAGCGCCATAATAATTAAAGGGAACGCCATAAAGACATCACACACTCGTTGAAGTACAAGGTCAATAGTGCCCCCAAAATATGCGCTTGCTACGCCTAGAACCAGTCCAAGAAAAGCTCCAAAAAAAGATGCAGTGAAGCCAACTAAAAGTGCTGTTCTAGCTCCATAAATCATCCGCGTTAGTTGATCTCTTCCAAAAGAGTCTGTGCCAAAGTAAAACACTTTCCCTGTCTCTTCATGGACTGTTCCTGGAGGGGAAAGCATATATTCGAAGTTTTCCATTTCTGGGTCAAAGGGCGCAATTTGCTCTGCAAACAAACCTGCAAAGGCCATTATTATTATCACCAATGCGCCTGCAGACCCCAGCGGTTGTTTGCGAAGCATTCGAAGCATAGTGTCCCAAATAGTCTTTTGTTTTGGGAGAACAAATTCTTCATTAGGAAGTTCAGAAGTTGCCATGTCTTTTACCCGTTAAGAATATCGAATGCGGGGGTCGAGCCACGCATACATTAAATCGACCAAAAAATTAATCACTACGTATATGAAGACTACAAGCATAACCAAGGATTGGGTCAGCGTGTAGTCTGCTTGGGTTACCGACTCAACAAATAGTTTCCCAATGCCATTGAGATTGAATACCTGCTCGGTGACAACTAAGCCACCCATGAGAAAAGCAAACTCGATGCCGATCACCGTTACTACAGGCAACATTGCATTCTTTAAAGCATGCTTATTGACGATCACTCTCTCAATTAATCCCTTCGCCCTTGCTGTTCGAACATAATCCTCCCTGAGTACATCCAGCATTGCCGATCGTGTCATACGGGTTGCGACGGACGAGTATCTATATCCTGTCGCCAATGCTGGCCAGATAAGCTGGGAGAGATTGTGTGCGGGATCTACCCATATGGGTTTATAAAATATCGGTGGCATCCACGGCACCCCTGTCCATGCCTGGGTTCCTATTAACAGCCCTAAGATAATAATAATGCCAAGCCAAAAAGATGGCATGGCGATTCCAGCGATACTAATTGCCCGAACAAAATAGTCAATTAATGTATTTTGTTTCGCAGCAGAGATGACACCAAGAGGCACAGCTATAAGAACGGACACTAAGGTCGCCA
>CAXYEO010000017.1:0-26643 GCA_964276085.1 uncultured Thalassobaculaceae bacterium | reverse complement strand
AGGCAGTTTTCATTGTCCTCGAGGTATGATTGAATTCTGGGTAGATCCGGAGAGTCCATACTTTAAAGATGTTTTCAATGAAAAAAAACGTTTTCTTTTTCATTGTGCGGCTGACTGGCGGTCCGCTTTAACTGTTCAAACGGTAACTAAAATGGGATTGGAGAATGCGGCACATATTAAGGGAGGTCTCAACGCATGGTGCGAAGCAGGCGGACCCTTTACTAAGGAAGAGAGGTGATATTTTGGCAACCGCGTCAGTTGATTGTGATAAAACAGAAATTCCTAAATTCCAAAAACGGCTTGAAAAAATAAAATCAATCACTCCAATAATAAAGGCTGCTCATGCTGATATTGACGACCAACGTTGCTTGACTGATAACCTTTTAAATAAATTACATGAACTTGGCGTATTTCGTTTTTCATTGCCCCAAGAACTGAACGGAGGACAATTCAGTCCTTATCAACTATCGCAAGTGGCGGAAGTTCTAGCCAACGCAGATGCAAGTGTTGGGTGGTGTTTTGGCCAGGGCTCTGGTTGTGCAATGTCTGCTGCCTTTTTGGATCCAAAGACAGCAAAAACAATCTTTGGGCCAAAGAACTCGGTTTTAGCCTGGGGCGCTGGGATCGCTGGAAAAGCGATTAAATGCGACGGTGGCTACATGGTTAGTGGGACCTGGCAATTTGCAAGTGGCAGTGGTCATGCTACTTGGTTAGGCGGTCATAGTAAGATTTTTAAATCCAATGGTGAACCCCTCTTGAATCCTAATGGTGTACAAGCTGATCGGACTGCGTTATTCCAAAAAGTAGCAGCTACAATTCATGATGACTGGCATGTTATCGGTCTCAAAGGAACAAGGAGTGAAAGCTATACTGTCACTAACCTTTTTGTGCCAGAAGAATTGACGTTAGATAGAGAAAATCAAGATGAATGTAGAAGTCAAGCTCCCCTTTATATTTTTCCAACAACGCTAGTATACGCATCTTGTTTCTCTGGTGTTGGATTAGGAATTGCAAGGGGGGCGGTTGATGACCTTATCGATGTAGCAAAGATAAAAACACAACGATCTGCGCGTTCTTCTATGCGAGAAAGCCCGGTTTTCCAAACAAAAGTAGCAGAATTAGAAGCCCAGTTAAGTTCAGCTCGCGCATATCAACAGAGTGTGCTTTCTCGAGTATCTTGCTCGGTTTTCCGAACGAATGAACTACTGCAAAATGATAGAGCAGAAATACGTTTAGCCACTACCTATGCAATTAACCAAGCTACTGATGTGGTAGAGCAAGTTTACAAGTTAGCTGGGTCTACCGCTATATTTGAGAGCCGTCCATTTGAAAGACGCTTTAGAGATATGCACGCTGTATCGCAACAAATGCAAGCAAGGCAAAGCCACTACGAAACGGTTGGGCGATATATAATGGATTTGGATAGTGAAAGTGTTCACATGTAGCTCATGAGGCAATATAATGTTAATTTAATTGAGAATAGTATTTTTGAATATTAATTTGGCGCAGTGTGCCATAAAATTTTCTTTCTGATTTAATTTAAAACCTACTATGGAGTTACGCGATGTCTATTGTGCATGTTTTAGCGGTTATAACGGCTAAGCCGGGTAAAAGATCTGAAGTGTTAACTAATTTTAATTCAAACGTTCCGGCGGTGCATGCAGAAGATGGGTGTATTGAATATGGTGCAGTAGTAGACTGCGCTGATGCTGCATCATTTGCTGCAGCTTATGGTCCTGACACATTTGTGGTTATTGAGAAGTGGGCCAGTTTAGATCATTTAAAGGCTCACGCTGCGGCTCCGCACATGAAAGCATATGCGGAAAAAAATAAAGATTTATTGGCAGATCGCAAAGTACACATAATGTCACCTGCATAAATATTTTAAAAAAAATAGTAACTTAGGTTTTTTGATATTTATAAATGAATACTCTGCGTGTTGACTTGTCTTGCTCAATGCAAATATATCGGTCTCACATATTCAAAATTTCTTCTAAAACAGGATAGATATACGATTTGAAAAGTTCGGGGTTTTCAGACATTGGGAAATGCCCCATACCGCTCATAATTGTTGCTTTCGCCCCAGATATTCTACCTGCTGTTTCCATAGTGCGTTCGGGGGTGCAGGAAGAATCGTATTCGCCCGACAATAAATAGACCGGACACTGCTTTGTGTTGATTTTTGGTGACCTGTCGTCGAAGTCTCCATCATGCCAGTAAAAATAAAGGTCCCCTTTAAATACACCTGGCCCGCCCTGCATATAATGCCATAAGGTTTCCCAGCGATATTCATCGGGACTTTGAGGTGCAACTTGCGCCGATACGAAAGCTGCGCAGACTTCACCACCATGGATATCTGGGCGATGGAGCCAGCTAAGATCATAATAGGGTTCAAGCTTATCTGCGCCTTCTAGGGCTATGACACTCCGAAAGTAGTTTGCTTGTTCGAGTGCAAGATGTAACGTTAATCGTCCTCCCATAGAACATCCCATTATAACTGGGTTTATCAAATCGTAAGAATGACAAAATGCCATGACGATGTCTTTATACAAATTGGTCGTAAGTTTATATTCTTGACTTCGAAATCCAGGTGGGGGATTAGACTTCCCATGCCAGGGCATATCAAAAGCAATGACACGAAAATTTTTTGTGATGGTCTCATCACATAATAAATGACGATATTGACGTGCGTCCGATCCAGCGGTGTGAAGGCAGACTAGTGGTATACCACTACCAGATTCCTCAACGTAAATTCTGTATGATTGGCCATTAACATCCATGGTGAAGTATTGGCCAATGATGGGTTCAAAAAGTGGCATATTAAGTTTGCTCTTCTCTGAGGCTTGCGATTAAGTCTTTAAAAAACTGTAGATTTTGAATTAAAGGTATCAAATTTCCATCAAGTGTTATTAGTTTTTTTGGTAACATGCTCCAGATGTCATGGTAATCTCGTTTTGGCATATGTTGCCAATGTTCTTGCCAGGTATTTTTTGTTGCACGAATAGAGAATTCTCCACATTCAGTGGGCAATGTGCGTTTTCGCACCTCTACAATCTTGCCCTTAGCAACGTTTATGAGATAATCATTATTACCAATACCAAAAATGAAGCTCAAATTTACCCATTTTCCTCTTCGAGTGAGCGCTGCGTTTCTGTTAACCAGTCCCTTAAGCTCGTTTATAATTTCTGCCTCCAAACTTTTTCCTTTCTTATTTCATTTTAATTGGTTCTCGTAAAACCGATTAAACCGTTGTTATTTAATTTAAGTGGAGCTAGTCTTAGAAAAAGTGAAGGATTTTTACCAGTAGTTTTCTCCAAGCTACTTAATCAACGGCTACTTCCTTTAATTCTGATTTCGTTCAACTAAGTGGCCGGCATCTGATAGCTGGGGGTCGAATTTGAAAGTTCAGTTTCTTCTTCAGACATATTTTCTTCGATTTCATCGAACAAAGGAGATGAAAGGTAGCGTTCCCCAGTATCAGGCAACATGCAAAGAATGGTTGACCCTGGTTTGGCGTTCTCCGCGACTTTTATCGCTACAGCAAATGAGGAGCCACCGGATATTCCCGTAAATATACCTTCAGATTGTGCAAGTTTTTTTGACCATTCTATACCAAGAGTGCCGGAAACTGGTATCAATTCATCATAAAATTGTTTATCAATTGTTTCTTGAAGCACTAAAGGAATAAAATCAGGCGTCCACCCTTGTATTAGATGTGGCGACCATGCTGGATGGCTACTGAGGGGCATCCCGTGATCGTTTCTATTTTGAACGCTGCCGCTCCCAATAATTTCCGCACCCTCAGGCTCTGTCAAAATTATTTTGGTATCAGGTTTTTGGGTGCGAAGAACTCGAGCAATGCCTGTTATTGTTCCTCCTGTTCCGTAACCACTCACAAAATAATCAAGTTTGGTTTGTCCGAAGTCCGAAAGAATTTCTTGGGCTGTCGTGTTTTCATGTATTTTTGCATTATCCGGTGTCTCAAATTGGCTAGCTAAAAACCAGTCATTGGCATCTGCTAACTCTTTGGCCTTGTTGTACATTCCTAAACCTTTTTCTGCTCTGGGGGTTAATACGACTTTTGCCCCGAGAAATCGCATTAACTTTCTCCGTTCAATAGAAAAACTATCGGCCATTGTTACAACCAAAGGATATCCTTTCGCAGCGCAAACCATAGCGAGCCCAATTCCAGTGTTTCCGCTAGTCGCCTCAACGACGGTTTGTCCAGGTCGTAATGTCCCACGTTTTTCGGCTTCTTCAACAATGCTGACCGCCAACCTGTCTTTGATGGAACCAGCCGGGTTAAAAAATTCTGCTTTAACGTATATATTTATCTCTGCTGGACCTAATCGATTAATTCTGACGCACGGAGTGTCCCCTATGGTATCAACTATGGAATTATAAAGGACTTTTCGTCCCTTAGTTGTTCTACTACTTTCTTGACCCATTTTGATCTTCCCATTTACATTATTTAAAATTTCATATTGTCTAAGATTTAATAGTCCGAACTTACAAAAATATGAAAAATACATTAATAGATTTTTGAGATAGGACTAGTGATATTCTTAGTGCAAAAATTATTTGTCAATTCGTAAAAAGGAAAAAATATGACGGCTTGTTTAATTGTGCGTGCTATAGTTGATTCTAAGAGAAAGGATGATTTTGACATTTGGTATCAAAAAGAACATTTGCCGGATGCTATGAACGCTTTAGGTCCTATGAGCGCAAAACGAGGATGGAGCATAGAAGACCCTAATACCCACGTGGCCATTTATGAATTTGCCAGTATAACCGAGGCAACTAAAGCCACCAATTCACAAGAAATAATTGACCTTATAATTGAGTTTGATAAACATTGGGATGGATTTGTGACGAGAACTAGGGAGGTTATAAATTTAACACACTCAATGTAGGCGTATGTAACTTCTGTTCTATAAAATAATTGGAGCGGGCGATGAGATTCGAACTCACGACATTCTCGTTGGCAACGAGATGCTCTACCACTGAGCTACGCCCGCATAAAAATAACCTTTGTAAAATACAACAAGTCGCGGATAATACTCACTGCGTGGAAGTTTGCAAGACTTCGTTATTAATTTTAATTTTTCAGGACTAAATTGTAATGTAAATTATCTTCTTGTGAATGGATTAATAGCTAACTAAGACAGTTTGGTGTTAAAGCTTGGAAAGACCGATATGAAAGATCATGATGGTAAGAGGCAAAGACACGTCGCTCCAGTGTCCGCTGATGATGTTTTAGAGCGTTTGACAGATTTAAGCATAAATAGCGTTACTTACGACCACCCTCCCTTATTCACAGTTGAAGATTCGAAGGCTCATCGCGGACCAATACCAGGATGTCATTGCAAAAATTTATTCTTGAGGGGAAAAAAAAATCAAATGTGGCTTCTATGCTGCCGAGAGAACCTTTCTGTGAATTTAAAAGAAATTGGAGAGAAGCTTGGTGGACAAAGGCTTTCATTTGGAAGCCCGGAACGTCTTTTGATGTATTTGGGAGTAACACCTGGGGCTGTCTCGCCTTTTGCATTGATGAATGACTTAAGTCAAAGTGTTGATGTGGTTTTAGATAAAGGCATGATGTCGTTGTCTCCTCTAAATTTTCATCCGATAACAAATGAGAAAACAACGTCCATAAGTCCTAATGATTTAATGAAATATATCGAGTCTTGCGGGCACCAACCAAAAATAATGGAATTAGATTAAACTTTTTACGGTGGCTTGCCGTTATAATTGTTACAACCATATACTATATTTGAACTCATTGGGGATACGAGATGGAACAGGCGAATACTGATGCTAATACAAACATGGTAAATGCCTCCGAAGACCTTATTAAAGACGCGACAACAGCAACATTTATGGCAGACGTTGTTGAGTCATCGACTGAGGTGCCTGTTATAGTTGACTTTTGGGCGCCGTGGTGTGGGCCATGTAAGCAGCTCGGCCCTATACTCGAAAAGGTTGTGACAGAATCTAATGGGGCGGTAAAGCTGGTAAAAATTGATATTGATCAAAACCCTGAGGTTGCGCAACAAATGCGTGTGCAGTCTATACCAGCGGTATTTGCATTTAAAGGAGGTCAACCTGTCGATGGCTTTGCAGGTGCACTGCCGGAAAGCAAAATACGCGAATTTATCAAAAAACTGACCAATGGTGCCGCTGGAGAGAGTCCAATTGCAGAGGCGCTGGAGGCTGCCGACGTCATGTTATCGGAGGAAAAGTTTGAGGATGCCAGTGCACTCTTTACTCAAATACTACAACATGACCCTACAAGCTCTCTCGGAATAGCGGGCCTGTGCAGAGCATGGACCTCTTTAGGTGAGATAGAAAAAGCGCAAGAAGTGTTAGCTGATTTATCTGATGACCAGAAAAAACTTCCTGAGATACAAGCGGCCATATCGCAGATCGAAATGGTACTGGCAAGCTTGGATGTAGGTGAGTTGCCCGATCTTCGTGCAGCTGTAGAAAAAAACCCTGAAAATTTAGAGAACAGATTTGATTTGGCGATGGCTTTATACGGAGCGGGAGATAACGAGGGCGCTGTTGAACACCTTCTGGAAAGCATAAAAATTAATAGAGCTTGGAATGAGGAAGCTGCGCGAAAACAACTTGTAAAGTTATTTGGCATATTTGGAATGACAGATCCATTGACCATAGATGCTAGAAAACGACTTTCGTCGATCCTGTTCGCGTGAATATTTTTTTTTCACTGTTTAGTCTTCAAGGAGTTTAGTTTTTTGGCTGCCTCAGGTTTTTCAACGCAATTTTCTGACCTTCCAGCAACTTTACCAGTGTTTCCTTTAGGTGGAGTTTTGTTGTTGCCTTTTGGACGCCTTCCTTTGAATATTTTTGAAACGCGTTATTTAATGATGACCGATGATGCATTAGGTGCCGACCGGTTGATTGGTGTTATACAGCCAACTGAATCAGACGCTGGCCTGCAAAAGAAACCTTCGTTATATAAGACTGGTTGCGCGGGACGAATAACGGCATTTTCTGAGACTGACGATGGGCGTTATTTAGTCACTTTACTCGGCATATGCCGTTTTGATATCGATCAGGAAGTTGATTCCATGCGGGGATACAGACGGATTATGCCTGATTGGCAACCGTACAAAGCTGATATATCACAGCCAGATAAACTTGATTTTAATAAAGAACGATTAATGCAGGCTCTGAAAAATTACTTTGAAAAAAAGACAATTGATGCAGACTGGAGTGCTATAAATAGTATGGGTGATACTCAGTTAATTACCACATTAGCAATGATCTGTCCGTTCAGTGCAACCGAGCAACAAGCCTTACTAGTTGCAAATAAAATTGAAGACAGGGCTGCGACCATGATCTCTTTGTTAGAAATGGCGAGCCACCAGGCTGATGGGATAGAAGATGTCAGGCACTGATAAAGTTGAGCGACAAATAGATCCAAAATTATTGGAAATACTTGTTTGCCCATTAACGAAGGCACCATTGACCCTTAACAAGGAGACACAGGAGCTTGTGTGTGAGCAAGCAGAGCTAGCGTACCCCATAAGAAATGGAGTACCAATCATGTTAATAGATGAAGCGCGTAAAATAATTAACAAGTAGGGGTTTGGTATCTATATTCCTTTATTAAGGTATGAAAATGAACGACATCTCGACAAAAAATTGGCCTTTAGAAATTCGAATAAAGTCAAAAGAAAAGGCTTTAGAGATAGATTTTGATAATGGCGAATCTTTTATAATAAAAGCTGAGTTGCTGCGAGTTGAGAGCCCTTCTGCTGAGATACAGGGCCACGGATCAGGCCAGAAAGTGACGCTAGCAGGACGCCGACATGTAGGTATATTGAGCGTCGAGCCTGTTGGGAATTATGCTATAAAAATTAGTTTTGATGATATGCATGATACTGGAATTTATTCTTGGCAATATCTTTACGACTTGGGAGCAAATCAGAACGATTTGTGGCATGATTATTTGAGTCGCGTTGAAGAATTAGGTTTTAGCCGAGATCCATAACCTTCAGGGTAATTTACCTTGTAACAAACTTGGTAAATTTCCTAAAGTACCCATAGCGTGTTCCATAAATATTTTTTTCAATGGGGCTATAGAATTAACAGTGGTAAGTCCATTGCTTCTAATTGCTCGGATGAGCTTATTATTGTTAGAGAATAGTCTATTTAAGCCGTCTGTAACGGCAACGAGAGAAAAATTATCTAAACGCCGGGTGGCTTGAAACGAACGGAGTGTTTCAAAGCTACCAATGTCAAGGCCAAGTTGCTGCGCTCTAGAGACCTCTTCCACAAGATTGGCGACGTCTCGTAACCCAAGATTGAAACCCTGACCTGCGATAGGGTGCAGTCCATGCGCCGCATCACCTACCATAGCGAAACGGTCTCCAATCAGAGTATCTGCATAGTTTAAAGAAAGAGGAAAGACCCTTCTTTTTCCAGTGAGTTTTAGTCTTCCCAAACAATCATCTAACCTGTAACTTGCTGCTGCTGAGAACTCCTCATCACTCAGTTCCATAAGCAAATCGGTTACTGGCTTATCTTCACTCCACACTACAGAGGATTGCTTTCCCCTCATCGGAAGAAATGCTATTGGGCCTCCTGCCAAGAATTGCTCATATGCAATTCCTTTATGTGGCTTCGTGTGTGTTACTGTGAAAACAATGCTTGATTGGCGGTAATTAACGAGCGTAGACTTGATATTAGCCAATTCGCGTGCCGAACTATTTCTGCCATCTGCGGCAATTAACAATGATGCAGTATGAAAACTTTCGTCATCTAAGTGCGCTTCAACATGACCAATATTGGAAGAAAAACTCTTTAACCCACGATTAGGTAGTACTGTGATATTTTTTTGATTTTTTATAGCTAAAATTAGTGAATTTTTTAATTTTATATTTTCTACTATGTGTCCCATCGGGATAGGGCCGGCCTCTCGGTGATCAAACGTTAAAAATCCCTCGCTACCTTTTTCAGATACACAGATATTTAAAATTGGTTCTGCCTTTGTCTTTACCTCGTCCCAAATGCCTAAAGCTTCAAATACGGCTTTGCCGCTCGCAGATATAGCTGTAGTTCGTTGATCGCCGTCCTTAGAGTTGGTGGGCTCGATAGAGGCTTTATCAATTATTGCCACTGACAGTCCAATTTTTGACAAGGCAAGCGCCGTCGTCAGGCCGGATAGACCTCCACCAACTATAATACAATCAAACCTGGTTATCTCATTCATAAATTTAACAATACCCTGCTCTATATTGTGAGTTTCAAGAATTTGATAGATTTAACATAAAAAGGGAAGTTTGAAAAAATATTAATTGCTTAAAAAATAGACATTGTAAAATTGATGATTAAAAAATAATCAACATAGTGTTATTTAAAATTATGGATTTAAGTTGGAACTATCTAAGTAACTGTTTTCATGCATAAAAATATCGTTACCCTAATGGCACGTTTCTTGAAATCGATAGTGTTATAGATCAAGGCTAGAGAGCATCAAGTAGGGCCAGTTGCATACTACCTCAATGCAATCTTTTAAACTTTTAGATCGATAACTTTACGAATTTTGAGGTTTTGGAATTGAAAGGAGAAAAAATTATGAAGCTTGTTATGGCAATAATAAAGCCCTTCAAGCTGGATGAAGTCCGGGAAGCACTCACAATGTTAGGTGTAGAGGGTTTAACAGTGAGTGAAGTCAAGGGGTTTGGTCGGCAAAAAGGGCAAACAGAAATTTATCGTGGTGCAGAATACGAGGTTAATTTTTTACCAAAGATAAAAATTGAAGTCGCGGTGACCAATGACCTTCTTGACCAGGTTATCGAAACTATTCAAGGGTCGGCAAATACCGGCCAAATTGGCGATGGAAAAATATTTGTTTTGGATTTACAGGCAGCAATGCGTATTCGAACCGGTGATACCGGTTCGGATGCACTGTAAGGGGGATAATGAAATGAAGAAAATTTGGGTTTACACACTTTTTTGTTTAACTGCTGGGGTATCAACTGTAGCAGTTAGTGCTACAGCCTCTGCTGAGGTGTCGGCTGAAACGGCTTTCATATTTAATACACTATCTTTTTTGATTCATGGTTTCCTTGTCATGTGGATGGCAGCCGGCTTTTGTATGCTTGAGGCTGGCTTGGTGAGATCGAAAAATACTACCATGCAGTGTTCTAAGAACATTGGGCTTTATTCGATTGCAGGGATTATGTATTGGCTTCTAGGATATAATCTAATGTATTCGGGGGTTGATGGTGGTTGGGTTGGGTCTATAAGCCCGTGGGCCGCGGCCGATCCAGCTATTACGGCTGGTGGGTTTAAAGCTAATGATGCCAATGGATATGCTTCTGGTTCAGATTGGTTTTTCCAAATGGTATTCGTCGCTGCAGCCGGTTCCATTGTGTCGGGTACTGTAGCTGAGCGTATCAAAGTGTTTTCATTTTTTATCTTTATTATTGTTTTAACTGGGATTATCTACCCGATCCAAGGGGCATGGACGTGGGGTGGTGGCTGGTTATCTGAGATGAAGTTTTCGGATTTTGCTGGATCTACTATCGTTCATTCTGTTGGTGGTTGGGCTGCCCTGACTGGCGCCGTCATAATTGGTGCAAGAAAAGGAAAATATGGTAATGATGGTCAAATTATGCCAATGCCTGGGGCTAACTTACCGCTGGCCACTCTAGGTACATTTATTCTTTGGTTGGGGTGGTTTGGATTTAATGGTGGCTCGCAACTTGCTATGGGATCAGCGGCAGATGCAGTGGCTATTTCGACAATTTATATAAACACTAACTTAGCTGCCGCTGGTGGCGTTATTGCGGCAATCTTATTAAATCAAATCCTTTACAAAAAACTTGATTTAACTATGGCCTTAAATGGTGCTCTTGGTGGCCTTGTAGCCATAACCGCTGAGCCCCTGGCTCCAACACCAGGCTTGGCAATATTAATTGGTGGCATTGGGGGTTTCATAATAGTACTTGCTGTTCCTTTACTTGATAAAATGAAAATTGATGATGTGGTAGGAGCAATACCCGTTCATCTCTTCTGTGGAATTTGGGGTACCCTTGCTGTGGTTATAAGTAATGCTGAGTCTTCGCTGATAACGCAGATAATCGGTATTATCTCAATAGGGCTCTTTGTCATCGTGACGAGTTCGGTTACATGGTTTATCATCAAAATAATTTTTGGTCTTCGCCCGACAGAAGAAGAAGAACTCATAGGCTTAGATAAAACAGAGTGTGGTATGGATGCATATCCTGAGTTTAAATAAGTTCGGCTCTAAATCATGTGCTCCTTTGCGAGCATATATTAATTTTAATTCAGAAATAATAAAGGCCCAGAGTAATCTGGGCCTTTAATTATGAAAATCTTTTACCACGTCGAGTCACTCAAAAGGAGAAGTATGCCGGTCTTCTAAATCACTTGAAGTATATGATATAAGATACTAATATATCTAATATAATTTATTTGTGGCTTGGACTAACCCAATGTTGAATCCAAATACAACTCCGTTAGGAGAATATACCTTTGCACGTCTGAATGACATGCTGGCAGATATAACTCCTAAGTCGAATGAAAAACCAATATTATTTTCATTGGGAGAACCACAGAAATCAGCGCCGACTCTACTATCAGATACAGTAGCTAGTAATTCTCATTTATGGAACCGGTACCCGCCCCCTACTGGTGACTCTCAATTTCGTGAAGCGGCGCGCGGATGGTTAGTACGTAGATATAATTTACCACTGGGGTTAATAGACCCAGACAAGCATATTATTCCAGTTCCAGGGTCGCGAGAGCCGCTATATCAGATTGGATTTATTTGTACTCCGCCGAAGAAAAATGGTGTTCAACCCGCTGTGTTAATGCCGAACCCATTCTATCACGTTTATCAAGGAGCGGCGATGTCGGGTGGAGCGGAAGCGGTTTATTTGCCAGCGGAAGCTGAAAATAATTTTTTACCACATTTGGAACTGATACCCGAGCAACTGTTAGATCGTACGGCAATTTTTTTTCTCTGTACGCCGTCAAATCCCCAGGGAACCTCAGCTTCAGAACAATATTTAAAACATGCGGTTAAATTAGCACGGAAACATAATTTTGTTTTAGCATTAGACGAATGTTACTGTGAAATATACCGTGGAACCCCGCCCGTTGGTGGGATGGAGGTCTGCGCCAGTCTAGGCGAAGGTTTAAGCAACGTTATTTCTTTCAATTCTTTATCTAAAAGGTCGAGTGCGCCAGGGCTTCGATCTGGCTTCTTGGTTGGTGATGAAAAAATAATAAAACGTTATGGTGAGTTTGTGACATTTGGAGGCTCTCCTCTTCCACTTCCAATTCTTCATGCATCAACAGCCTTATGGAATGATGACAAGCATGTAGAAGAAAACAGGTCATACTACGCTGAGAATTTTAGGATCGCTGAAGGTATCTTAGGTCCTCATAGTCAAGCGCCCATGCCGAAGGCTGGGTTCTTTATCTGGCTTTACGTAGGTGATGGCAAAGAAGCAGCCAGAAAATTGTGGAGAGAAGTAGCAATTAAAACCGTTCCAGGAGAACTGATGGCTCGTTCTTTGGTGGGAGAAGACAACCCAGGACAATCATACCTAAGAATAGCCTTGGTGTATGACGCCAAGACAACAGAGTTGGGTCTTAGAAAAATTGAAAACGTTTTATACGCAGAATGAAATATCATCTGGAATAGGAAAGTAGTATGGCTGTAATTGATAAACATACGTCCTTTAATTTTAAGATTACCCCTGAATCGTTTTTAAGAAGACGAATAAAAGAACTATGTGGGTTATTGGTACTTTCTGCTGTCGCCTTATTAATGGCTGCTTTTCTAACATATAACGCTTCTGATGCGTCTCTAAACTCGGCGAATTCTGGGTTGACCGCAAATATTCTTGGGTTGCCAGGTGCTGTAGTTTCAGATTTGTTGATCCAAATGATTGGATTAACGAATGGCATGTTAGTCATAGTTTTGTCATTTTGGGGAGTCCGGCTATTGGTGCACAAGTCCCTCAATAAAGTTATTTTTCGTTTATTATTTCTACCGATCGGCTTAGTTTTATTATCTGGCGCCATAGCACAATTTTCCTTTCAGGATTTTTGGAAAATTAGCTCGGGTTTTGGTGGTGTTACTGGCTCCATAATCTTTGATCAAATCATACCAATAGTTGCGCCGTATCATATAAGTCCTGACGTCCTAAGTTTAATATTAGGATTATTTGGTATCACAATTTTATTTTGGTGTATGGGTGCGGGCTTCCAAGATTGGCTGTTAATATTCTTTAGTGTGATTAAGTATATAAACCTAACATCGGTATTATTAGTACGATTTAGTGTTTTTAGTGCAAGGGCATTGGGCGTTGGTTGCAAGGTGACAGCGAAAGTTGCGAATATTAGTTTGAAGAAGACCAAACAAAGGATGGAACCAAACTTAGTGCAAGACAATAATCAATTGGATAATCCTTCTAATCGGCTAGATGTACCTAGCCTTGAAGTCGATGTCGGCGTTCCAGTTATTTTGAGCCAAAATAGGGTTGGAAATAAGCGGAAAGAAAAGGAAAAGATAAACCGAAAAATTACTCAGGAGAACCTTAACCTTCAAGTTTCTGGAGAATATAGCTTACCTCAACTTGGCTTATTAGCTTATCAAAAAGAAGTAATAAGTAGTGCGCCAGATAAACAGACCCTGGAGGCAAATGCTCGCATGTTAGAGACGGTATTGCAGGATTTTGGTATAAAAGGGGAAATTGTTAAAGTCCGTCCAGGACCAGTCGTCACGTTATATGAACTGGAGCCAGCCCCTGGAACAAGATCGTCAAGGGTTATCGGTTTGGCTGATGATATTGCACGTTCAATGAGTGCTGTTTCTGTAAGGGTTGCCGTAGTTCCTGGTTTAAATGTTATTGGTATAGAGCTTCCCAACCCTAGTAGAGAAATGGTTTTTCTTCGCGAGCTTTTTGAGACGAATGACTATTCGACCTCAAAAGCAAAACTACCAATTGCACTAGGTAAAGATATAGGTGGTGATCCTATTATTGTTGATCTAGCTAAAATGCCACATTTGTTAATCGCTGGTACAACTGGCTCTGGTAAATCAGTTGCGGTAAATACTATGATTTTATCATTGCTTTATAAGCTATCTCCTGAGAAGTGCAGGATGATTATGATTGATCCAAAAATGTTAGAGTTATCAATTTATGATGATATTCCTCATTTATTAAGCCCAGTCGTTACAGATCCAAAAAAAGCTGTTGTGGCGCTAAAATGGACTGTGCGTGAAATGGAAACTAGATATCGTGCAATGTCTAAACTTGGAGTAAGAAATATTGATGGTTATAATGCTCGGTTGGCGGATGCTCGGAAGAAAGGCGAAGTTCTTAAGCGTCGCGTTCAAACTGGGTTTGATGCAGAAACGGGTAAACCTGTCTTTGAGGACCAACCACTGGATTTAACGCCTATACCTTTTATCGTAGTTGTAATTGATGAAGTTGCAGATTTGATGCTCGTTGCTGGAAAAGATATTGAAGGGGCGGTTCAGCGTCTTGCTCAGATGGCCCGTGCAGCTGGAATACATGTCATTATGGCAACTCAACGACCCTCAGTAGATGTTATCACTGGCACTATAAAGGCTAACTTCCCAACACGAATAAGTTTCCAGGTTACATCGAAAATTGATAGTAGAACAATTCTAGGCGAACAGGGAGCGGAGCAATTACTTGGTCAAGGCGATATGTTGCACATGGCTGGCGGTGGAAGGGTCACGCGAGTGCATGGGCCTTTTGTTTCGGATGAAGAAGTAGAAGATGTTGTTGCACATCTTCGATTACAAGGTGAGCCTGAGTTTAATGACTCTATAACCGAGGAAGATGATGTTGGCGATCCGTTAGCAGCCTATGGGCTCGGTGCGGGAGAAAAAGATACAAATACCGGTGATGAGCTCTATGATCAAGCGATAGCAATAGTTGCACAAGAGCGAAAGGCATCAACTAGTTTCATTCAGCGACATTTGAAAATTGGATATAACAGAGCTGCGACGATTATAGAAAGAATGGAAGCAGACGGTGTAGTGAGCGCGTCTAATCATGTAGGTAAGCGCGAAGTATTATTACCGGACCATGCGGAAATATAATCAGAAGTTAGAACGATACGGCTCATGATTTAGGTTTTGCAATGTTAAAAAAAATAATCTTACTTCTAATTCTATTCAGTTTTAAAGCTAATTTAGCCTGCAGCGCAGGTTTAACTCACACTGATCTTGATGACTTGAGCAGGATAGAAAATTACTTAAATTCGATAACAACATTAAAATCAAACTTCCTGCAAACAGTTAGTACGGGTGAGCGTTCAGGCGGGGTATTGTTTTTAAACCGACCAGGGAAAATGAGAGTTCAATACGATGAACCTTCCCCCATTTTACTAGTATCTGATGGTAGCTTTGTTATTTATGTTGATAAAAACCTAGAACAAATTAGCCATATTCCAATTTCTCAAACACCGTTGAGAGTTTTAGTCGAAAAAGATGTTGATCTGCAGAGCTGGTACGAGATTAAAAATATTAACCGTGGTCCAGGTACGTTAAGGTTAACGCTAGTAAAAAAGGGCGAGTTAAATTCAAGTTTTATTCAATTATTATTTTCTGATAATCCGATCCAACTGCGACAATGGACTATTCGTGACCAACAAGGTATTGAGGTGCGAGTATCATTGTTAGACATGCAACGTGGAGGTAGATTCAACTCTCGTATATTCGAGGTTGACCCAGATATGTTTTCAGTTTCTAAAATAGAGAACTAACTTAAATATTTAAAAAAGGCTTAACCAGTGGTCTAATCAAGGTACCTTTCTTTTCTCCCTCTACTTCAATAAAACACTTTACCTGTTTACTACCTGGTTTAGCAGTGTTGAAAACCTTATCCCAGATACCCAATATGATTGAATAATTAGAATGTGTGTCAACCTTTAACGCGTGATGCTGAACTTCGTGAAATGAAGGCCTCAGAAAGATGCAAGACTGTGTTTTATCGCAAAGCGATGGTATTTGGATCTCTGCATGATAAAAAGCAGATACTAGTAAAACTAGTACTTTAGACCACACAATGGATATTCATGGGATGTCTAAAATAATGATAATTATCGCTCGAAAAAAGTAGCCAACAATACTTCCCCAAAGAGATATCTTAAAGTTATCGTTACATCGAGAAACTCGTCAAGATGGTGAATTTATGGAAATTTTAGATAACTGGGATTTGGTGGTTAGCCCGATGCCACTAATAGATCAATACACTTATTAAGATACCGTTGAGGGCGATTGTTATTATATGATCTACAGATTATGGGCGCCAGTCTAAAGTATTTGGTGATGCCCAGATAGAACAGAATAAAATAATTCCAGTGGATGTAATCGAATTCACAATCTAAAGACTGCGGTTCTTGAATATTCCTGTCCAATTCTTGCGTGCTGTAACTATGGAGTAAAAAAGTTCCAAACCGATGACAGTACCATTATTATCTTATATTGTTTGATTACTTGAAAATTTCGTTCGTGAATAATAAGTGGGCACCTTTTTTAAAAAATCTATATTTCTATATTGTATAATCTTTATCAATTAAAGGGACTTGAGGTTTTGGACACAATTAATAAACGACCTTTGATTGGTGTTTCTGGATGCCGAGAGCTAGGTTCTATGCATCCTTTTCATCGCTGCAGTGAAAAATATCTATTGGCTGTTATAAACCCAATCGGCGGCACCCCGGTTATTTTGCCGGCATTACCTGAGCTCGAAGAATTTGCTGAGTATATAGACGGTCTCCTTCTAACTGGAAGCCCATCAAATGTTGAGCCAGCTCAATATAGAGGAAAAGAGAGTAAAGAGGGAACAAGGCATGACACTTATCGTGACGGCACTATACTTCCATTAGTTAAGGAATGTTTGAAAAGAAAAATTCCCGTACTCGGTTTATGTCTTGGAATCCAGGAACTAAATGTGGCATGTGGGGGAACTTTGCACCAAAGCATAGCCGATTTAAATGATAAATTTGATCATCGTATGAGACGGGATGAAGATGATCATGAGAGACGTTATAGATTAGCGCATAATATTGATATTATATCAGATGGGCTTTTAGAAAAAATTACAGGTTTGACCAAAACCAATGTGAATTCTCTTCATGCACAAGGAATAGATCAATTGGGTAACGGCTTGAGAATTGATGCGGTCGCTCCTGATGGGGTTATCGAAGCGATAAGCTCGACCGACCCAGATACATTTGCTCTTGGGGTCCAATGGCATCCTGAGTGGCCTCGTCCACTCAATTCAGTCAATACAAAAATATTTAAGGCCTTTGGAGAGGCCTGCAGACAAAGGTCGCTCAAATAATAAACTGAACAAAATCGAAGTGGTGTGTGAGCTACCTATTATTTTGATCAAAACTTACTAATAATCAAATCATGCAACCCTATCGCCTTTTTTCACGATTGCCGCTCTGTTGTCTACACCGGGCAACATCTTAGCTGGGTCTCTTGTGACGACTAGATCAATGATCGTAGGACAACCTTTTTGACTCAAGCCAATTGAAATAGCTTCTCTGATCTTACTTGGGTCTTCTACTCGAATTCCTTTACAACCAAGAGACTCTGCGGCGTTAGCATAGTTTGTTTCTTCTAGATCGCTTGATTGATAGGCACCCTCCCCATACATTAGATGTTGAAGTGCTTTGACGTATCCTGAAGCTGCGTTATTTACAACTATAATAACAAATTCGAGCTGCATACGTTTTGCGGTTTCTAACTCACCCAAAGTCATGTTGAAACCGCCATCACCTGTGATAGCAATAACGGGCCCTGATTTTGCTAACGCTGCCCCGATAGCGCCAGGTAATCCATACCCAATTGATGCAAAACCTCTGTCTGGTAAAAACCCACGACCAGCACGTTTAGTATCATACAGTAAACCTCCCCAATGAGCAGCGAACCCACCATCTGCGACAAGAATTGCGTCCTCGGGTAATTCATTATTAAGCTCGTGCATCAGTCGTGCCATATTTATTGGCACCTCTTGTGAGGTTAAGCGTCCATTTACTGAGATACGCCAGTCGTCCATATGTCTTTCGATATCTTTTATATAACTGGCACGTTCTGTTCTTTGCTGCTCAGCATGGGTAGACATTACAGAGGCGAGGTCTTTAATGCCCTCTTTGGCATCACCCCATAAAGCGACAGTTGGTTGCAGTGTTCTACCAATTTCTTCGGCAACGACCTCCAAATGAATTATTGGTATATTTTTGGGTGGAAGTGTAAATCGTTTTGTTGCAATCTCTCCTAATTTACAGCCGATAACAAGCAAACAGTCGCTAGCCTCGATGAATTGGTTTGCGATACGATCGTATCGTCCAAATAAACCGGCATTTAATGTATTAGTACAAGATATAGAACCTTTGCCAGTCATTGTATGTGCTACAGGAATAGAGAATGTTTCGGCAAAAGTCTCAAGTGTTTGCGCTGCATCGCTTAGATGAACGCCACCCCCCGCTAAGATTAGTGGACGTTTGGAATACTTTAAAAGTTGGACTGCTTTATCTATAGATAAACTATCCGGTCTAGTTCTTAAACTCGGTATCCTCTGATACAACTGAGGCACGTCCAACTCTTCGGGATCAAAAGGGTAGCTTGCATGGCAAATATCTTCGGGGATATCCAATACTACTGGCCCAGGGCGGCCTGTTGTTGCGATTTGAAATGCCCGTCTAACAAGTTCTGGTAACCGTTCAATCATCTCTACTTTGATTAACTCTTTTACAGCTGGCCGCAAAATTTCCACCTGTTTACTTTCCTGCGTCATATTTTTCCAAGAATGTAATCGATGACTATTGCCAACTATAGCCACGATGGGGGTGCCGGCGTTTAATGCCTCTATCAGTCCCGTAACCAGATTCGTTGCGCCAGGCCCAAGGGTGGCATCAACGACACCCACCTTACCAGTGATTTTTGCATACGCATCAGCGGCAAACACACCACATCTTTCATCATTTATTAACGAGTGTGTTAAACCAAGACGACGGGCCGCGTCATAAAAAGGTAGTAATTGAAAGCCACCCATCCCAAACATAGGCCCTATCCCTTGAGCACGCAGTAATCGGGCTATAGCTTCTCCACCCGTCATTTCATTTATTGTCGACAAGATTGGTCACTCCTTGCACAGATTGAACTTAACTACGATAGACGCAACATTAAAATTACCGAAGTTTCTACGATTTACTGGTATAAATCGAAAAAAAAAGACACCATTGTCTTCTAAACCTTAAGAATAGTTGTAGGAATAGACGGGTACAATGATCATTAAAGTAGTAATATTTATTGTCGCATTACGATCATTTTCTTTATTTCGGCAATTGCCTTGGCTGGGTTCAGGCCCTTAGGACAGGTCTTTGTGCAATTCATGATAGTATGACAACGATATAGTCGAAATGGATCTTCCAAGTTATCTAAACGTTCCCCGGTGTACTCGTCTCTGGAATCGGCTATCCAACGGTACGCTTGTAGTAATACGGCTGGTCCTAAATAACGGTCTTCATTCCACCAATAACTTGGGCAAGATGTCGAACAACTAAAGCATAATACACATTCCCACATACCATCTAACTTAGCTCGCTCGTCTATTGATTGTAGCCGCTCAGAGTCTGGTGGAGGTGGTGTTTTTGTTTTTAACCAGGGTTCTACGGATTCCAACTGTGCGTATGCTGTTGACAAATCTGGAACGAGATCTTTTATAACTTCCATATGGGGAAGAGGATAAATCTTCACATCGCCTTTAATTTCGTCGATTGGCTTAAGGCATGCTAGGGTATTTGTTCCGTCAATATTCATCGCGCATGAACCACAAATACCTTCCCGACAAGAACGCCTAAATGTTAGCGATGTGTCAACTTGATCCTTAATTTTTATTAGGGCATCGAGTACCATTGGGCCGCAATCATCAAGATCTATCTGAAAGGTATCCAACCGAGGGTTTTCTTTATTATCAGGATCATATCGGTACACTTTAAAAGATCGCATCTCGACAGCATCAGCAGGACCTTTGTAAGTATTACCGATTTTTACTTTCGAGTTAGCTGGTAACCTAAATTCAGCCATTTGTATTTCTCTCTCTATAGATTTTTGCGCACAATACTCTAGTAAACTCTTGCTGCTGGCGGTATTGGCTCAATTTCATTGGAAAGTGGATTCATATGAACGTCTCGATATATAACATCATAATTATTTTTCTCATCAAGCCACATACAAGTGTGTTTCATCCAATTTTCATCATCACGTTCTGGATAGTCTTCATGTGCATGCGCCCCCCGGCTTTCTTTCCTCAAGTTAGCTGATGTAAGGGTAACAATAGCCTGTCCCATTAAATTATCTAATTCCAACGCTTCGACTAGATCAGAATTCCAAATAAGAGAGCGGTCACTAACAGACATGTCTGGCATCGTTCCCGCTATCTGCAAAATATTCTTTACGCCTTCATCGAGAAGCTCATTGTCTCTAAATACTGCGGCATGTCGTTGCATAGATAATTGCATTTCATGACGTATTTCAGAGGCCTTTTTTGAGCCGGAAGCATTTCGAATACGCTCTAAACGTTCAATTGAGAAATCTCCCGCATTTGCGGCTAGAGGCTTATGGGTCTCGCCTGACGTAACTGTCTCTGCTGCTCGATACGCGGCGGCTCTTCCAAAAACGACAATGTCCAGTAGGGAATTTGTGCCAAGTCGATTCGCTCCGTGCACTGACACGCAGGCAGCTTCACCAATAGCCATTAACCCTGAACATATTCGGTCTGGATCTTCGTGCGTTGGGGCTAATACTTCCCCATGATAATTAGTTGGTATCCCACCCATGTTATAGTGAACAGTTGGCATTATAGGAATAGGCTCTCTAGTAACATCAACGCCCGCAAATATTTTTGCCGTTTCTGATATGCCTGGTAACCTTAGTGCGAGGACTTCTGGGTCAAGATGTTCTAGATGCAGGTTTATATGATCTTTTTTGGGGCCGACCCCTCTACCCTCGTTGATTTCAATAGTCATTGATCGGCTCACAACATCTCGTGAGGCAAGGTCCTTAGCGGTTGGGGCATAACGTTCCATAAAGCGTTCACCTTCAGAATTAGTAACATACCCTCCTTCGCCTCTTGCCCCTTCGGTAATCAGACAACCTGCCCCATAAACACCAGTCGGGTGGAATTGAACAAATTCCATATCTTGCAGCGGTAAACCAGCTCGCAAGACCATTCCATTCCCGTCACCAGTACAAGTGTGGGCTGAGGTACATGAGAAATAGGCTCGACCATAACCGCCAGTTGCCAGCACAGTTTTATGTGCTCTAAATCGATGTAATGTGCCTGTTGCAAGGTCAAGCGCCATTACTCCTCTACAAGCACCGGTATCATCCATAATTAAATCCAGGGCAAAGTACTCAATATAAAATTCAGCACTATTACTAAGGCATTGTTGATAAAGAGTATGGAGAATTGCATGCCCTGTCCTGTCAGCAGCTGCGCAGGCGCGTTTCGCCATTCTTTGACCGTTATCCAGTGTATGGCCGCCAAATGGCCGTTGATATATTTTTCCTTCTTCAGTGCGAGAAAATGGCACACCATAATGCTCTAACTCTATAACGGCTGGTATCGCGTTTCTGCACATATACTCTATTGCATCCTGATCACCTAGCCAGTCTGAGCCCTTCACGGTGTCGTACATATGAAATTTCCAGTTATCGCCTTCGCCCATATTATCCAACGCTGCTCCGACACCGCCTTGTGCTGCTACTGTATGACTTCTGGTTGGAAAGACTTTTGTTATGCAAGCAGTTTTCAGGCCTTCCATAGTCATCCCCAAGGTAGCCCGCAACCCAGCACCACCTGCCCCAACCACCACCACATCGTACGTGTGATCGATTACTTCATATGATTTCATTTTATTGAGCCCCTATAATGCTATCTTTAAAAGTGAGAAAACGGCGGCGACACCTAAGACTAAAAACACAAACCTTAAACCTATTAACAACAAAAACTTGCACCCTTCATGATGGATATAGTCTTCAACAATAACTTGAACACCCAAGAGGGCGTGATAAAGAGTCGAAGTTACCAATAAAATCATAAATACGGCGACAAGAGGCGAAGATAGCCAGTTGACGGTTTCCGCGTGGTCGGCTCTACTATGAGAGGCTATTGAAATAATAAACCATATTGTGAGTGGAATTAATGCAATCGCAGTGAGCCTTTGCATCCACCAGTGATTTACACCTTCTTTTGCTGAGCCTAATCCTCTTACGCGACCTAAGTCGCTCCTCATGCCCTTATTAATCATTTTTTAAACCCTCAATTAACCCAATAAGCCTATAGCCCAGGTAGCGCCTGTCAATACGAAGGAACTTATCACTGTGGCCCATCCTGACTTATATGCGGTTTCTAATTCGAATCCATATCCCTGCATCCCAAAATAAGTGCCTTATTCCATTACAAAGATGATAAAAAACCGCCCAGGAAAACCCTGAAAGTACAATCAAACCCGGCCATGAAGCCATTATTCCTTGCACAAAATTAAAATACTCTTCTCCAGTGGCGGCGGCCACTATCCACCAAATTAGTAGCAGAGTGCCCGCGGCGAGTGCAACACCAGTAGCACGATGGGTAATTGATAGTACTGAAGTCAACTGGGGTTTATAGACTTGTAGATGCGGAGAGAGGGGACGGTTGGAGCCGTTCATGTGTCAATTTCCCTATAAATAATTATTCTTTTAAACATAAAACCGATATCCCGTTCCGTCGAGAAGGTATAGCTATCGAGGATTAACTGCCGACTAGTCTGTTTTCTCTGGTCCTCGGATAAAACACCTCGATGCCGTGCGATGTCAAACCTTAGATCCGTATAGTTGCTTGAATCCCCTCACGAGAGATATTAACATACTATTTGCAAAAATTTAACAATTTAGATGGCTAAATATTATTTCATTGGGAGATTTTTATGTCGGACCAAAATTTATTTAAAGTCACAGCTGAACGACAAGCTGAGGCGATAATAGACAATGTTGGCTACCTAGATATGTATGAACGATCTGTATCAGATCCAGAAATGTTCTGGGAAAAAGAAGGTAAAAGAATAGACTGGATAAAACCATATTCCAAGATAAAGGACGTTTCTTTTTCTGAAAAAGACCTGCATATAAAATGGTTCCATGATGGAACATTAAATGTTGCTGCTAATTGTCTAGATAGGCATCTCGATGAGAAGGGAGACCAAACGGCAATAATTTGGGAGGGTGATAACCCTGAAGACGATAAAAAAATAACTTACCGTGAACTTCATGGTGAAGTTTGTAAGTTTTCAAACGCTTTAAAAACACTTGGTGCTAAAAAGGGTGACCGAATCACGATATATATGCCCATGATTCCTGAGGCTGCGGTAGCAATGTTAGCATGTGCTCGGATCGGAGCTATTCATTCAGTTGTGTTTGGTGGGTTCTCTCCAGAGGCTCTGGCAGGGCGTATTAAAGATTGTGATAGTAATTTAATTATTACCGCCGATGAAGGAATAAGGGGTGGGAAGTCCATCCCGTTGAAAGCCAATGTTGATGCTGCTTTGAAATCATGCCCCATGTGTAAAACAGTCGTTGTTGTAAAAAGGACTGGAGGATTGATTGATTGGAAGAAGAATACCGATTACTGGTACGATGAGATAATGTCGACAGCCTCGAGTGATTGTCCCGCAGAAGAAATGGATGCTGAGGATCCGTTATTTATTCTCTATACATCAGGCTCAACTGGGCAACCGAAAGGTGTTATGCACACTTCTGGAGGGTATATAGTTTATGCTTCGATGACGCATCAATACGTTTTTGATTATAAACCGGGCGAAATTTATTGGTGTACCGCCGATGTCGGTTGGGTGACTGGGCATTCATATATTCTCTATGGTCCTTTGGCGAACGGCGCCACAACGCTCATGTTTGAAGGAGTGCCAAATTACCCGGATAATAGTAGATTTTGGCAAGTCTGTGATAAACACAAGGTTTCAATTTTTTATACTGCACCTACAGCATTAAGAGCCTTGATGAGAGAGGGCGATGAGCCAGTACAATCTACTAGCAGAAAATCGCTTCGAATTTTAGGTTCTGTTGGAGAGCCGATTAATCCTGAGGCGTGGCTTTGGTATTACAATGTCGTCGGTGATGGCAGATGTGCGATAGTTGACACTTGGTGGCAGACGGAAACGGGTGGCATTTTGATTACACCCTTGCCTGGGGCAACAGATTTGAAGCCAGGTTCTGCGACTCGGCCATTTTTTGGTATTGAGCCGGTCTTGGTGGACGGTGATGGTCAGCTTCTAGAAGGTGCCGCTTCTGGAAACCTATGTTTAAATGATAGCTGGCCGGGTCAAATGCGAACCGTTTATGGGGATCATGAGAGGTTTTATCAAACATATTTTGCAACTTTTCCAGGCAAGTACTTCACAGGGGATGGCTGCCGACGTGACGAAGATGGGTACTATTGGATAACAGGGCGGGTTGATGATGTTATAAATGTTTCTGGTCATCGTATGGGGACAGCTGAGGTCGAATCAGCGCTTGTCGCCCATGAAAAAGTGGCTGAAGCGGCGGTCGTTGGTTATCCTCATGACATAAAAGGACAGGGAATATACGCTTATGTTACTTTAAATGTAGGAGTGAACCCATCCCAGGAACTAAGGGCCGAACTTATTAAATGGGTTAGAAAGGAAATTGGTCCTATAGCGAGTCCCGATTTAATACAGTGGGCACCGGGTTTACCGAAAACGCGTTCAGGAAAAATAATGCGGCGTATTCTGCGCAAAATTGCGGAGGATGATTTCGGAAGTTTAGGTGACACTTCAACTTTGGCTGATCCAGCGGTTGTTAATGATTTAATAGAAAATCGAGAGAATAGAAGTAAATAAAACTGTCAATTTATGGCTAAATTATCGATTAATCTTGTTGAACCCAACCAGGCTGCTGCAAAAAGGCGGCTTGGTTGTTTTAGGTCGCCACAAGTCTCGAGGGTCTGTGAATTTCGGAGATCGAGATAATCAATTTTTTCGAAGCCTGAGTCCTGCAGGTTTTTTCTAGCTATTTCAAGACTTTTCTTTATGTCGCTCCCATTCGATATATTGGATGCATGTTGATTTAGTATGCTATACATCGAAGGGGCAATAGACCTTGATTTAGTATCAAGATAAATATTTCTAGATGACAACGCTAATCCATCGTTCTCTCGGATAGTGGGGGCTCCAATAATCTCTACGGGTATATCTAGGTCGGTTGTAAACCGTTTTATCACAAGAAGTTGTTGATAGTCTTTTTCGCCAAATATAGCTATATCAGGTAACGCTTGCAGTAATAACTTGGTGACGACTGTAGCGACACCGTCGAAGAAGCCAGGTCGGGATAGTGCGCAAAGACAATCAGTTAAACCTCCAACATTAATAGTTGTTTTTGACTTCTCTCGGTACATCTCGTTGACCTTGGGTGCAAAGAGTAAATCTACTCCCTCTTCGACAAGTTTAAGAATATCAAAATTTTCTTCCCGAGGATAAGTTTCAAAGTCTTCATTGGGAGCAAATTGAAGAGGATTTACAAAAATTGAGGCGATTACTTTGTCACTTTTTTCCCTTCCAACTTTCATAAGGGATAAATGTCCCGCATGTAGTGACCCCATAGTAGGTATAAGCGAGATGGACAGCCCATCTTTCCGCCATGCTGAGACATGGGATCGTAATTCCGCAACTGTACGTACAATATCCAACCCAAAACTACCTATATTTTGCTAATAACACCAATTTGATCAGTAGATACCTATTTTGTTCGGCAGTTTCAACCAAGTGTTACAACTTATTTTATGACATCACCGTCATTCGCAAGTATGTAATTGGATTAAGAACAGTTAATGGGATTCTCGCATCAGCGGCGTACCGCTTTTGCCTACCAAAAAATCAAGATCTGCTCCCTCGTTTGCTTGGTTTACGTGGTCAACATAAATTTTTGTGTAACCGCGTTCGAAAGAATTTTCAAAGCCCTTCCATTCAATCTTTCTTTTGTCAATTTCTTCTTCGGGAACATCAAGATGAAGTGATCGATTAGGAACGTCTAATTCAATCATATCTCCATTCTGCACAAAAGCTAAAGGACCACCGGCAGCTGCTTCTGGGGCTGTATGTAACACTACGGTGCCGTACGCAGTTCCACTCATTCGTGCATCAGAAATTCTAACCATATCAGTGATACCTTTTTTGAGAACTTTGGATGGTAATCCCATATTTCCAACTTCTGCCATTCCTGGGTATCCTTTAGGGCCACAATATTTTAAAACCATCACACATGTCTCATCGATATCTAAGTTAGGGTCATCGATCCTCTCATGATAATCCTCTATGCTCTCGAATACTACAGCTCTTCCCCTATGTTTCATTAAATTAGGTGATGCAGCGGATGGTTTAATGATTGCCCCGCCAGGTGCTAAGTTACCAGTAAGAACAGCGATGCCACCATTGGGTTTGAAAGGCGTATCGATGGGAAAAATGACTTCTCTATTATAGCATTCCGTATCTTTACAATTCTCCCAGATGGTG
>CAXYEO010000016.1:0-30537 GCA_964276085.1 uncultured Thalassobaculaceae bacterium | reverse complement strand
GATCAAGGCTTCTGCTGGGGGTGGCGGAAAAGGGATGCGTGTTGCCTATACCGAAGATGAGGTTAAAGAAGGGTTCAGGTCAGCTGTTAATGAGGCCGTTTCTAGTTTTGGTGACGATCGGGTTTTTATAGAGAAGTTTATCGAAGAACCGCGTCATATTGAAATT
Organism: uncultured Thalassobaculaceae bacterium; assembly: GCA_964276085.1. Lineage (GTDB taxonomy): Bacteria > Pseudomonadota > Alphaproteobacteria > Thalassobaculales > Thalassobaculaceae > UBA7326. The sequence goes on along the minus strand of CAXYEO010000016.1, from coordinate 30,371 downwards.
CAAATTATAGCCGACTCTATAGGTAATACGATTTACTTGGGAGAGAGGGAGTGTTCAATACAACGTCGACATCAGAAAGTTGTCGAAGAAGCGCCAAGTCCATTTCTTGATCCTGAAACACGAAAATTAATGGGGGAGCAATCGGTTTTACTATCCAAAGCAGTTGAATATTGCTCGGCTGGGACGGTTGAATTTATTGTTGATAAGAATAAGAACTTCTATTTTTTAGAAATGAATACTCGTCTTCAAGTCGAGCATCCAGTTACCGAGTGTATTACAGGGTTAGATCTGGTTGAATTAATGATCCGAATAGCTGCGGGGGAAGAACTTCCTCTGCAACAAAAAGATGTGAGCTTAAATGGTTGGGCTATTGAGACCCGTATATATGCTGAGGATCCATATCGTGGTTTCCTTCCGTCAACAGGACGGCTGGTAAAGTATCAACAACCGGAAAATCAAAAAGGTGTGAGAATAGATAGCGGTGTCACTGAAGGTTCCGAAATATCAATTTTTTATGACCCCATGATAGCAAAGCTCGTAACTAGCGGTGATAGTCGGAAGCAGGCGATAGATCGAATGGCACTAGCCTTGAATTCCTTTAAAATACGTGGTGTCAACCATAACATAGATTTTTTATCAGCTGTTATGACTAATTCTAGGTTTCAACAAGGGGTATTTAACACAGGGTTCATAGCAGAAGAGTTTCCAACGGGGTTTAAAGGGACTCAACTATCTGATGAAACAAAATTGCGTATGTATTCTATTGCGGTGGCTTTTGAATTTACTAAATTAGCCAGAAATAAAACTATTTCTGGCCAAGTTGAATTGCCCTTTCGTGCGAACTTTGAAAATACAAGTTACCGTGATCTAAGCGTTTTTGATGAGGGGGAATGGATCAATTTTAAACTCGAACAAACAGCTGAAGGTTTTGCTGTCTCAAATGAAAAACGAACTATCAAGGTAGATGGGACCTTTAATCTAGTTACCAAACTTTTTGAGGGTTTTGTCGATGGCGTGCAAATGATTGTGCAAGTTGAACAAGGAGGTGGAATTTGCCAAGTAAAATACAACGGTTGTGAATTGAAACTTAAGCTGGTTCCATCTAGACTTGCGCAATTAGTTGATTTGATGCCCGTTAAGCAGGCTCCGGATATGTCCAAATATTTGCTGTCTCCGATGCCAGGACTTCTAGTCTCCATAGCTGTTTCTGAAGGACAAAATATAAAAGCCGGGCAGGAATTAGCAGTGGTAGAGGCTATGAAAATGGAGAATGTAATGAAGGCGGAGCAAGATGGTGTTGTTTCGAAAGTCCACGCTAATATCGGCGAAAGCCTTACCGTTGATCAAATATTAATAGAGTTTGAATGAAATTAGAGTAAAAATTAAAAAACTTATTGGAGTATATGTTAAGGAGAAAAAGTTTATTATAAATGATCTCTTTATATGAAAGTGTTAAGAATTATGCTTGATTAAAAAGATTAATGGTACTATGACATCCCATCGGATTTTTTCGAAAAAACAAGACAAAATAGTAAAGGAAATGCAGCCATGGCTGTTCCAAAGCGGAAAACTACACCGTCAAAAAGAAATATGCGTCGTGCACATGATGCGATTAAAGCTGACGCTTACGTAGAAAGCCCAGATACAGGTGAACTCCACAGACCTCACCATATTGATCTTAAAACAGGGATGTATCGTGGCAGGCAGGTTCTGAAGGTAAAAGATCAACTATAGAGGAAACTATTCTTGCATTGATTACAGGCTCCCAATTGGGAGCCTTTATTGTTTCTGAAACATTGGTTGAATCATAGGTGATACAAGGTTGGCAAAAAATATTTTTTAAATAATATTTGTAGGCATTGGTCAAAATAATGAAAAATAAATAACTACTTCAGTTTTCCAAAGATTATTATAGGTAGTTAACTGCTTAAGATTTGATATAAAAAGGCATTGAGGGGTTTTAGATAATGTCGACGCATCGATTTGAGGATGAAAGGTTTTTACGGGGAACGGGACGTTATGTCGCAGATATTAATTTGGAAAACCAATTATATGCTAAGATAGTACGGTCGGTACACGGGCATGCAAATATAATAAACGTAGATATTTCGGAAGCTCTAATGATTGAAGGGGTCTGTGGTGTCTATATTGAGGAAGATTTGGCTAAAGACGGCGTTGGACCATTACCCTGTACCACTAAATTCTGTGCCGAACAGCCTCTAGTTCTTGCAGAACGATTTGCTTTAGCGAGAAACAAGGTTCGTCACGTAGGTGATCCTATTGCATTGGTGATCGCGGAGACAGAAATGGCTGCTCAAGAAGGTGTTGAGTTAGTCCTAGTGGATTATGAAGCATTGCCCGTTGTGGTTAACCCGGTTGATGCACCGTTAGATGGTAGCCCGGGGATTTGGTCGACTGCCCCTAAAAATATAGCTTATCGTTTTAAAAAAGGAGAACAGGAAAAGACATTAGCTGCTTTTGATCAAGCCGCGCATATCGTTGATTTGGATATAGAAAATAACCGGGTAATGGCACTTCCTATCGAACCAAGAGCTGGGATAGGGGAATACGACGAACAGAATGATATTATGCGTCTGACCTGCACCGCCCAGGGCGTTCATGCTATAAGGGAACAGCTTGCACATTCGGTATTTTCGTTGGATGAGGAGCGAATTCAAATCTCTGCTCCAGATGTAGGCGGTGGATTTGGTTTAAAAAACTTTCTTTTTCCTGAGTGGGTTCTCTTACTTTGGGCATCAAAAAAGTATAAAAGAGCAGTGAAATGGATCGCAGACCGCGCCGAGGACCATTCAGCATCGTTACATGGAAGGGATATTCGGACAACCGCTAAGCTGGCTTTAGATACAGAAGGCCGTTTTCTGGCTTTACAAGCAAAATTAACCGCTAATATGGGCGCATATTTATCCGCGGGTGGGCCTAATGCTTCAACAAATTCTGCGCCAACTGCCATGGGAGGTATATACAAAATACCTTTTATTTATATGGAATCAGTAGGCGTCTTTACCAATACGACACCCATTGACGCTTACAGGGGGGCAGGCAAACCGGAAGCAAATTTCATTATTGAGAGATTGATTGATGTTGCGGCTTCGCGTTGTGGGTTTGACCCAGTAGAACTGAGGTTGTTGAATGCGATTGACGAGTTTCCGCATGAGACAGCATTTGGTATGCGGATAGACTCAGGGTCTTTTATAGAGAACATACAAAAAGCTAACGAATATATCGAAAAATCGAGTTTTTCTGACCGCAAAAGTCGGGCGCATGGAAAAGGATTACTTAGAGGCCTTGGGTTTGGTTGCTTTTTAGAGACAGCGCGAGGTGCGCCACAAGAGGGTGCAAGTGTCATTTTTACCTCCGCAGGAAGAATCGAACTCCGTGTAGGCACAGAATCAAACGGTCAAGGACATGAGACGACCTTCAAGCAGATAGCTTCGAAGCGTTTAGGGGTACCGATTGAAACGTTGGATTATATTCAGGCTGATACTGAGCAAGTTAGTATTGGGTTTGGTCATGGTGGTGCTCGATCGATGCATATGGGGGCGGGAACAATGGCTCTTGCTATTGATAGTGTTATTGAGAAAGCTACCTCCGTCGCAGCGATATTATTGCAAACCGAGGAGAGAGAACTTTCTTTTGAAAAGGGACTTTTTTCGACTACTATGGATGAGCGATCAATTTCTATTGGCGAAGTCGCGCTTGCCGCATGTAATCCTGACATAGGGACCGGTCTTGACGAAAATGGTATCGATACATTCTATAAAAGAGAAGAGGCGCCATTCACATTTCCTAATGGGTGTCACGCAGCAGAAGTAGAGATTGACCCAGATACAGGTTCTATTTCTTTAATCAATTATGTAATGGTTGATGATTATGGATCGTTAGTTAATCCAGTTTTGACAGAGGGCCAGCTTCATGGCGGTGTGGCTCAAGGCATAGGACAGGCTCTTGAGGAGTTCGTTGCATTTGACCCCGAGTCTGGACAACTATTATCAGGTTCGTTAATGGATTATACGGCACCAAGAGCAGCATTTTTTCCATTTTTTAAGGCACATTTTAATCAAATTCCAACGGAAGCTAATGTTCTTGGCGTTAAGGGGGTGGGACAGGCCGGCTGTATAGCTGCACCGCAAGTGATTACTCACGCCGTATTAAATGCTTTGGAAAAATATAATATCGATCACATTCAAATGCCTATAACTAGTCAATCTTTATGGCGGTCTATCAAAGCGGCCCAATAGAATATCTATACCTTTGGAAATGATTTTTAAAGAAATATAAAAGGTGTATTGGGCCAGTTAGCTTGTAACGCTCGACTGGCCCGTATATTTAATCAAGCTCTAAGCCGTCCATCCCTGAATTTTGTCTCACATTTGAAATCATCTCTCTGATTAGAGGTCCAATAGCTTCTACGTCTTCTATCTGTTCTATTTCTGCGCCTCTACGCCAGCCTTCACAAACGGCAACTCGTCCGTTCCCCGCTTGGATTACTCTTCCAGTAATATCGCTCGCTTCGGCGCTTGAGAGATACACAATAGTTGGCGAAACCCAGCGTGGATCGCGTCTTTCTATATCTTGGTCAGTATACTCTCTAAGGGTATCAGTCATCCGTGTGTAAGCAGTGGGAGAGATAGCATTTACGGTGACGCCAATCCGACCAAGTTCTCTCGCTGCAATGATTGTAAATGCGGCGATGCCGGCTTTTGCTGCCCCATAATTTGTTTGTCCAACATTACCATAAAGACCAGATGTAGAACTCGTATTGATAATCCGCGCATTCACTTTTTCCCCCGTGTCTTTTGATTTCTGGCGCCAGTAAGTTGCAGCATGTCTGGATGGGGCAAAGGTACCTTTAAGATGAACTTGTATGACTAAGTCCCATTCATCTTCTGTCATGTTAACCAGCATTCTATCTCGCAATATGCCGGCGTTATTGACAACAATATCTAACGTTCCAAATTCTTCAACAGCCTGATTAATCATATTTTTAGCGCCATCCCAGGAACTTACGTCATCACCATTAACAACGGCTTTGCCTCCCATGGCTTTTATCTCATCAACTACCTGTTGAGCGTGAGATTTATCGTTTCCCGTCCCATCTACGGCACCACCTAAATCATTTACTACTACACTAGCGCCGTGACGAGCTAAGCCAAGTGCATGTTCTCTTCCAACCCCTCTCGCAGCGCCAGTTACGATAGCAACTCTTCCTTCACACAATCGGGCCATTAAACTTACTCCTCAATTAATTTATAAATAATTAAAATATTAAAACCTACATAATATATTTCAAAACTAAACTATATCGGGTCGAATAACTAACTAATGATTAAGTTACTTGCTTTGATTATTATTCCTAATTAGGACATTGACCTTTATGATTATTATTAGGTCATTATTTGAGTAAATCTCTGCACCCCATTTTTGGAGCTGTTTATGAAAAAAGAAGTCTTAGAGTGGTCAGCCGGTGAAATAGCGTCTCAAATCAGCAAAGGAAGCATAACAGCGACAGAGGTGGTAAAGGCCTTCATTAAACAAATTGAGGTGGTTAACCCAGTTATCAATGCAGTTTGTACATTAAATGATAATGCGGTTAAGGAAGCAGAAGATGTCGACTCGCGTAGAAAATCTGGTTATCCCGCACGAGATTTGGAAGGGGTACCTTTTTTGGTGAAGGATATACTGCAAACAAAAGGTATTAGAACAACCTTTGGTTCTCTTTTATTAGAGAACGATATACCTAATGAAGATACAATCTCAGTCGAGAGGTTGAGAAATGCAGGGGGTATTTTATTAGGAAAAACTAATACTCCGGAATTTGCCCATGACATCAACACTACTAATAAAATTTTTGGTACAACCCGAAATCCCTGGGATGTAAACGTAACAGCTGGGGGATCCAGTGGCGGCTCTGGTGCTGCCGTGGCTTCTGCTATGGCCCCTTTGGCCTTAGGGACTGATTTGGGAGGATCAATTCGGATCCCATGTTCGTTCAATAACCTGACTGGATTACGTCCATCCCCTGGGCGTATACCTTTTTATCCTACTGACTATGGCTGGGACACGCTTGTAGAGCACATCCAAGGACCGATGGTTAGATGTGTTGCTGATATTGGGTTAGCTATGAAAGTTTTATCAGGGCCGGATGATAGAGACCCAGCTAGCATGCCTAATGATGGGATGGATTTTTGTAAAGCGGCATCGGGAACTCAAAGCTTGGAGGGCCGGCGGATAGCCTATGCTGGTAATATTGGCGGTGTTATCCCCTTGGACAAAGAGGTTGAAAAACTCGTAAAATCAGGCGCATATGCGTTTGAAAAACTTGGGTGTGAAGTCAAGGATGCATGTTTTGATGCTTCAGATATACAGGATATTATAACAGGCACGCGCGGTTTTGGGATGGTTGCTCGATATGCTGAACGATATGATAAGTATCAACACCTTATGACCCCACAATTGATTAATCAGGTCAGTGCAGCGTTAGACCTTTCGGTGCGTGATGTTGTGCACTCAGAGAGATTACGGACAGCGTATTGGCACAAAATAAGAAAATTTATGACCAATTTTGATTATATTATAGCGCCAGTTGTCGGTGCTCCTCCATTCAGATTGGATGAATCTTTGCCTACACAAGTTGGAGGCATGCCAGTTGATCGCTTTCAAGATGTATTTTTATCCACTTATGTATTTAGTGTGACTGGGCTCCCTATGATCTCTGTGCCCTGTGGTTTAACAGAGGATGGCAGACCTGTAGGGATGCAGATCATTGCTCGAAGACATAGGGATGATCAGGTTCTTGAGGCAGCTAGCGCATACGAACGCCTGCTACCGGGTCTATTTGTTCGACCGGGAATGGATTTGGCGGCTTTGAAACCTGTAAGTGATGCCTTGAATACTCCAGGAGTGACAATAAAAAAATAAAGGTATGAAGTATTTAACATTAGCGGTTCTGAGAGAATAAACTTTCCATCGACTTTCTATAGGCAATTACGAGATCCGTTGGATCAAAAATAACATCGTCCCAGCAAAGGATTTCTCCAACTTTTATTGGCTTTTTAATCGTGATGCCTTGCGCTAGTCCTATTGGAAGGTGTCGTTTGGACAGGGAGGTTGCCGCTGGAATAAGTTTGCCCCATACTGTTGCGCCGCCTTCACCGTCTAAAACTTCACCTACTTTTAAATGACGTTTTGCTGTTGCAACAACATCCCCACAAAAATCTTTTGTAGAACCAGTTGGAACTCCTCTAATAACCGCTGATATTATTGATATATTTAATTCTAAACCGATTAAATGAAACGGTTTAAACATAGCAGAATATCTACCGGTATTATCTGTGTTCATACCGTATTCTTTAAAGCATTTTGCGGCATAATCGTTTTGAGCCTCTAAAACAACGTAAACGCCCCATCTTAGATCATTAGTAACTGCTCGGCCATCGCGCTCAATAGATGATACAACCTCGACCTGACCATTAAATTCTAGTTGACCTCCTTCACTTACTGGCCGAAGGATATGTGCTAAATCGTTCATGCCGCATGGAGGGAAACTTAATCCATTGTTTGGTGGTGCTAGGTTGCACGCATTGGAAATCGCGGCCATCTCGAGTGCTGATTTGGTACCATCAAGAAAAGAATTAAACATCTTACTATTCATACCAGCCTGGATGGCCTCATCGTGGGTTATTCCATAATAATCCCACACTGTGTCAGGTGTCGACATGTGATATTTAGGTAGATATTTTGTTCCCTTACCTGCAGCTGTAACGTGAAAGCCACATGACCGTGCCCACTCTACTAATTCGCATGTTAATGCAGGTTGGTCACCATATGCCATTGAATATACAACACCAGCAGAAGTTGCTTCTTTTGCTAATAAAGGACCGGCTAATACATCGGCTTCCACGTTAACCATTATGATGTGTTTACCCATTTTAAAGGCTTCCCTTGCATGTTTAACGCCCGAGGATGGGTGGCCTGTAGCCTCTACTATAACATCTGAGTCATCGCTTTGGATTGCCTTTACCGCATCGTCAGTAAAGGTGACAGTATTTATCTGATCATCAGTCCATCCAACTGTTTTGCAGGTTAACTTTGCATTATGAGGGTTGAGATCTGCAATACTAGTAACCTCTAATCCCGGCGTTGTTATAATTTGATTTAAAAACATAGAACCAAATTTTCCAGCACCAACTAGGCAAACCCTGATTGGGTTTCCCTCTCTTTCCCTTTCTTGCAATGCTGAATAAAGATACATCGTAGGCCTTTATTTATTCAGCTGCTTCGGTCGTATCATCAGCCTCTAGAGTGGAAAGACAATCATCTCCTAGTGATTTTATTGGGGTGAAATCACGATGGGCTATCCACTCTTCTCGTTTATGGCGAGTGATATGATTGTCAACGTGGCATAGTGATAGATAAACGATTGTGCGTGGCATTGGACTTATGTTTGGTGGGCTCGCATGCACTAAAAGCGATGAGAACATAATGACACTTCCTGCGGGGCCTGTCGGTGCTATACAACCTCCCTCATTAGATAATTTAGTCACCGTCTCTCTGTCCAGTGTCCAAAGAGGGTAACTAGTTGTCTCAACATCATGGCCAGCTTCGATTACTCCATATTTATGGCTCTTAGGTAGAAACAATAATGGCCCATTTGCTGCGGTTACGTCATCTAAAAACAACGCGATATTCATTGCCCGTGGTTCGGGCATTCCATCATCTCTGTGCCAAACTCCAAAATCTTGATGCCACTGCCATACGTCTCCATCGAAAGCTGCTTTTGCGTTAATTTTATACTGGTGCATATAAACATCACCATTAAGGATTTGCTTTACAGGGTTAATCAACCGGGGGTGAGCAGCGAGGCGACGATGGGCGTCGTTGTAGGTATGGGCCGCAAATGCGGTTCGGGCAATTCCAGAACTCTCCCTCCAAACTTCTTTTCTCTCAGTTGCATAGATCTCACTCGCGGACTCATTCAAAATCGTTATCTCATCTTTTGAAAAGCACGAAGGTAAAAATATATAACCCTCAGTATCGAATTGTTCGATTTGTTTCTCTGTTAATTTCATATGAGCCCCCTATAGATATCTCGTAGACGGTATCTTATTAATTGCGAATAAAAAATAAACAATGGCACCATTATCTCGAAGATATTATCTGACAATAAATAAATGAACAATATTGGCAATTAAATTACACCAACATAATCTCATCACAAATCATCTTAATTGTAGATTAATTACTTTAATAGTGACGATAAGTTTTTTAACTAAAGATCTAATCACTCGCGATTATTAGGGCATCGACAATCTTTGCTCCTCTGGGCAAAACAATGAACGGGTTCACATCTATAGAGTCTACGTTGTCAATATTTGTGACTGCAAACAGAGATAATTGAGAAAGCGCTTCAGCGAGTGCATCAACGTCAACCGGCGGCGCTCCGCGAACACCATCTAATATGGCTCTACCTCTTATTTCGTTAATCATCATGTGGGCTTCTTTTACGTCAAAAGGAGCAACGCGGAAGGTAACATCTTTTAAAATTTCGATAAATATGCCTCCAAGTCCGAACATTACCGTAGGACCAAAAACAGGATCTTTAACTACCCCTAAAACTGTTTCAACACCATTATCAATCATTTCACAAATTAGTATGCCTTCAATTGGGCTATCCTTTGAAATTTCTTTAGCTATTTCTGAGAGTTTATTAAAGGCTTCTCTAATTCTGTGTTCATCATTTAGGTCAAGAAGCACTCCTCCTATTTCAGTTTTGTGCTGAAGGTTTGATGCGCTTATTTTAAGGGCGATGGGTTTTTTTATTTTTCTCCAAAAGTGGATCGCTTCTTCCGCTGTTTGTACCAACGTCTCTAAGGTGATAGGTAAACCCGCCTTGCATAATATTTTTTTTGCTTCAAACTCAGATAATTTTTGTCCCTTCACAATTACTTCACTTTTACTAATGGTGGTTTGGAGGTCAGGACCTTCTTTCTGAAAAACTTCACCAAAATATTTGAGGGCAGCCATCGCTCTCACTGCGAGTGAGTGGTCTTCAAAGCATGGATAACCGAGCGCTTCATAGGACGCACGGGATTCGGCAGGGCCAATAAGACTTAATATCATTAGCTCGTTGGGATATTGCTCTCTCAATGAAGTGAATATTTCGAGGCTTATATCTTTAGTAAATTGAGAAATGGGTAGGCTCGCAAGATAGAGAATTTGGCTATCATAATCAGCCTCATCTATCACATAACGCATACTGTCTTCTAGCAACTTACGTTCGTTGAGAACTTGGCCTGTAAAATCAATAGGGTTATTAACTCCAGCAAAGGGGATAAGGTCTAATATTTTATCCTGTGTATCTTTAGGTAAAGGTTTTACGTCAAATCCATATTTTGTGGCTGCATCAGCTAATTGAACTCCTATTCCGCCCGATATAGTTTGCAGACCAATTTTAGGGCCAGCAGGATAGCGTCCAAACTGGCAGACGTACGCGATATCAGCCATTTCCTCTGTTGTTTCCGCCCTGTACACGCCGAACTGTTTAAACATGCCATCATAAATCGCGTCTTCACCAGCTAACGACGCGGTATGTGACGCAGCGGCACGGGCACCTGCTTCTGTTGAACCGACTTTCATAAAGATCACAGGTTTTTTCGCTTTACGCGCGGCCTCTAGAGCTCTGCACAGGCGAGACCCATCTTTTATACCTTCTGCATAAGATACGATAACTTTGATATCTGGCTCTTTTGCATAAAATTCTATTACCTCGGCAACGTCCACATCTACTTCGTTTCCCGTAGTAACCCAATAATTTGTTCCTACCCCTCTATTTTGGGTGATTGTGAAAAGATGACCGCCGTATGCACCACTTTGTGTGACTATTCCGATTGGTCCAGTTGGAATTTTCTTGCTGGCCAATGTATTTGCAAATGTGCCAAACCAGCCTAGGTTCAGATTAAATACTCCTAGGCAATTAGGACCAACTATTCTCATCCCACTTTCTAATGCAATCTTCCTTAATTCTAATTGTGCTTTAACACCGGAAGCCCCGATTTCGGCAAATCCAGATGTAAACATTACAGCACTTTTTACACCTGCATCTGCGCATTCTCTGACGACATCTAACGCTATTTTTTCTGGTACTGATATAACAACACTATCGACGGGTTCTGGAACTGAAGAGATATTGGGATAAGATTTTAAACCTTGTATTGTTTCTCTATTGGGATTGACCGGATATAAGCGTCCTTTAAATCCGCCCTCTAACATTGAGAATATGGGGCGACCGCCAATTCTCGCAGGATTGTCGGATGCACCAATCACAGCAACCGATTTTGGGCGAAGAAGTGGATCCAGTGAGTGCGTCATCAGGTATTTACTCCATAAAGAATTTTTAAGTCACAATTCACCCTCATCTTGGATCATGTAGAATTGAATTGTCTCGCAAATTATTGATTTCTAATTGATTAAAGCCCCACTTTTTCAGAACTTCGTCATTATTCTCACCGGGTTTGACTGGTGCGTGCTGAATGTGACCTGGGGTTCTACTGAAACGTGGAGCAGGCGCAGGCTGAATATTCCCATTTGTTTCAATAAAGACCGAACGAGCTTTGTTATGCGGGTGTTCTAATAATTCATCCAAATTGAGGACGGGGGCAAAGCATACGTCAAGTTCACCCATGATTATGGTCCATTCTGACCGTGTTTTCTTTTTAAACTTTTCTGATAACAAACGTTTTTGTTCTGGCCAGCTATCGTGATCCCATTGCTTATCCCAAATGGATTCTTTTAATTCCAATTTCTCCCGCAGTAGGTTATAAAACTGTGGCTCTAAAGATCCTATGCAAATCCATTCACCATCAGAACATTCATATGTTCCATAGAAGGCAGCGCCTCCATCAAGCCAGTTCTCTCCTCGAGGATAATTCCAAGTTCCAGAATTTTTAGCCATAAGGACGCCTGCCATCAATAAAGCGGATCCCTCTAACATTGAAGCGTCGATAATCTGCCCTTTACCAGAGTTTTTCGACTCCAGTATTCCACAAACCACCCCAAAAGCTAGCATCATGCCACCCCCACCAAAATCACCTATTAGATTGAGGGGAGGGATCGGACCTCGTTCTTTATCTCCTATCGCTCCAAGTGCGCCAGCTAAGGCGATATAGTTGATATCGTGGCCGGCAACACCCGAAAGTGGGCCATCTTGTCCCCACCCCGTCATTCGGCCGTATATTAATTTTTTATTGTCGTCTAAACAGACTTCTGGTCCAAGCCCAATTCGCTCCATTACGCCCGGCCTAAAACCCTCAACTAAACCATCAGCTTGTCGAATTAAACGTCTCGCAGTGTTTACTCCTTCAGTGGTTTTTAAATCTAAAGCGATTGATTTCCTTCCACGATTTAAGATAGCTGCTTCATCAGTCCCACCTACTTTGTTACCCCCTGGGCGATCTATGCGGATTATTTCGGCTCCCATATCAGACAAAATCATACAGCAATGTGGTGCAGGACCAATTCCAACTATTTCAACGATCTTAATACCTTGTAGAGGCCCCATTTTTGAAAATTCCTTGTTAGAAGATGGGTTTCAATGCTAGCAATATTCAATTCTAAATTCTCTATTTCAACGATGTTTATTTCAAAATTATTTGATCAGGATTGAAGTAATGAATAATAAAAATATTAACCTTAGCCATCCTGGAGTATTTGCGGAAAAAACACCAGACAGAGCAGCTATAATTATGGGTGGGTCCGGCGAACAAATAAGTTTCAGTGAGTTTGAAGAAATCTCTAATCAAGTAGCGCATATGATGCGTCAACACGGGTTAAAAATTGGCGACCGTGTCGCAGTTTTATTAGAGAACCATCTGTTATATATGCCAATAGTTTGGGGCGTCTTTAGGGCAGGTTTAAGACTTGTCGCTGTTGCGACTCATTTAACCCCAAGCGAAATAGATTATATTTTAGCAGATTCTGGTGCATTATTATTTATTACTTCTAAGGGTATGGGAAGTAATGTTTCCGCATTAATGATGGCTAATGTTCCAGTTAAGAACAGATTGGTAATTGATGGAGTGATAGAGGGATTTTGTGATTTCCAAGCAAATCTATCAAAACAGGAAAGAATACCATTAACGGATCAAGTTGAAGGTATTGAGATGCTCTATTCATCTGGCACAACAGGCATGCCCAAAGGAATTCTGAAACCTATGCCTAAGGAAGCTTTCGGGGTTCCCTCAAAAGGATATCAATTAACTGCAAAAATATATGGTTTTGATGAAGAGACTGTATATTTATCGCCAGCCCCACAATACCATGCTGCACCATTACTATTCTCCTTGCGAGCCTTGCGCTTTGGGGCAACCGTTCTCATTATGGAAAAATTTGATGCGGAGACATCCCTTAGATTGATTGAAAGATACAAAGTAACCCACAGCCAGTGGGTTCCTACTATGTTTATTAGATTGTTACAGTTGCATGAGGATGCTCGCCGCTCTTACAATCTCTCTACTCTCCGTTGCGCTATTCACGCTGCAGCTCCATGTCCTATTGAGATAAAACAACAAATGCTAGATTGGTGGGGGCCAATCATTTGGGAGTACTATGGTGGATCAGAGGGCAATGGAAATACAGTCATCAATAGTCAGGAATGGCTAAGTCATAAGGGCTCTGTTGGAACAGCGAAGATTGGTCGAATAAGAATTTGTGGGGATGATGGTGAAGAGTTGCCGGTTGGTGATACAGGGCTAATCTATTTCTCTGACGGTCCGACCTTTGAGTACAACAACGATATTATTAAAACTAGAGAATCACGAAATCAATACGACTGGAGCACAATCGGTGATATTGGTTATACCGACAAAGATGGTTACCTTTATCTCACCGACCGAAAGGCTAATATGATAATATCTGGTGGTGTTAATATTTATCCGCAGGAGTCAGAAAATAGATTATTATCCCATCCAGAAATTAGAGATGTGGCTGTGATAGGAGTGCCTAACTCCGATTTTGGCGAGGAAGTGAAGGGTGTTGTTCAATTACTTAATCCTGAAAGAGCAGGGGAGGCGCTTGCGCGAGAATTAATCGAATATTGTTGCGAGACAGTTAGTAAGACTAAAAGTCCACGCTCAATTGACTTTGTGACGGATTTACCGCGCCGAGAAAATGGTAAACTATATAAGAAACTCTTGAAGAAACAGTACTGGAAATAAAAGATTAGCAGCAAAATTAATCTTTCGAGAGGCTCTCTTACTAAATAAAAATTAAGATTCTACTGTTGCTGCTTCAATTTCGTAATGGTTATTTAAATCGATTATATCTTCAATCTCTTGTCGTGCGGTCACCATTTGCTTCGCGTTTAATGCCTTGTAATCTCCTGTTTCCCGAAGCTCCTTTAACATGTCTCGTTGTGCAACAAATGAAGCGGCTATGACAACTTGAGCATCTATACACATTGCATAACCATAGGCTTCGAGTTCTTGGCGAGAGAATAATGGCCTACCGTCTCTGTTCCCTCTGCTTTGGACATAAACTAAAGGAATATTACAAACTTTAGGCGCTTCCTCTGTCTCCTCGTTTGTTCTAGGGAAAATTAAACCCATATCCGCCCCAACCTCTCCTGCCGCATTAATCCTTTGGCTAGCCTCTTTCAACCCCATCTCGCGGCAGGTGTCGGTCCGTGCTATAATAAGAAAGTTTGGATCAACTTCATCGCGGGCTTTGCACGAAAATTCAATTTTGGTTGTGAAATCCTGTTTAGGGATCGCGTGCACCTGGTACTTATGGTAATGGGCTCTTTTAGGGAATAGTTGATCCTCTATATGAATGCCTGCAATCCCAGCGCTAACAAATTCTCTAACTGTTCGCATTGCATGGAGAGGCTCCCCAAAACCTGCGCCTGCATCTGCCAATACAGGGATAGATACAGATTTGGCTACTTCAGACGCAATATTAACCTGTTCTGTCAGGGTTAAAAGGGGTTCGCTTATTGTTTTTATAGCACCAGATACATAGCCCCCAACATACGTTGCTTCAAAACCTGCTTGTTGGACTTGACGCGCACTAAGGGGATCATAAACTGATGGAAGATGGAGAAATGTTCCAGATGCAATCAAATCACGTAAAATCTTGGTAACCGTCATTTTAAACCCTCGCTCTTATAAATCCTTGGTATTCTGAGATTTGGTCGCAACATAAAAATTTGAAATATACATCATGCATTTATTAGGTCGATATAATAAATTTTTGATCTTATAAGGATCTGCTTTATGTTACAACGAGTGAGAATAGATATGAATTCTATAATTGTTAGAGAGTGGCGCCAATGCGCATAGATTTTAATACACACCCAACAAATTACAAACATTGGAATATTAATATAGTTGGTAAAAGAGCCGATCTTATAATGGATGTAGCCGAGTCTGGGGGTCTATTTGAGGGATATGAATTGAAACTCAATTCATATGATCTGGGAGTAGATATAGAATTGCATGATGCACTTCAACGGTTACGTTTTGAGCACCCAGAAGTACAAGTTGTAGTCTTGAGGTCCGGTAAAACAAGGGTTTTTTGTGCCGGGGCTAATATTAAAATGCTCGGTAGAGCGAGCCATACGCATAAAGTAAATTTTTGTAAATTCACCAATGAAACCAGAAACTCAATGGAAGACGCCAGCAGCAACTCTGGACAGCGATATTTAGCAGCGGTAGGAGGCGCATGTGCTGGTGGTGGGTACGAATTGGCGCTGGCAACTGATCATATAATTATGGTGGATGATGGGGCTTCTAGTGTGTCACTCCCTGAAGTAGCTTTGCTTGCAGTGCTGCCGGGGACTGGTGGCGTTACGCGGGTAACTGATAAAAGAAAAGTGCGTAAAGATAGGGCTGATATTTTCTGCGCTACAGAAGAGGGAGTACGTGGAAATAGAGCGCTAGAATGGAACTTGGTTGATGAATTAACTGTTCCATCCTTATTTGAAGAAACGTTGTCTTTACGGGTAGACGTTATGGCATCTACTTCAGATCGTCCAAAAAATGAAACGGGTTTAATTTTAAACCCGATTAATCTTAACACAGAAGTTGATCTATTGAGTTACTCGACGTTAACGGTTGATATTAATCAGGATGATCATGTAGCTGAAATTTTAATCAAAGGACCTGATAATCAGGTGCCTCAGAATATCGATCAGCTAAAATCTCTTGGAGACCAGTTTTGGCCACTTCGATTAGCTCGTGAGCTCGATGACGCGATACTACAACTTCGATTTAACGAGGAAGAAATTGCTGTCCTTGCTATTAGGTCAATTGGTTCCAGCGTCGGTGTTGCTGAGTATTGTGATTTCTTGGAAAAAAATAAATCACATTGGTTAGTTAGAGAAATACTATTGTATTGGACACGAGTTCTAAAACGGTTAGACCTTACTTCAAAAACAATTATTACAAAAATAGAACCTGGAAGCTGTTTCGCAGGATTTTTGGCAGAATTAGTTTTTGCAGCTGACCGATCCTTCATGGCAGAAGGAGAGTTCGACGGGCAAGATACTAATGAAGCGTCATTAATTTTAACAGCAGCTAATTTTGGTAGACATCCAATGTCAAACCAAATGTCCCGCTTGGGAACAAGGTTTTTAGCTAACCCATTATGGGAAGATGCTTTAAAACCAACTATAGGTTTAACTCTATCCACTAAGGCGTCGGATGACTTGGGCTTAATAACAGCGATATACGATGAGATTGATTGGGAAGAGGAAATCCGACTATTCTTAGAAGAACGGGTTAGCTTTTCCCCAGACGCGTTAACCGGACTTGAAGCAAACACCCGTTTTGCCGGTCCGGAAACGATGGAAACTAAAATCTTTGGTCGTTTAACTGCTTGGCAAAATTGGATATTCCAAAGGTCGAATGCCGTTGGTGAGAATGGAGCGTTGAGCCGATATGGTAGTGGGAAAAAACCAAGCTTTGATCGTAAAAGAGTATAACTAAAAGACTGTTATCTAGTTAATATTTGAGATTATTAGGAGAAAATTAATGCCAGATACTATGGCTGTGGATTATACTACGTCGATACCTAATAACGTTGGCCTTTCTGAAGATCGCCGCGTCCTTAAAGCTTTAGAAAAATGGCATCCAGGTTATCTCGATTGGTGGAAAGAAATGGGGCCAGAGGGGTTTCAAGACTCTCTAGTTTATCTTCGTACTGCCGTTGGTGTAGAAACAGGTGGATGGGCGAAATTTGATTATGTAAAGATGCCTGAGTATCGTTGGGGTATATTATTAGCGCCTAAAGATGAAGAGAGAGTAATTGGCTTTGGTCAACACAAAGGTGTTCCTGCCTGGCAAGAGATACCCGGCGAATACAGGGCAATGCTGCGTAGATTATGTGTTATCCAGGGGGATACAGAGCCAGCTTCGGTTGAACAGCAGCGGTATTTGGGTGCTACAGCACCTTCGCTATACGATATGCGAAATCTATTCCAAGTAAATGTGGAAGAAGCTCGGCACTTGTGGGCAATGGTATATTTACTTCAAAAATATTTTGGTAAGGACGGAAGAGAAGAAGCCGATGGTCTTTTAAGGAGACGCTCGGGCGATATTGACCAACCACGAATGCTCGGTGCGTTTAACGAAACTACTCCAGATTGGCTCAGTTTCTTCATGTTTACTTATTTTACAGATAGAGATGGGAAAATGCAGTTGGAAAGTCTTGCACAGTCTGGGTTTGACCCTCTAGCACGGACAACGCGATTTATGTTAACAGAAGAAGCGCATCACATGTTCGTAGGGGACTCTGGCATCAACCGTGTCATTAAAAGGACATGCGAAGCTATGAATTTAGCAGGAATTACCGATCCTTTTGATACCAACGCAGTCAGATCACTTGGTGTTGTAGATCTACCAACTCTGCAAAAGAAGGCTAATTTACATTATTCACTTTCATTAGATTTATTTGGATCTGAGATCTCAACAAATGCAGCAAACGCCTACACGAATGGCTTAAAAGGAAGATATCGGGAGGATAGGATTGATGATGACCACCAGTTAATAAATGATACATATCCAGTATTAAAATTAATCGATGGTGAGGTTAAGACAACACAAGAGCCTGCATTAACTGCATTAAATATGCGTCTTAGAGACGACTATACGAGGGAGACGGCGTCAGGCGTTAATCGGTGGAATAAACAAATTGCAAAGGCGGGTATCTCTTATGAATTAAAATTGCCTGAAGTAATGTTTAATAGAAAAATTGGAGTTTTTTCAGGCATTGAGACGACTCCTGAGGGGGAGATTTTGAGCCAAGAGAATTTTACAGCGCGGAAGGATGAGTGGCTTCCGTCAGCAGATGATGGAGCTTTTGTTGCCTCGTTAATGCACCCAGAAGTGCGACCGGGTCATTATGCGGGTTGGATAGCGCCACCTAAAATGGGTATAGATAACCAATCGGGAGATTTTGAATTTGTTAGAATACAGTAATTATTATTCTATTTGAGAAACTGGACGTGATATGGATAGTCGATGGCGAAAGTAAATAGAAAACTCGCAACTATACTAGCTACAGATTGCGTTGACTTTAGTAAACATATGGAGTCGCAGGAGGAGCTTACATTATCAAATCTGACCTCTTGTAGAGCTATTATGGATCCAATTATAGAGGAATATGGAGGTCGGATATTCCATACTGCAGGGGACTCAGTCATCGCAGAGTTTGGGAGCCCTGTTGAGTGTGTGAATGCAGCAATGGAATTTCAAGATCTTCTTGCTGCTAGAAATGATGCTATAGCTGACGGTTTAAAGCTCGAATGGCGAGTGGGTATTCATGTAGATGATATCATCATTGAAGGCGATAACATTTATGGCAGTGGAGTGAATATCGCAGCAAGACTTGAAGGCCAATGTGAGCCTGGCCGTGTTCTCCTATCAAAAATCGTGCAAGACCAGGTGAAAAAGAGAGTGAGCTTTGCGGTAAACCCGGCTGGGACAAGAGCTCTCAAAAATATTTCAGACGATTTCGAAGTTTTTTATATTTCAAAAAAAGGTGAAGAGGTCATTGAAGAGCAGGTTAAGCACCACTCTGTAGATACGGTTTCTTCCTCAGTCCCCCTAATAAATCCAAATATGAATAAAAAACCGAAACTTGCTGTTTTACCGTTTACTAATGGAAGTAAGGATGAGGACAGCGGTTATTTAGTCGATGGTATTGTTGAAGACTTGATAACTGAATTTTCTATGATACGAGAATTTGAGATTGTTTCTAGGCAAACCTGTTTCGATTATAGAAATAGTGATGAGACGATTGAAGCATTTTCAGAACACCATAATTTAGACTTTATTGTCACTGGAGGGATCAGGTCTTCAGGGAATCGTGTGAGAATTTCCATTGAATTAAGCGAGTCGGGCACAGGGAAAGTATTGTGGAGTAATAAATATGATCGGGTAATAGAGGACATATTTGATGTGCAAGACGAAATTGTTAGGACCGTAGCGATGTCGCTCTTGGGTGAGATTGAAATAATGAGCCTTCAACGAGCAAAAAGAAAAGCTACGGAAAATATCACCTCATACGAGTTACTCCTTCGTGGTAAGGAGATGCATCATCGATTTACTGCAGAGGGTAATAAACAAGCCTTGGAGTTTTTTGATAAAGCTATAGAAGCTGACTCTAATAATGCACAAGCTCATGCTTGGAAAGCGTGTACTCTTGGTCAAGGATGGTTTCGTGGATGGATAGGAGGAACTCGGGATGAGATGTTTGAAATGTCGGAAGATTGTATAGCAAGGGCAGTTGACTTGAATGAGAATGACTTTGAATGCCACCGAATGTTGTCAGCAGTTCACTTGAGTAAGCATGAATTCCAGTTAGCTGAAGAGCATGGCAGAAAAGCATACGATATGGTGCCAAGTGATCCACGGGTCCTGTCAGGGTACGGAGAGGTTCTTGTAAGAAACGGGTCGGTCGCAGAGGGTTCAGCTTTGCTAAATAAAGCTCTCGAATTAGACCCTGTGCCCCAGGGACAATTAAATTCGGATAAACGTATAACAGACCTGATGCTAGCCAATTTTTATTCGGAAGATTTCAAACAATGTTTAGAGTTAGGAGAGAAAATTGAACATGCAAGTTTTCAATCGTGGCTTTTTTTGAATTATGCGAAGCAGCAGCTGGGTTTGTTAAATACGGATGATGTCGCTGTCCAGCAAGGGATCAAGGAATTTGCACAGGATGATTGGCCTCTATTATTAGATCGCCTTCATATTCCTCAAGATGAAGTAAGACAAAAATTAGCAGATTTCTTGTCTGGTATTTAACGAATTTAGTTTTCAAAGCATTGTTAAAGGTGCAACTATTATGTGCTAGAATGCGTAAATATATTATTCTGAATTTAATCGGGAGGCTACAGTGCCGGCTAAAGCAGACCTTATAACTGTTTCAATTATACAGCACCGTCTAACGGCAATAGTAGCGGAGATGGGTGAAGCAATGCTCCGGACCTCTTATTCGCAGATATTAAATTCAAGTAGAGACTTTTCAACAGGGATATGCGACGCAAAATGCCGGTTAGCTGCGCAAGCAGAACATATTCCTATTCATGTTGGGGCACTCTCCTTTGCTGCAGAGTCTGTCAGTGAGTATTTCGCAGGCACAGTAAAACCTGGGGATGTCTACTTACTCAATGACCCCTACTTTGGTGGCAGTCATCTCCCAGATGTTACGGCATTTGTTCCTGTATTTGCTGGCGAAATAATACTTTTTTGGACTATTAACAGAGCTCACCATAGTGATATTGGCGGTGCAACTTATGGCGCTTATAATCCAACAGCCACTTCTATTTTCCAAGAAGGGCTGAGAATAACGCCTATAAAATTGTATGACCAAGGTGTTGTAAGGCAAGACTTACTCGACATGCTTGCGACTAATACCCGAAACCCCAGAGATTTTAAGGGTGATTTAGCTGCTCAAATAGGATCAGTCAGAGTTGGTGAGCGCCGTGTGCTCTCTCTAATAGAAGAGTTTGGTTCTGAAATAGTTCTTGAAGCAGTGGAAGCGATATTAAACAGTGCTGAGCAACAAGCCCGTGATGTTATTTCGACTTGGCCTGATGGAACTTATAAAGGTGAGGCTGTTCTTGACGACGACGGGCATGGAAGAACTGATGTTACTATTCGTGCGACTGTAACAAAAAAAGCAAGTGACATTATTGTTGACTTAACAGAGTCTGATTCTCAGTCAGATGGATTTTTGAATTCATCATATGCCAATATGCGATCTGCGGTGGCAATGGCTATCTCTTATTTAATTAATCCAGAGACCCCAAAGAACCATGGATCGCAACGGCCTATAACTGTAAAGGCTAAGCAAGGTACGATCGTATGGTCAAATGATGGTGCTCCTGTGACCATGTGCACAAGTCACTGCTCAAATGAAATTTGCGAAGCAATTATTGTTGCTTTATCCCAAGCTTGCCCTGAACGGGCTACGGGTGGTTGGGGACGCCGGTTCCGTGTAGCCATTCAGGGAGAGAATCCAAAAACTGGCAAAGAATTCATCTGGCATTTGTTTCATGCTCGACCTGGAGCAGGCGGCTCCAGTGAAGGTGATGGATGGCACAATGCGGGGGAGTGGCATTCTGCGGGGGGACTGAAATTTGGAAGTGTCGAGTTGGCGGAAGCCCGATTTCCGCTGCTTTTTGATAAACATGAATTTCGAAAAAATTCGTCTGGGGATGGCCAGTTTAGAGGAGGCGCTGGGGTGGAGTTGGAATTAGCAATGGAAACTGAAACGCCAGCGTTAGCTAATACCGCGGGGGATGGTAATCGCCATGGTTCGCGTGGGATGGTCGGGGGACAGGATAGTAAACCGCATCATTATGAGTTGCATGGTCAGGATGGAAGTGTCCGAGAACTTAAGACAAAAGAAATCTCCGTTCCAGTCAACCCAGGAGATCGTTTTATTATTCATTCGGCTGGTGGTGGTGGCTGGGGAAACCCAAAGGATAGATTATCAACCGCTCGCGATTTAGATATTAAAAACGAAATTATAGATTAAAGTATTAAAGTTACTACCCTCCCAATTTTACGAGCTTTCTAAATCTATTTAGAGAACCCCTTTATAGGATCAGTTTAAATTTTAGCAGCTTTTCTGGAAATGCTCTGCTACCTGAGCCCCACTTGTCTGCCAAACATTTTGGTAGGAACTCATCTTTTCTAGCGCTGCATCTAGATATTTAATACGGTGGGCTTGGCCCAATAACCATGGATGGATGGAAAGTGTCATCACTGAACCCGCTGGATGCGCTTCATTATAAAGGTAATCAAAAGCTTCGCTAACTACATCACACCATCGCCAGGGCATCAGCCGTCGTATAGCCATCAATTGCGTATCATCCCACTCTGAGTGGTTGGGCATGCATATTAAATCACCATAATTCGTTTTATAAGGCGTATCATCGTTGGGGAAATCTGCTACGTAATGCACCCCTGATTTTTCTAGTAATTCCATGGTGCGTGTACTTTGGGAATAGTCTTGACCAAACCAGCCAATAGGTCGCACGCCTGAGATTTTTTCTAAGGTGTTAAGCGATCGGGTGATAATTGTCTTTTCTTCGGCTTCGCTAAGTTGTGAAGTTATCATTTGGGAAGCACTAATGCCGTGCCCGGCTATTTCCCACCCACGATCTATACATTCTTGGATCATACGAGGATAACGATCGGCCAGCATCGCGTTAATAGCCACTGTTGGTTTAATATCATATTTATCTAAAACTTCCAGTACACGCCAAAACCCGACCCTGTTTCCATGTTCTCTAACTGAATAATTAAGATAGTCAGGGAAATGGCTTCCTAAAGCTCCGCCATACCGTGGATCTCGCACTGTGTTTTCTGCTGGGGTTAGTTCTAGGTATTCTAAGTAAAGATATACGCACCAGGCTATTTTAGCGCCATTCGGCCAGGTAATAGCTTGTCGCTGGTTTAGTGGAGTAAACGGAAAGTTCTCGTGATCATACCCTGCTCCAGAACGATACCTAACAGTTTGGGATATTTTATTAATCTTCTGGGTCATGAACTATTCTCCAATCCAATAAGATGGGATTGGATAGTTGACAGGTAATTTTCAATGTAGTGAGTTGCTATTTCTTCTCCTGTAGCCCACCAAACGTCCTTATGTCCCTTCATGTAGCTCAGCGCTTTATCTAGGAAGCGAATTCGATGAGGAGTTCCATATAAATAAGGATGTAGTGCTATTGCCATGACTCTCCCGCTCTCTTCACCTTCCTGGTAAACTGTATCGAAGTGATCACAGATCATACGAGAAAACTCTTCACCTTCGGTATGGTAACGGTATTCAATAGCATCGTTTATATCCATTGAGTAAGGCACAGTTATTAATTGATTTCTTGATTTTGTTTTCATGGGGAAAGGTTGATCGTCATGATACCAGTCACTGGTATATTTAATGCCTAGTTCCGCAACAAGATCTGGTGTATTGACAGTGAAGCTTGCCGCTGGACCAAACCAGCCGGATAACTTTTTTCCCGTTGCTTTTCTCAGTGTGTCGATGCAATTAGTGATTACTTCCCGTTCGTCATCTTCGGATAAACTCCAGAGATATCGGGTATTATAAATCCCATGGCATAAATAGTCATAATGACGCGCCTCCATAGCTTCAAAAATCTCAGGATAGTGTTTTATTACGGAAAAGTTTAAAGAAACTGTGCAACGAATATCGTATTTATCCATTAAATCGGTCATACGCCAAAATCCAACCCGATTACCATAGTCCCTGACTCCATATCCAAGTATATCGGGGTGGGGAGAGCGGGGCCATGGATCACGGACGTTTTGGATTATAGGTTTATATTCATAATGTTCAACATTTGGGAGCACCCAAATTGCTACTCTTTCCCCATTTGGCCAACGTAGTTTTGGTCGGTCAATGATAGGACTATATTTAAATCGGTCAGGTTCCAATTTAGGATGCTCCCGGAAATAAAACTGATAATCATAATATTGACAACTATAACTCAGTTTAGCAAGTTATCGGCCCTCTCGGGGAACCTGGATATCTTATGTGGTAGTTGTAATTCGGGGTCAAAACTATTTGCGTGAATTAGGGTCTAAGGTAAGACCTTGGTAAATTTCCTGTGCTAATTAGTTTTTCTCGATTTAAATAATTTTACTATGAGTCATTGGCAGCGCTTCCAGGGTTACGGATCATCTCAAAAAACTGCTGACGTACATTTGGGTCATCACGAAATTTACCTAGCATGCGACTAGTAACCATGCTTACGCCTGGTTTGCGGATGCCGCGTGTGGTCATGCATTGATGTGCCGCCTCAATTACAATACCAACACCATCTGGTTTCAGCTCTTCTTGGAGAGTTTCCGCTATTTGCGATGTTAAGGTTTCTTGGATTTGCATACGTTTTGCAAAAATCTCGATCAGGCGTGCGAGTTTAGAGATTCCAACAACCCGTCCTGCTGGTAAGTAGGCAATATGGGCCTTGCCAATTATAGGTACGAGATGGTGTTCACAGTGCGACTCAAGCCTAATATTCCTTAGTATAATCATCTCATCATAGGCTGCCGTTTCCTCAAACGTGGTAGTGAGTAGGGCTGCAGGGTCTTGATCATAGCCCGCAAAAAACTCTTGGTAGGCTCGAGCAACCCGCTCAGGAGTTCCTTTCAAACCCTCTCTATCGGGATTGTCTCCAGCCCATTCAATCAAGGTACGCACTGCTGCTTGGGCCTCTTCTTTGCTCGGCCGCCTTCTTTGCTTAGAATTATTATCTATTGAGTGTGGCGATTGACTGCTGGCCATTGTTGTATCCATTTTAAATATTTCCCTGGTTTGCAGGACGTTAAGTTATTTTTTTAATTATGTTGAATTATTGATACGTTATAACATCACAAATGGTTCATGCAAGAAGGTATATTGTCTGCGCTTTACCCTTGTTCGCAACGTGTTTTTTGGGGTCAACCCCAATTGAAATATCGCTAACATTATCTCTTTTTTTACTTTGTTAAGTTGATGAACCAAGCAGAGATAGAATTTTTAGTTAATCTAGTATTTGAGCACACTCATTGCATTTTCCCGCGATTTCTAAAGTTGTATTTAGAACCATAAATTGATTTTTATCGGTTATGGTTCTAATTGCAGAGGTGATAGTCTGGGTCGCAATATTCGCTGATCTCGTTGCAACTATCACAGATTAAAAAATAGCATTCTTCATGATTTGAGGGATCAGAACAGCCAACAAAAGCGTTTAGGCTAGCCACTTTGTGAATCAAGCCATTCTTGAGTAGAAAATCCAAAGTACGATAAACAGTTGCGGGTTTAGCGGAGTGATTGGTCGTTTGCAATTTATCGAGCAAATCATACGCTTTTTGAGGAACATGTTCTTCCCAAATCATTCGCAGAATGTCTTGTCGTAGTTTGGTAAATTTAAGTTGCTTCTCAGAACATATTCGATCAGCCACTTCCAGTGCAGTTGTAACACAAACCCCATGATCTTCACATGGCATGATTTCACCATCCTTTAAAATAGTCTGCTCTTATGAGAGCAGACTATTATCAACGTATTTAAAAGTTGTAGCTATATGACACCAACGTCCCAATACGATCACTCTCTTCATTGTCTTCGTCAGCTCGTTTATAACCGACGCTTAAACCTAGGCCATTAGAAAATGTATATCCAATGGAGACTTGATAGATATGACCGTCATGGTTCTCATCAGCCTCATCTGCGTCATTATTTATATGAGTATAAGTGGTACCCAAGTTCCACCTTTTATAATCAAAACCTAACCCTACCGTTGTGTAGCTTCTGTCATGGGCTGCCTCTCCACCGAAATGCTCTATTGCCATATGCTCTGCGATAAATTTGGCTTCAACATCCTTAGAGAGTTTCTGCTCATACCCAAATGAACCTGAGTAACGAATTTCGTCTTCTTCGTTTCCGGTTCCTGCCGCTTGTTTTGCATAACCCAAACCATAGGAGAAACCTTCGGCAAAGTTATTATCCAGTGAATAAAAATCGGAGCCCGAGATTGACACAGAAAAAGATCGAAAGTCTTCTGTGTTTGATAAGCCACCGTCTTCTTTACTTGTACTGCCTCGTTCATGAAGTAATGAATCGCTCAGGGCGGTCGTGTCTGCAAAAAATGTACTGGCGTTGAGGGTGTGCTTACCGCCATCACCTGCATCGTGCATCAGCTTTGCGCCAAAACCAATACGCTCACGAATTACATAGCTTTCAATTATCTGATAGCCAAAAATGCCTGGAAAATTATGATAATCAAATCCTACAACCGGATTAAACTTACCAGCATATAATGCATAATGCTCTTCATCAAAGTTAATTGTTAGTTGTTCAACGAGAAAGGGGTGATCGTCGAAGACTTTATCGGTTTGAGCTACTTCCTCATCGTGATGTTCTTCTTCCTCCTCCTCGTGACGCTCTTCTTCCTCCTCTGCACCATGCCCATGGTGGTGACCGGCTGGTTCCCCTTCAATTTTTACATTTGCATTGATTGAAAATTTTCGGTTTAAACGTACTCCAAGTTCCATATGGGAGTGCGTATAAGATTCATCAAACTCCTCATTGGCCTCTTCTGCGTCAACTATCCGATCAAAATGGACCTTAACATCGAGATGGCTGTAAAATCGTTTATCACCTTTTGAATGATCGCCGTGATCGTGCCCGCCTGCCGCATAGACAGGGGAACTCAGTAACGCTAGCATAGGAATTGGTATTAATTTCTTCAACATTGTTCATCTCTTTTTATTTAGTATGTGAAAGTGGTAAATTTTTGTTGTGATGTTATAACATAACATTTATAGCCTTTAAAAGAAAATGTTTTTTTAGGAGTTATTATGAAGCTTAAACATCTAGCCCTGGTGGTTATTGCCGTTCTGATTTCCGCCCCAACGGCGCGCGCTGTAGAAACCAAGGGAGTAGTGGTAACCATAAAGCCATTGCATTCTTTGGTTAGTGGTGTCGTCGGAAATACTGGTAAAACTCATCTACTAGTGAGTGGAAATACTTCCCCACACGGTTTCAAATTCAAGCCCTCTCAGGTTAAATTATTAAATAATGCTAGGATTGTGTTTTATATTGGAGACAGTTTTGAGACTTTCTTAGAAAAAGCTTTTCAGTCTATCCCCGGCGAGGTGGTCAAAACACCTGTCGTCGAAAAGGCCCGTTTGAAACTGCTTCCTTATAGAAAAGGCGGTGTTTGGGAAGAAGATAAGCACGAAGGTCACGACCATTCAAATCATGGAGGTGAGGAGCATGACGACCATGCTGGCGGCGATATGCACGTATGGCTAGACCCAACTAATGCTGTCAAAATGGTTAAAGCAATTACGCGAGTGTTGAGCGATGTCTATCCTGAAAACAGAGACGCCTACAAAGCGAATGCCCGTAATTACGTCAGAAAAATTATGGCTTTAGACTCTGAAGTCACCGCAGCATTATCGACTTCAAAAAAATATCCATTTATTGTATTCCATGATGCATACCAATATTTCGAAAAGCATTATGGGCTCAGCGGAGTTGGGTCTATAATGCTCGATCCCCATGACTTTCCATCACCTAAACGTATCAGAGAGATCCGTTCAAAACTTAATGAAACCGGAGCATCATGTGTTTTTAGCGAACCTCAGTTTTCGGACCGTTTGGTTCGGACAGTCATAAAAGGAACAAAAATAAACACGGCTTTAGTTGATCCTCTAGGCTCAAATATTCAGGATGGACCAGATCTTTATTTGAATCTTCTTAAAGACATGAGTAAAAGTTTCCAAAAATGCTTTAACTCTTAATCTCTCCTGGTTCTGGGGAGCACTCATCGTTAGATTTTTAATTCCAAATACGACGAAAAGGTGTTCCCCGTATTTCTTTATGCAGAGAATGTCCAGTTAACTATCTTATTGTTTTAGTAAATTACCACTTTGTTCTGGACGCTTTGTTATTAATTATCCCCCTAAAACCGAATGCTACGTTTAAAAAATGAATTGAACACTAGTGATAATGTTAGTCGTCCTTACACTCTCATCTTTCTTTTTTTACTCAAACGATACAGCATCTTAATCTTTAACCGTTATCATGCTTTGTGCTCGCTATTTTACTTTCTTATTGCGCAGACATGTCCAAAAACTGATAAGATCATTATAAGCTTTTCAAAAAACATATAGCTTAATGGCTTGCTAAGTCATAGGGGGTCTACCATGCCGCCTGGTAAATGGCGCGTGCATCGGTCTCATTAACAGGGCGTGGATTGTTAACCAGAAGGCGGGTTTGGTTCATCGCATCTTGCGCTAATAGATCCAGCGCATCGGCAGGGATACCAACATCGCGCAACCTCGCCTCTAATCCACAGCGTGCAGCAAGAGCTGCCATCTCCTCGGCAAACGCCGCAGCCGCTTCTTGAGCTCCCATATCAG
Organism: uncultured Thalassobaculaceae bacterium; assembly: GCA_964276085.1. GTDB lineage: Bacteria > Pseudomonadota > Alphaproteobacteria > Thalassobaculales > Thalassobaculaceae > UBA7326. Next base: position 1,916 of record CAXYEO010000016.1, on the reverse strand, counting down.
CAAGCTTAGGAAACACATAAGGAGCGATTTTCGCATAAGGCACGGGTGCGACTGTCGAGTTAAAACGTAACACATGCGCTAACACTAGTGCGTTTGATAGACCATGGGGTATCTTGAAATGACCGCCGATTGGATAAGCTAATGCATGTATGGCAGCAACAGGCGAATTGGCAAAGGCTTGTCCTGCTAGCATCGATCCAAGCATCATATCGGCGCGTGCTTGCTGATTATTCCCATCATGCACCGCAACTTCGACTGCTTTGCCAAGGAGGCCAAGTGCCTGCAAAGCGAGTTGACGTGAAATCGGATTATTATTGGCCGAGGTTGATGTGTAGGCCTCGATCGCATGGACCATGGCATCGATACCAGTGGCCGCTGTTACATGTGCTGGCACTGAGACTGTCAGCGTCGGATCCAGAAGCGCTATATCAGGAAGGATTAATGGTGATACCACGCCCATCTTTTCACTTTTACCGGTAGTAATGATTGAGATTGGGGTTACCTCCGACCCAGTCCCCGCTGTTGTTGGTACTAACAGCAATGGCAGGCGGGGACCGACAGCATTACCAACACCATAGGCATCCCGCAATGCCTGATGGCCCGGAACCAATAATGCCACCAGCTTGGCAACATCCAATGACGAGCCCCCGCCAATACCTACAATAACTTCGGCTTTAGCAACACGCGCAGAATCAACGGCGGCATGGACGACCCGTTCTGGTGGATCTGCAACTACATCACTATAAACTCCTGTTTTTATACCGGCTCCTTCGAGACTGGCTACAAGTTTGGATACAATACCAGTCCCTATCATGCCTGAATCGGTTACGACAAAGGCGTTATGGTGGCCATCTGCAGAGAGGATCGGCCCAATCTCGTTAAGTAGCCCGTCACCAAAGCGTATTGATGGGGTCGAATTGAAGATAAAGGGCGTTGTCATGTAAAAAACTCCATTGAATCGAAAATATTTTCTGCAATTTGATACTTGTGAATTCTAAAAGATTGCTTAACACAATTACTAGTTTGTAATAAAAGTATTACTTAGAGGAGTAGTGTGCTTTTCGCTCGCTATTGTTAGAAATAGTATGACTGTTTAAAAATAAGTTTGCTGTTTAACATAGAAATATAAAGAATAAAGAAAAGAAATTAGTCAATTGTTAGACTGGAGAAACAGCACTGTGACAGAGGAAAAATATACAATAGGTATCGACGTCGGTGGCACTTTCACTGATATTGTCGCCGTTGCTGATGAAGGGACAGTCCTATTTTCCAAGGCTCCTAGCACTCCGGCAGACCCTTCGATTGGAGTGATGGATGCGATAGCAAGATTATCGTTTGAGTTGCAGACAGATAGTGCCTCCTTACTTGCGAAAACTGAAAGGATTGTTCACGGCACTACGGTTGCTACTAATGCTCTTTTAGAGCGTAAAGGCGCTAAGATAGGGTTGTTGACAACCTTGGGACATCGCGATGTTTTAGAAATGCGAGAGGGCTTAAAGGACGATCGTTATAATATGCGGCTACCCCCGCCGGAAACACTTGTTCCTAGGTATTTACGTCTTGGCGTCAATGAACGAATGCGGGCAGATGGGACAGTGCATCGCAAGTTAAATGCCGCTTCGTTGGACGCCGCCATTGAAAAATTGCGCGGCGCCGAAGTAACTTCGGTAGCTGTTTGTTATCTTCATTCTTATAAAGACGCAAGTCATGAAAAAGAAACCCGTGAGAGGATTGAAGCAAAGCTTCCAGGTGTTTCCGTTTCTTTGTCGTCTGAGGTATTTCCAGAAATTAAGGAATATGAGCGGGTCTCAACAACCGTTGTTAATGCCTATGTGCGACCAGTCGTGGAGAAGTATTTGCGGAAATTGGGTGAAAGATTAAGTGAAGCTGGGTTCAATGGGCCTGTTTTGATTATT
>CAXYEO010000015.1:0-21344 GCA_964276085.1 uncultured Thalassobaculaceae bacterium | reverse complement strand
GGTATTATTGCAATGCTGATTGGTATCAGTTTTGGCTTACTTTCAGCTTATGCAGGCGGAACAATTGATACTATTTTCATGCGTATTGTAGATATTCAGCTGAGTTTTCCAGCGATACTTGTCGCTCTAGTTTTGCTTGTGACGCTTGGAAAGGGTGTCGATAAAACAATAATAGCGCTAGTTGTTGTTCAATGGGCCTATTACGCGAGAACTATTAGGGGAACAGCTTTAGTAGAGCGAAGACGAGAATATATAGAATCAGCTGTTTGCCTGGGGTTATCGAAGAACCGCATAATGTTTCGCCATTTACTTCCAAATTGTTTAGCCCCTATGATCGTCGTTGGAACAATGCAGATTGCACACGCTATATCGTTAGAGGCTACACTTTCATTTCTTGGTCTCGGTATGCCTCAAACTGAACCCTCCCTTGGCCGTCTAATTTCTAATGGGTTTGAATATATTTTGAGTGGGAAGTATTGGATCAGTGTATACCCAGGAATTGCTCTACTGATAACGATTGTGAGTATTAATCTTGTTGGTGACCGTTTACGCGATGTACTGAACCCAAGGCTGCAAAAATAGGTAATTTTAATGTCTCTTTCTGAACCCCCCACACTAGAGGTCAAGGATCTTAAGACCTATTTTTTCACAAAAGGCGGTATTGCTAGAGCTGTAGATGGCGTAAGCTTTTCGGTTGGGAGAGGTAAGGTTCTAGGGCTGGTTGGCGAATCTGGTTCTGGTAAGACGGTGACTGGCTTTTCTATACTGGGCTTAGTAGATGAACCTGGAAGGATAGTGAGCGGTGAGATACTTTATCGAGGCGAAAACCTTGTTTCGGCATCAATGGGTAGGATGCGTGAATTACGCGGGCTGAATATTTCGATGATATTCCAAGATCCAATGATGACCTTAAATCCTGTATTACGTATTGATACTCAAATGATCGAAGCCATACAGGCCCACGAAAAGATTTCAAAAGGTGATGCACGACAACGGGCAAGAGATGTATTGGGACAAGTAGGTATTGCCTCTCCTGATGAACGTTTGCGAGCCTACCCGCATCAATTTTCTGGCGGAATGAGACAGCGAGTAGCTATTGCCATTGCATTATTAAATAAGCCCGATCTTATAGTAGCTGACGAACCCACTACCGCATTAGATGTCACAATACAGGGACAGATCCTATATGAAGTTCAAAAATTATGCTCACAGACTGGCACCGCATTAATCTGGATAACACACGATTTATCGGTTGTAGCAGGATTAGCTGACGATATTTGTGTGATGTATGCAGGTAGGATTGTAGAACAGGGAAGCGTAAATTCAGTTTTAGATAACCCAAGGCATCCTTATACCCATGGTTTAATTAGTTCTGTTCCAAGCAGAAATAAACGGGGAGTTCCATTGGCGCAAATTCCAGGCATGGCACCGTCATTACTAAAATTACCTAAAGGTTGCTCCTTTGGTCCTCGTTGTCCCCAAGTGACTGACGATTGTGGAATCATACCAAATATTTCGATGCTGGATAAAGGAAGGCAACTACGTTGTCATAATCCATTAGACGCAATCGTAAGTGCAAAACTGAAGGATTAATTCTATGGATCCTAATAGTCAAAAACAATCGATAGTAACCATCAGTGAAATCTCGAAACGCTTCGTCAAATCTCTAGACCTTCGCAGGTAGAATTGCGCAACGTTTTGGGGCAGATGTCCGCGAAGAAGTTGTATATGCCGTTGATAAAGTTTCTTTGGAGATCCAGGATGGAGAGGTTGTTGGTCTAGTTGGAGAGTCCGGTTGTGGAAAATCTACCCTTGGTAGAGTAGTGGCTGGTGTCCATGAGCCTAGTGATGGAAAGATTCTGTTTCGAGGTAAAGAAGTAGATAGTTTGACAGGTCAGGATGCTCAAGCCGCAGCGCTTAAAATCCAGATGATATTTCAAGATCCAATGAGTTCTCTAAACCCTAGGATGCGTGTTCAGGATATTATTGGAGAAGCTCCAGTTGTTCACGGAGTGGTCGACAGTAAAGATATTACAGATTACGTAGAAGAGATAATGCTTAGAGTTGGATTGGATCCAAGTTATGCGCGACGTTATCCACATCAATTTTCTGGGGGTCAGCGTCAAAGGATAGGTATTGCACGAGCGTTGGCTGTGCAGCCGGACTTTCTTGTTTGTGACGAGTCCGTGGCTGCCCTTGATGTTTCTATTCAAGCACAAGTTCTCAATCTTTTTATGCGGTTACGGGAGGAGCTCAACCTTACATATCTATTTATCAGTCACGATTTAGGAGTTGTCGAGCATTTAAGCGATAGAGTTGTTATAATGTATCTTGGTCGTGTGGTTGAGATAGCACCAACTTCAGAACTTTTTGCTGATCCAAATCACCCATACACACAAGCTTTGTTAGCCGAAGTGCCAAGATTAGAAACCCGCCAAAGGAAGTTTGCTCCGGTGAAAGGAGAAATCCCATCCCCGATTGATCCCCCTTCTGGATGTCATTTTCATCCACGTTGCCCCCAGGCATCCACTAGGTGCCGTGAAGAAATTCCTGTTTTGCGTGAGATTGCACACAAACGCTTTTCTGCTTGCCATTTAAATAGTTAGAAAAATGGTAAAACTAAATTGTGAAATAGTTTTTTTATAATCGCAGGCATAAGCTTATTAATTCCTCGTAATGAAATTAAATGAACGAGGGTTTAATTATTATTTAGAGTTATCATTCTTTATAGTTTTAGCCGCTTCTATTAATGTTTCATCCTGGCTTATTTTTTCTATTTTCTTTTGAGTGTTTAGAGCCGCCCTAAGGTATTTCTGATGTTTCTTATATCGCTCTTTCATAAATAAAGCATTATCATCAATGCTAATATCATTTTCGCGTGATGGAGGTATAAAATTCTCTAGTGAAGATTTTTTACTATCGTCTGGTTTATCACTCATCCATTTAATCCGGTCTTAAGTGAGTTTAAAGTGAGCTATAGGTAACATATTGAGAGCTGAATATGGACAATTATCAAGGAGAAAATTGCTCTTTTAATACACGTTCGTCGAGGTTATGATCAGGGTCATATAAAATATTTAGTTTTATATTTCGATCTTCTGTGATGATCACCGATTTTATATCACGCACCTCTGTAGAGTCAGCTGATGCACTTACAGGACGTTTTCTTGTCTCTAGCGCTTCGATTTTTATTGTCGCATTGTGTTCCAGCAGTGCTCCTCTCCATCGCCTTGGTCTAAATGCACTTATGGGCGTCATTGCTAGGATCCCCGCACCTAACGGCACAATGGGTCCATGTGCGGACAGGTTATAAGCAGTACTACCTGCTGGAGTGGAAACTAATATTCCGTCGCATAACAATTCTTCCATACGGATAGTGTCATCGATGGTTATCTTTATTTTTGCTGTTTGTGAGGTTTGTCTTATTAAGGAGACCTCATTAATTGCTATTGCTTCTTCGATGGATCCATCACTTTTCTCAACCTGCATTCGTAGTGGGTGCAACGTAACTAACGTAGCTGAGTTTAGCCGCTCAATTAAATTTTCTTTCGAGAACTCATTCATCAAAAAGCCTATTGTGCCTCTGTTCATCCCAAATACTTTTACAGGCTTATCAATATGACTGCGCAATGCATCTAACATCATTCCATCGCCGCCGAGTACGATGACTATATCAGCATTCTCTATATTTACACTGTCATACAATTTTTCTAACGCTTTTTTTGCAGCTACCGCTTGTTTTGTAGACGACGCTAAGAAAGCTATTTTGGGATCAGCCATTCCAAATTTCCTATAAGGGCTAAGTGAGGTTCTGATTCAAAAAACCACAATTTTTGTGCGTGCGCATAGAAAATAGACAATATTGGAAAAATATTAAACCTGCTATTCCAAACAATCAATTTCTATTGACTGTTTGGAATATATCAATCTTGTTTTAAATATTTTTCTATTATGAGCCCCATGGAGTTATTGTTTGCTTCAGAGCTTTGTAACCCTCAATAAAGCCTGGTCTGGATTGCCCATATATAGAATCAAATTTGTTAAGTACATCATCCAACCAGGTTCGTATTTCCTCATTACCCTGATTAGCATCAAGATAAGCATCCCGGATTAGGACGAAATGAATTCTGGGGTCGTAGGGTTGTTTTGTGCCTCCCATAGATTCATCCCCATCTAACAAACGAAGTAACATTGCATCTGCAGAGCCGAGAGTTTGTTCGTGAATAGCTGGACCGCTCGTGCGATGCATCACGGACGTCATATCACGGCCATTTCCAGTCGTGTACCCCATATCTGACCATATTTTGGACATATCTACGTCATGTCCAAGGTGTTTCGCTATCTTTTTCCCAAAGTCACGCAGTGGATCAGATACATCTGCCATTAAGTCTGTTAATCTATCACCATCGAGATCTGTTGCTAGCACGATACAGTCACGTTGTTCAATGAGATCCCACAGTAGTAGTCCATAATTAGTATCTGCTATATGTTGCTCAATTTGCCCCCCCCAGTTTTCCATTCCATCTTTGAAGTCCGAAGGTAACAGTGCAATAATTTTTTCAATATTTTCTCTATGTTCTTCAAATGGATCTACAGCATATTTTCGGCCTACCTTGAATTTTGTTCCTTCCAGTAACCAGGCATGCAGGCCTGCATTGATTCCATCTTCCATGGCCTGAGTTGGTTTCATAGCTACACGACCTATCTTCCCGGTGTCGTTAACCATTTTGAGAAATAGCCGATTGGCGTAAGCCATTTGAATTCCAGGAGAGTTCATTTCAGAGTGGATAAGTCCGGTTTCAGGATCCACACTAAATTTTGACTTGTTTTGAGAATATGGCAAACATGGCATACAGCGAACAGCGGTAATAGGACCATATGGTCTCACATTGCAATACACTCCAGCTTGTGTGCGTAATGGCGCATTCCCCGATTTACCCATTACTACCACCCGGCCGCCCTGGCCATCATTTACATAAGCATCGCCCGCTGTTGACCATTTAATCGAAGTACAAGGCATGTTTCCAAACCAGCTTAAGCAGTCGAGTTGAGTGTCATGACGATATTGTGACCACATTGGTACTGCATAAAACGGCAAGCCTAAAACGTCTGCTGCCGCTATTGTGCCTATGAGAGCATAGGCATCGGTTAACGAGTGTGCTACTGGCTTAATATTTCCATCAAAGTTACCACCTTTCCAAACAACAGCATCTGGATGCCCATCGGGTCGGACATCCGTTGGTTGATAAAGTGCTTGAAGCGCACCAAATAGATCGCCCCCCTTAGCTTCGGTTTGTGCAATTGACATTAGATCGATCATTCACGCCTCTTTATTAAAATGTGTGGTTCAAAGTAATCATAACTTAATCAAAAGATACAGATATTCAAAACAGTAACCGTTATCTGTTCTTATGCTGTGTCATGTGTTTTCTGTAAACCTAGTTACAGCATTATTTATTTAAATATTCTCTACAATCATTCTTATGTTGTTTAAAAAATAAAATACGTCTCTTTTTTATAAAATTTATTTGATTTTAGCAATCAAGGGGCTTTCTAGTTAGTTTACTGGTTAATATTGTTTTATTATATCTAAAACTTGGGCTGGTGTTTCAACGACAGTAAGCAAACTTTTATTTTTTTTATGAATGAACCCTTCCTTTATACCATGAGATATTAATGTTAAAAACGGGCGCCAATAATCGGCGATATTTACTAAAATGATTTGTTTCTTAAAAACACTAAGTTGGGACCAGGTCATTGTTTCGATTGTTTCATCAAAGGTTCCTGTCCCACCAGGTAACGAAATAAACAAATCGGCCTTATCATACATCAATCTTTTTCGCTCATGCATATCTTTTGTGACGATCAGTTCTGTTAGCTTAGAATGACCGACCTCAGCGGCTTGCAGAAACTCAGGTATGATACCAATGACATTGCCTCCTCCGTCTAATGTGGCGTCAGCAAGCTGTCCCATTAATCCCGTGCTTCCGCCCCCGTAAATTACATTGATCTGTTCGCGTGCTAGATGAGCCCCCAATTCCTTAGCCGCTTTAGCATAATCAGAATTTAAACCACTAGATGATCCACAAAAGACACAGACTGATAGCTTGTTTTTCATTTATTTCTCATTCAATTTTTATTAGCTTTTGGTTAATTCATTTTCTGTGATATTTAGTGCCATTGCTTAGTTGTCACTTCAAGCTTAAAATCGAAAAAAGCTTTAGGAGCATTTTTGTATGATTTCTCGCCCCATAGCTATTGGTGTCATCGGCGCCATTGTTGTGATTATAGCGTTTGTACTTAATTACAGTAACGATAAAGATCCGATAGAACAGCAAACGTCTGAAGCATTAGTGTTGAAACAAGAAAAACAACTGATGCCACCACCCAAAGAAATAAATAAAAGTATAGACCAGAAACCAAAGAACGGAAAGACAACTATCAATGGGACAGTGATTGTTGAACAAGGTATTGGGAAGCCATCGTTTGATTTAGTTCGAGTAGATCCTGAAGGTAATATGGTAATTGCGGGAAAGGGTGCAAATGGCGCAACCATAGAGATATTAGATGGAGATGTATCTATAGGTATAGTGGAGGCGGACGATAGAGGTGAATGGGTGTTTATCCCAAAAACGCGGTTGGCGCCTGGAAGTCGAATTTTAATACTAAGAGATATAACCAATCCAACAAAAGTTATAGAATCAGAAAATGCCGTTGTTTTAGTTATTCCGGCGATAGGAAAAAATATCGCAGGCTTGGAGGGTAAGGTTGATAACACACCTTTGGCTATGGTTGTTCCAAGAAATGAGGCAAAAAATATTGCATCACGTTTGATTCAGATGCCTGTTACTAACAAGCCAGAAATTGTAAGTGATATTAAAATAGGAAGAGTAACTAATAATAAGGAAAGCAAAATTGAGAAGCCAGCTCTTATATTAAAGATGGTCGACTACAATGATAGCGGAATGGTTATCTTTAGTGGATTTTCTCAGGAAAATTCAATTTTGCAGGTATATATTGATAATTTACTGGTAGGAGTAGTAACGGCAGATAGTAATGGTGCTTGGGATCTAAAACTTAAAGATAACTTAAAACCTGGAAAATATATAATACGAGTAGACCAAGTGAGTTCGTCAGGAACAGTCCTGGATAGGATAAAGTTGCCTTTTGTAAGAGTGCCCGTTATTGATGCTAAGAAAGAAAAAAATAGCGTGGTTATCCAACCTGGAAATAGTCTCTGGCGGATAGCCGCAAGGGTTTACGGTAGCGGATTTCGATACACTGAGATCTATGAGGCAAATGCAAATCAAATTGGTGATCCTAACTTAATTTATCCAGGACAAATTTTTAAACTGCCTAAACTATTGAAAGTTGAGTAATAAATTAAATGACAAAAGATTCTCTACTTAATAATGTAGTTGTCCCAATTGCGCGTGAGGGATGGCCGTTTATCGCAATTTTTAGTCTTGTGTCGTTGGTTCTATATTTTGTTTATGCCCCTTTGGGTTGGGTAGGGTTGGTTCTAACCCTCTGGTGTATTTATTTTTTTCGAAACCCAGACCGAGTAACGCCGGAACGCGAAGGTTTGCTAATCTCACCTGCCGATGGCATCGTCCAAATGATAGCTGAGGTTGCTCCCCCCAAAGAGTTAGATATGGGAACAGAGCCAGTAGTTCGAGTTAGTGTATTTATGAATGTATTTGATTGCCACGTTAATCGGATCCCATGCGATGGTCGAATTGGACGACTGGTTTATGTTCCAGGTCAATTTCTCAATGCCTCGTTTGATAAAGCTAGTGAGGAAAATGAAAGGCAAATGATCCGAATTGATCTGGACTCTGGAGCGTTTGTAGGTGCTGTCCAGATTGCTGGATTAGTAGCCCGACGAATTATTTGTTATCTGGAAGATGACCAAACAGTTCTTGCTGGTGAGCGATTTGGATTGATTAGGTTTGGAAGTCGTGTCGATGTCTATCTTCCTCCGAGCGCAGTATCACAAGTTGTTATTGGTCAAAAGTGTATTTCGGGCGAGACGATAATTGCCGACTTGAAATCAGATGAACCGGCTAGATCTGGCGAAGTTCGTTAACGGCTTACTAGAATGGGTAATTTGATGGATAAAATACCTCGACGAAGTCGTATTAAAATGATGCCGATTAGCATCATAATCCCTAATTTAATTACGGTGATGGCCCTATGCTCTGGGCTTACAGGTATAAGGTTTGCACTGCAGGAGAGATGGGAGTTTGCTATCGGAGCTATTGCTTTAGCGGCTATCTTAGATACCCTTGACGGGCGAATGGCGAGATTATTAAAGGGGCAGAGTAAGTTTGGTGCAGAACTAGATTCGCTATCGGACTTTATAAGCTTTGGGGTAGCACCAGCTCTGATATTATTTTTTTGGACTACACAAAGTATCCAAGGGATTGGTTGGGCAAGTGTTCTTTTCTTTTCAACCTGTATGGCTCTGCGCCTGGCCAGGTTTAACACCCAACTTGAAGACCCTAATCCACCATCGTTTTCGGCCAGATTTTTCTCAGGTGTTCCTGCTCCTGCTGCGGCCGGACTTGCTTGCTTGCCTGTGATAGTGAGTTTTGAATTGGATTTAGATGCTATAAAACAACCTTACTTGATTTCAGGGTGGTTAGTTTTTATTGGATTAATGATGGTAAGTAGTATTCCAACTTTTTCTTTCAAGGGAAGCAAGCTTCCAAGGAAACTAGTCATCCCTCTTTTCGTTATCGCGGGATTATTTATTGCGTGTGTATTGACTGAAACCTGGATCGCGTTGGCCATGCTGATAATGGCTTATTTTTTTTCAATACCGCTTAGTTTTTTATCATATAGAAAATTAAATTTACGCGCACAAATTGGAGCATTAGAAGAATAACCGAAAAATTTCTGCATAAGTATCTAAACTGAGAAAGCACTTGTTCTACTTGGGTTGTTTTTTTATTTTAAGAAATTGGACCTCATACCAATCTTTTAGATTTGATCGCAACATCAATGCACAGGGTGTAACTAGTAAAGTCAAAACTGTCGCAAAACTGAGACCAAACACAATGGTTGTCGATAGCGAAACCCACCATTGGGTTGATGGAGCACCTATGGTGATTTCTCTAGTTACAAAATCAATATTAGTTTGAAAAACCATTGGCAGAAGTCCTAATACCGTCGTGATAGTTGTTAGCAATACTGGTCGTAAACGTTGAGCGCCGGCCAGAAGAATTGCATCTTGAACACTTTTAGACGTATGTTTTAAATAATCAAAGGTATCTATTAAAACAATATTATTGTTAACAACGATACCGGCCAGAGCGATAACGCCAACTCCTGACATGACGATACCGAATGGCTCTCCAGTAAAAAGTAAACCAAGGAAGACGCCGGCAGTCGACATTATGACAGCTGATAATATTAAAAAGGCACTATAAAAACTATTGAACTGTGTGACTAATATTATACCCATAATAAATATGGCTACTGTGAACGCTTTTATAAGAAAACCTCTAGCTTGTTTTTGTTCGGCATCTTCTCCTTTGAATTGAATCTTAACTGAGTCAGGAAGACCTGAAGCTTTAAGCCATGCCTTAAGCTCTTGGGCTTTTGAGTCTGCTAGAATTCCTGGGGCGACATCTGCCGTAATCGTCTTCGTTTTTATCGATTGCACTCGTTTAATTACACCAACTTTAGACTTTGGAGACCACGTTATAAAATTATCAATAGGGATTAGGCCTTTTTTAGTTTTTATTTGTATTCGCTCATATTGATTAAGTTTTCTATGATTCTGTGGGTATCGGATAACAACATCAATTTCTTCATCGCTATCGGTTGTCCTGTAATCAGTCACTTTTAGGCCTTTGGTAATAAGTTGCACATAATTACCAATTAGTGCTACATCGACTTCAAACTTTGCTGCTTCTGCCCGATCTACCTTTAGCTGCCACTCAATTCCTGGCAAATCTCTATCATCATCAATATTCACAAGTCCTTCAATCTTATCTAGATGGTTCCTTATAGTTTCTGTAGCGTTATTTAAATCTGCTACATTATTAGATTTAATTAATAATTTTATCGGTTTTCCTGTTGGGGGGCCTTTTTGTAATTCTACGAACGTAACTAGTATTCCAGCATATTTACTAGCCTGACTTTTGATTTCCGCTAAAATAACCTCCGCTGGCCTTCGTTTAGCCCAATCTTTAAACTCTAGTTGTATAGTTCCTATGACGTCCTTTGGTATATTCTGCCCTCCACCCTGAAGCTTGCCAACGAATGTGTAGATGGATTTAAATTCGTCGATTTTTAATACTTCTCTTTCAATATGGTAAACTAATGCTGCTTTTTCCTCTGTAGATAGGTTTCCACGTGCATGTATATATATCTTCGCGGTATCGGGTTCGATATCTGGAAAGAACTGAACTCCATTACCTTTTGTAATGTATGTGTATTGAACTGCAACTAACGTAAATAAAGCGAGTAATATTATTTTTGCAGGGCTTTTTAATGCCAGTTCTAGTATTTGAAGATAAAACCCTGTGAACCGATCTGACCTACCTATACTTCCCGGTAAACTGCCTGTTGCCGTGGCGCCTCGCACAGCGATTAAAGTATTGGGTTTCCCAATTTTAGAACCAAGGGTAGGTATAAAAACTAAGGCCATAAGAAGTGACGCGGTCAATATTGCTATTAAAGTTATCGGGAGAAATTTCATGAATTCTCCAACCATACCAGGCCAAAATATCAACGGCATGAATGCGGCCAGTGTAGTAGCTGTCGAAGCTATTATGGGGCCGGCCATTCGATTAGCTGCCACTCGATAAGCATCTTCTTTAGGAAGGCCATTGGTCATCTGGCGATCAGCAAATTCTGTGACTACAATTGCCCCATCCACCAACATACCAACAGATAAAATTAAACTGAAAAGTACTACTATATTTATTGAAAACCCTAACGTTGCTAGCACTAAAATTCCCAGTAAGAAGGAGCCAGGGATGGCTATGCCCACAAGTAGCCCTGATCGCCAACCGAGTGCACCTACAATTATGATCATTACTAACAATATTGCACTTATAACATTATTCTGAAGATCTTTTAACATACGATGAATATGTACGGAACGATCTTGGGAAAAAGTTACTTTTATCTCGTTAGGCCAATGTTGGCTTTGTTGGAAAACCTTTTCTCGTACGCTTTGAATTGTGTCGATTATATTCTCGCCACTTCGTTTTGAGATTTCCAGTCCTATGGAGGGCTCGCCAGATAACCGAGCTATCGAATCTCTATCTTTAAAAGTTCGTTTTACATTGGCTACATCTCCGATAGTCACTACAGCACCATCATGAACTTTTATAGGTTGAGTCAAAATATCTGAGATATTTTCATAAAGACCTGGGACTTTTATAGGAAAGCTGCCATTCCCTGCATCCAGTGTTCCTGCCGTCACCAGTAAATTTGAGCGGGCGATTATTTGAAGTATCGTTATTGAGTCTAAGTCATAACTTTCCAAAAGTGTCGGATCTATTATAACTTCAATTAGTTCTTTGCGATTTCCTGTGAGCTTGGCGTCTAACACGGTATTTATGCTCCCAATTTCATCGCGAAGACTTCGAGCCAATGCAAGTAAGGTACGTTCAGGAATATTGCCGGAAAGAGTTACAACTAAAACAGGAAACAAACTAAAATTTATCTCTTTTATTTTTGGCTCTTTTGTCTCAGATGGGAGACTGGTTTTTGCCAAGTCAACTTTTTCGCGCACATCAGTTATTGCTTTTTCTGCATCAAATCCTGCATCGAATTCAAGGACAATGCTTGCACCACTCTCATACGCGGAACTGCGAACCTCCTTTACACCTTCTATACTTCGCAGTGAGCTTTCTACTGGTTGTAATAACAATCGTTCACTGTCTTCTGGAGAAATCCCATCGTGTTTGAGAAGAATGTATATCAATGGAATATCAATATCAGGATCTGCTTCCTTTGGAATATCGACATAAGCTATCCCGCCAGCGATAAGTATCACTAGTAAAGCCAAGAGTGTCGCTCGAGATCTTGACAGTGCTGAGTCAATAATCATTTTCATTGTTGGCTATCCGATAATTGGGCTTCTGAAATCGTTTTGACGATTTCGTTGTCCATAACGAACCCTTGGCCGACAACGATCACCTCACAGGTGTCAGGTAACCCTGTTACGAATACTTTTTCATCAGAGTCCCCAACAATATTAATAGGGATAAATTTTACCTTATTTTCTGCATTAACTATTTTAACTCCTAAAAGACCATCCTTATTTAATGAAAATAGTGAGGCAGGTAATTGATGTGCAAAAATGGGAGGCATAGGAATTATTAATTTTGTTGTAATTCCTTCGGCAATTCTTACTTTGAAGTTTTTTGTCTCGAGTTCTATCTTAAAAGTTCGCGTGTTCTTTTGGGCCACAGGACTTATGAATCTTATCTGTCCCTCTATTTCTCTCCCACTTCTCAGCTTAGCTTTTGCTGATTGGCCTTTAACGATTTTCAAATAGTCTTTTTCTGAGACATAGGCTGTAATTATAAGCGGGTCTAAATCGATCAATTCTGCGATAGGATCGTATCTTTTTAAAACATCACCATTCTCAACTAAACGCTCACTTAAAATACCACTGAATGGAGCACGGATAATAGTATTTTCATAATCAATCTTTACTCGTTTTGCATGAGCTTTTGCTGATTGTAGATCTGCAAAAGCCGCGGCAAATTTTGTCTCCGTCTTGAACCCCTTTATGGATAATTTTTTGGCAGCGGAAAATTCTATTTTTCTTTGTTTGACCCGTGCTTCAGCTTCTTTTAAGCGAATTGGTAAATCTTCTGGATTAAGTTGAGCAATGACATCTCCTTTACTTACACTATCTCCTGCATTTACTATCGTTTTTGAAATTTTTCCGGTGATTTGAGTGCGGATGGTTATTGCGCGCGAGCTTTCAGTTTGACCCGTTACAAAGATACTTGGAATGTATGTTTGGGCTTTAATTTTTCGGGTCTGTACCCTAGCAACTGTCGTAGACGAAACCGGCCGTTGAAATCCTGGCACCGGCTCAGTAGTGCTAGTCGCATCAAAAATCTGACCTGAGAGTAGCCATCCGGCTACTAAAAAGGCAAGTATTGTTGCAATAATTACAGAAAATTTAGAAGATGTCATAAAATCGGCGATCAAAAAAAATTAGGTTTAGTGGTGTACTTAAATCGGACATAGGAGGCGTTTAAAGCATTTTCTAGTTTAAGCCTAATTAATCGTTTTTTTATTTTGAATTATTTACTTAGAACGTTTCAACCCATGGCCTTAGTTCAATTTCCCAACCCCATGAGCTTCGATGTTGCCGATGGAACTGAAGATAGGTTTCCGCTATTGATTCTGGATCTAACATACTATCGTCCCCTGGGTCATGTCTCTCTGGTCGGTGGTCTGCCTTTATTCCCCCATCTATAATGAAATGGCCAATATGTATATTTTTTGGATGCAGTTCTCGAGCTAAAGATTGAGCTAGCCCTCTCAGGCCAAATTTCCCCATGGCAAATACAGAAGAGTGTGCATATCC
Source organism: uncultured Thalassobaculaceae bacterium (assembly GCA_964276085.1). Lineage (GTDB taxonomy): Bacteria > Pseudomonadota > Alphaproteobacteria > Thalassobaculales > Thalassobaculaceae > UBA7326. The sequence continues at coordinate 7,771 of CAXYEO010000015.1, read as the reverse complement.
TTTAACACTGGCTGAGGCACCTGTAAAAAATATACTTCCATTTCCTCTTTCAACCATTCTCTTCGCAGCTTCCTGAGCGACAAGAAAAGCGCCAAAACATGTTATATTTAATGCCTTTTGTGTCTCCAGAGGGTCGACTTCGATAATTCCTCCTCGAACTCGAGCTGAGGGATTGTATATTACGAGGTTTGGTGTGCCCGAATTTTTGTCTAGCTCTCGAAATAATGACTGAACCTCCTCAATGCTACCAGCATCACACCGGTATACTTTTGCGCCGGTTTTTTCTGCTAATTTAGAGAGTTTATCGGTATTGCGTGCAGCTATTGAAACCTTAAAACCATTTCTCACCAAAAGATTGGTCAATGATGAGCTAAGTCCAGATCCAGCTCCGACAATAAGGGCTGTTTGTTTCATTCTTGATCCTTTCTTTTATCGGGAAGCAGTTGGGCGAAGTAATTCAAATGGTTCTGGGAAAGTGTCAACAGGAACCTCGATAACCGTAGGTCGGTTTGCAGAAAAGCCCTGATCTAGAGCGGATCTAAGTTCATCTGGAGTTTTTGCACGAAGTCCCAATGCTCCAAAACTCTCCGTTAATCGCACAAAATCAGGATTAGTGAATTGCGAAGCAATAACTTTTCCATCATGCAATTCACGTTGCATCCGAAGAACGTTACCAAATGCTCCATCAGCAAAAACAATAGCAACTAAATTAATACCGTGATGAACAGCAGTTGCAATCTCCGGCATAGTGTACATGAAACCCCCATCTCCATTAACAGATACCACCGGTTTATCAGGATGAGCAACTTTAACACCAAGAGCAGTGGCGTAACCATATCCGAGTGTCCCCTGGTATCCCGGGGTAACCATCGAACGGGGATGGTAGACTGGGAAACCCACGCGGGATACGTAGCCTACTTGAGTGAACTCATCAACGAATAGGCCGTTTTCGGGCAGGGCATCTCGGATAGCCCTCAACCACGCCATTTGTGGTCCAGCCTTTTTCTCCATTAATTTATTTGCCTGACCTTTTAGGTTAAGCATCTCTTCTTCTCGGCTGGCCCGCTTATTATTATATTTTGTAAGCGAGTTGATGATCTGTTTGGTCGCGGAACTTGCGTCTGCAACGATCCCCACATCTGGTTTCATAACCCGAGTTATCTCGGTTGGATCTATGTCTACGTGTATAATTTTAATGGTATTATCCATACCCCACGTCATACGTTCCGCTTGCAAGCGACAGCCAATACTGATAGCGACATCGCACTTGTCCCAGAGTATGGCGCCTGCTGTATTTGTATGAGCCAAATAGTGACGTTCGTCTAAGACACCTCGACCATTTTGATATGAGACTACTGGGGCTTGGAGCGTTTCAGCCAATATTTTAACTTCTTCGCATGCGTCATAGGCGCCGCCTCCAACAAAAATCATGGGCTGATTGGCTTGCCCAAGCATCTTTGCTGCTTTTTCGATTAGGTCTGGATCTGCAATGGGTGGGGGACCTCCAGGTGTCTTAATGCCTAACTCTACTTCTGATTTGTGCCACATCATGTCCATTGGCATCTCAATTCCTACGGGCCGAGGACGTCCACTCCGCAAATGCCAAAAGGCTTCACTAATTTTCGTTGGTGTTTCGGTAGGATGATTTATCCGAGTTGAATATTTTGTTAATGCATTCATTATTTCTAATTGTTCAGGGATTTCATGCAACATTCCAAACCCTCTGTTTATCGTGGTAGAGGGTATCTGCCCTGTTATGGCTAGTACGCGACTATTGCATGCATATGCTGTCGATAAAGCAGCAGTTGTGTTAAGAATTCCTGGTCCAGGTACTACGGCATAAGCTCCAACTTTTCCAGTAGATTGGGCGTATCCAAACGCCATATAGGCCACGCCTTGCTCATGTCGGGAGTTTATTACAGAGATAGAATTGCTTGCATCATGAAGGGCATTGAACATTGGATCGAGCTGTATCCCTGGCAATCCAAAAACAGTATCTATACCCTCTGTGATAAGAGAACGTACCAAGGCCTCGCCACCACTTAGCTTCTCTGTTTTTTTGCGGGCCATTGGGATTCTCCTGTATTTTGGTTGTTCTCCAAGGTGCTTGGAGATTGGTTGAGGGTACAACTAAAAAGCGCAGGCGGCTGACGTATAAGCCCACTACTCTAAAGCAAATAGAATTGATCCGAGTAATAGTCGGTTTTAATTTTTTTTATTTTTGTATAAGTCGGCAGGAACCTTCACGAATAATGTTAGTAGAAAAAAAGATAGTGTTTTACCATGCTGGTCAAGGTTCAAAGCACTATTGACACCTCCCTCTAACACATCGTCTATAACAAAATTGAGAGCTGGTAGATTAGGCAGTTCATACCGTGTCACTTTACGGGCTCCTTTTTTCTTAAAAAGATCTAAAACGCGATCCTCCGTGACTTGATCTAACAAGCAATGATAGTTAGCCGGGTTATAGGGTATTAGACTTATATTGGACCGATTTCCTTTGTCTCCAGCTCTAGCATGAGCAATTTCATGTAGTCTTACGTTTTCCAATTTTTTGCTCATTAAACATCACCGGTTAGAAAGTGTACTTTTGGTCTAATCTTCTCTCTATCGACTAATATTGATGCTGTTTGAACTTGGTCGGTTAGATGCTGACGAAATCCACCCCCAGCCGCAGGACCACTACAATACAAACTTAGCACTTCTTGGTTAATTCGCTCAATGACTTCTTTTTCATGGCCACATGCAGCAACACGAATTCTATAATCCCCGTCTTTAGGATAGCTATGCGAGCTCACGATATCTTCATTATCACCTGAATGCACGCTCATTGTGCCTAGAATGTCAAAACGAATGGGATAATTAGTTCCAATATCGCGATACCTACTTTTCAATACATCTATAGCTAGTTGTGCTCTTTTTAGAGCATTGGGACCGGCGTAACTCATTTCCGCCTCGCCCATCCATCCTCCGTCAATACTAATTGTCGCTTTTAGAGTATCAGGCCTTGGTTTACCATTAGCTCCAGAAACCTCTACGCGATCTAAACCAACCTCCGTGACTTCTACCTTGCTGATATCCAGTATAACGTCAGCGGTATAGTAGTTCTCTGGATCATGAATTTCATATAAGAGCTGTTCTTTGACCGTTTGCGCTGACACCAGGCCCCCGGTGTTGTCGGCCTTTGTTATGATCAAAGTTCCATCACTTTTAACTTCTGCTAATGGAAAGCCTACGTTAGCTAAATCAGGAACATCTTTATATCCAGGATCAGCAAAGTATGCGCCAGTAACCTGGCCTCCGCACTCTAAAAGATGACCGGCCATCGTGCCGGCAGCCAATTTGGTCCAATCGTCCTCGGCCCAACTGAACTCTTTTATCAACGGACCAAGCACTAGAGCGGGATCAGTGCATCTCCCAACTACTACTACATCGGCCCCTTTTAGAAGGGCTTCAGCTATCGGCCGGGCGCCAAGATAGGCATTTGCTGCTAGGACTTCGTTATCACCAATATCTAACCCTTCAATAGTCGGATGATGTTGAATATCGGCCCCCGACATTATTTGCAATAGGTCATCTCCTTCTACGATTGCAATTTTGATATCTTTACAACCAGTTTCTTTCGCTATTTCAGCTATTTTGATAGCACCTCCTTTGGGGTTGGCTGCGCCAAAATTAGATACTATTTTAATCCCAGATTCATGACATTTTTTCAAAATTGGTCGTATATAACTCTCTAAAAATGGCGAATAACCGTGGGATGGGTCTTTTCTTCGATGTTTTTGTGCCAACGCTAAAGTTCTTTCAGCTAAGGTTTCAAAGATTAGGTATTTAGGGCCTTCCTTTTTAGCCAGTGTCGCTACAACTGGTATTGCAGCATCGATCCTGTCCCCGGAAAAACCAGCGCCACAGCCTATGTGAACAACGGATGAAATCATTTCCTGCTCCTTTTAGAAAAGAGTTTGAACTCTTTACTGTTTGAGTATCAGAGATATCCTGATTAAATTAAGCTTATCATCTATTGTGGGATCAAGAATATTCAAAAATGTTAGTTGAATAGAGAAAATAGTGTATGCTCTGAAATCATCACTTTTGAGTGATCTAATGGAGGAAAATAAATGCGCCTACATGGTCTGGGACATGTCGTTCTTAAGGTTAGAGATTTGGATCGATCAGTTCCATTCTATAGGGATGTGCTTGGTTTAAAAAAGGTGGGGCAGGCTGGTGAGAAAATGGTATTTTTTTCGTTTGTAGATAATCACCATGATTTAGCCTTATTAGAAACTGGAAAAGACGCAGTTTCAGCGGAGGAAAACTCGCCTGGGCTTCACCATGTTGCGTTTAAGGTTGGAGATAGCCTAGATGAACTTCAACAAGCTAAAGATTGGTTAAGCAGTAATGGTGTAGAACCTCATAGGACAAGAGATCATATAGCAACTCAGTCGGTTTATTTTCATGATCCGGATGGTAATCAGATTGAAATTTTTGTGGAGTCAGATCCGTCTGTTTGGCACAATGATCCTAGTTTAGTCGCGAGTTCTAATCCGCTAGAGTTAAGGTAAAAATAGATGAGGCTTATTAGATAATTATGTTATTTTTATCTAGGGGGCTGATTAACTGGCCCCCTAGATTTTGCTGGTTTTTGCCAACCAACAATCTAAGTAGAATGCTATCGTAAATCAAAATTGCACCATTTCAATTTTTCTGCTGGTTACAAGGTAGTTGGTATGATTATGTCTAATACTTTTAGAAAAGCACTAGAGGCAGGAAAATCGACGATTGGTACTCATTTTCTGTTTTCTGATCCAGATGTAGCGGAATTGATAGGCGATACAGGGCTCTTTGATTACGCGGAATTCTCTGCTGAATATTCGATTTTAGATATGCGACTACTTTATCATTTAGCTAGAGCAGCCCAATGCTCTAATCTACCATTGATGATTAAGTTGGATCAAGAAGGACAGGGTTTCTGGGCGCAGGCTGCTCTTGGGGCGGGATTTAAATCTATCCTGTTCACCGACATCCGATCTTCAAGTGATGTTGATACTTGTTACGATATAATACGACCTGATACTCCTAATGCTAGTGGCCGGATGGGTTTGAAACTCAGGCGTCCGGCGCTATCATCCTATGCACCTGAAACTTATCTAGAAGACCTTAATTCTATAGTTTTTTGTTTAATGTTGGAAAAACAAATAGCTGTGGAAAATATTGATGTAATACTTTCACAAGCGAAAGAAAAAGGTGTTGATATGATCCAGTGGGGCCCGGCTGATTACAGTATTACTCGAGGTCGGCCGCATATGATGTTTCAAGAAGATATAATTCCGATTGAGGAAATGGTTATACAGAAGTGTTTAGAGTATGATGTGGCTCCACGTATTGAAATTGGCGAGGTTGAGAAGGCAAAGCGCTACATCGACTTAGGAGTTCGACATTTTTGTATCGGTTGGGATAGATTTATCCTACAAGCGGGCTTGAAAAATATAGGGGAGGGGCTTCGTCAATTGACAGATGCTATTTAAATAAAATTAACGGCCACATTGATAATGTTAGCAAGCAACCGTAATACAATAGAATTAAAATAATCCCTCAAGTACCTTGGAGAAGAAAGATATGGCGCCGATTGATTTGTATACGTGGAAGACCTCCAATGGAAAGAAAGCCACAATTATGATGGAGGAATGCGGTTTAGATTATAGAATACATCCCATTGATATTTCGACGGATATTCAGTTTGCAGAAGATTTTGTGAAAGTAAATCCAAATTCGAAAATACCAGCGATTGTAGATCATGATGGGCCAAACGGGGGGTCGTTTACCGTTATTGAATCTGGAGCAATTTTGATGTACTTAGCAGAGAAAACCGGGTTGTTTTTGCCGAAAGAAATGGAAAAAAAATATGAAGTGATCCAATGGGTCATGTTCCAAATGGGTGGGGTTGGGCCAATTTTTGGACAAGTACATCATTTTAAACGGGCTGCGAAAGAAACAGTCCCATACGCAATAAACAGGTATTATAACGAGTGTCGGCGATTATATGGAGTTTTGGATGCTAGATTATCCGAGAGAGAATATATAGCTAATGATGCAGTATCGATTGCAGATTTCTGCACTTTACCTTGGGTTTTCCGTCATGATTGGCAAGAGATTGATCTGACTGATTTTAGTAATGTGAACCGCTGGTATGATACAATGATGCAACGCCCAGCTTTGTTGCGAGGAATGGATCTACCAGAGTAATGCTCTAGAGTAAAAGTTTAGGGGGCATGGGACTTCCAAATTAGGTAGAGATTACTATTTGAGTAAAACCATGCAAATCCAAGAACTGATATCCTCGATTGTTTTTCAAGACAATGTTTAGCTATTTCCGTTCTTACGATGGATAGTGATACCATTAATTTAAATGACTGAGCTCTTTCAACTTTAAATAATGATACTATATAAGTGGTAGTGGGACTGAAAAAGGATAAAATGGCTACTAAAACAAATAACAAACCAAATCAAAAAGACTATTCTTTTGATCTTGATAAAGTCTTCGCGTGTATGGTTTCTGTACAATCGAACATTCCAAAGGATGCCTTTACTGCACCTGTTTTGGGAACTGAACGGGGTGGTAATGGAATAGTTATAAAAGATGGTGGCATTGTTTTAACAATTGGCTATCTGGTAACTGAAGCGGAAACGATTTGGATTACTGACCACACCGGCACGGCTGTTCAGGGTGATGTTTTGGGATACGATCAAGAGAGTGGTTTGGGACTAATACAGGCACTTGGGACATTAAATGCGGAAGTTGTGCCGATTGGACAATCATCTTCTTTGAAAGAAGCTGATAAGGTTTTGGTCGCTGGTTTTGGTGGCCAAAGAAATTGTATCAGCGCAGAAGTAATAGCAATTAGAGAATTTGCTGGATATTGGGAATACTTATTGGACGATGCGATTTTTACATCACCGGCTCATCCAAATTGGGGAGGAGCCGGGCTTATTGGTGTTAATGGTGAATTACTTGGTGTTGGTTCTTTATTTATACAGCACGAGACAGTTGGTGATGAAGTAGTCGATGGTAATATGGTCGTTCCAATTGACCTTCTAGAACCAATTATAGATGATCTTCTTATGATGGGTAGGCCGAATAAGAAGGCTCGGCCATGGTTAGGTTTATTTGGTGCGGAGGCAGATGGTGCGATTGTGGTAGCTGCTTTGACCGAGGGTGGGCCCGCTCATGATGCAGATGTACAAGTCGGCGATATCGTTCGGGCGGTTGCAGAAAATGAGATTGACTCTTTAGCTGAGTTGTTCAGAAATATCTGGTCTTTAGGACCAGCAGGCATCGAGGTGCCTTTAGTTCTAGAGCGTGATGGAGATATAATAGATGTAAGCATCTTGTCAGTAGCACGCTCAGACATGTTGAAAGGTCCAAAATTGCACTAGATCCGTGCGGTCTTAAACTACTGTACCCAAGCAACTTAGGGCCTTATTTTTAAGAAAGTACAGCGCAAGCTCTTTGAATGCGTTGGCACGCCTCTTCTAAAATTTCTGTGGATGTAGCATAAGAAATTCTGAAGTGAGGGCTCAATCCAAATGCCGCGCCATGTACAGCAGCAATCCCTTCTGTCTCTAATAAGTACCCAACAACATCTTCATCAGTCTTTAAAATTGCGCCTGATGGTGTTGTTTTCCCAATCATGCCAGCACAAGACGGATAAACATAAAAAGCTCCGTTAGGAGTTGGGCAACTTATCCCATTAGCTTGGTTGAGCATAGAACA
>CAXYEO010000014.1:0-47978 GCA_964276085.1 uncultured Thalassobaculaceae bacterium | reverse complement strand
AGCTGTTACTAATTCTTTGCCTTCAAACCAATCAGTTGTAACTTTTGCAAAAAATATTGTGGAAATAACAAAACCAACTCCGCAAACAAATCGGCCAATAAAAAAAAGCCCAAAAGTTTCTGAAAAACCAGCGATGATGCCGCCTAAGCTCAGAGTTATTAAGCCTAAACCTATAATAAATCGATCCGACACATAATTCCCCGCAAGTCCAGCAGGTACTGCTAAAAATAAGCCGGGTATCATAAATAAGCCAATTAGGCTGCCTATCTCTGCATAATTAAATTGGAGTTCGTCAATTACCTCACTGGAAACAGAACCCATTGTCTGGAATTGAAACCCCAGACTAATTCGGGTGAAAAATAAAATGAAAAGGATGACCCATCTTTTTTCCATCGCGCTGATAATTTCTCTTCCTGGATAGAGGTCAGTGTTTCCTAGCGGATATTTATAGGTTTAACAAAGTTTCGCGAAAGAAAAAACGCTGAGCCAATTATAATTAATGCCCCAATATAAGTATTCATGGTTGGAATTTCGTCCCAAATAATTATTCCAAAAAGTATGGCCCATAAAAATTGGGTATATTCAACCGGTGCAATTAAGTTAGCCGGAGCGAGCTTATAAGCCTTTATCATCGCAAACTGTGCCAACCCCCCAAAGATCCCTATTGCTACTAAGTAGATCCAGTCTGTGGACTGTGGGGTAACCCAATTTAAAGGCAACGAAGCACCCGAGAGGAGGGTGCAAATTATCGTAAAGTAAAAAAAGGTTGTTCCAGGGGCTTCCGTTTCTCCAAGTTGGCGTATGGTTATAACGGCTAATGCATAAAGGGCAGATCCGGTTATTGCTAAGAGGTAGTAAACATTAAAGCTATTTATTTCAGGGGCTGTTGCTATAAAAATGCCAAAAAATCCACCAAATACGACCAAATATTGAGCAGCACTCACTTTTTCCTTCAATAAGGGATAAGAGAGAACTGTAACAAACAAGGGCATTGTGAAAATGATTAAGGTCAAGGTTGTAAAGGCGATATGGGGTGCAGAAATAAATAGACAAAACATTGAGGCTAGTCCAAAGCTGGACCTCAATAAATGGCCTTTTAACCTATTCGTTGCTAACAAATAAGTATTCTTTATCAGAAGGGGAGCGAAAAGTAATAAAGCTATAGCGCTTCGAAAAAAAACAAGTTGTGCTACCCCAAATTCGAGACCAACACCCTTTATAAACGCGTACATAATTGCAAAACCGAGTGCCGCTAGAAATGCGAAAAGAATTGCTAAGGTCATATTATGTAGTGCCTAGGATTAAGAACATTATATCTGCTGCAGGAATATTTATTACTATGATGTGCAGTCAAGCTTATACACTGGTCATCATCTAAAATAACAACGAATTTTTATATGGGTTACTACGTCTTCATTTACGCCCCTCGGTCCACCCATCCGGGCTTAAGTTTAATTCGGTTGTAATGTTATCACTCTTTTTAAGACTTCCAAAAACGGTAGGTTTTTGGTTTAATTAAACGTAAGTTTAATTTCGAATATTAAGGTAAAGTGTCGCGATGGAGATGGAGGCGAATAAGTCGAGTACTAATTCAGCATTATCTGAGCTACTTGCGGTAGCCAATAAAGAGAACCAAATGTTACGTGAATTATTAGAAGACGTTCGCAAGCGAGCTGAAATGTCGGAATCAGCTTTACAGATTTTGTCAAATCATATCGAAAAGAAACCTCAAAAAGAGACTAAGCCAAGTTTCATACAGCGCATTATTGTCCCCATAGGTAAAGCAATACGTATCCCTAGAAGAAAAAAACTTCAAGAGCAGGAGAGACAACCCCCAAATCTTGATAGGTGAGCAATTATAAAATAATTAGTAATAGAGTTATCTGAGCATTGTGAGCTTTAAATTTAATATGAACAAGGGTTTTCGATTTGTTACATATTTCTTGATTTTAATAACTATCGCTTGGGGTTAATCGTTTTTGTAATGGACAATTTAAACCAATCTAGTGTTTGTTGCCAAAATAAAAAATTCGAAACGTTCCGCAGGAGTTAACTTTCTCATTTCCAATATGCCATTAAGATTGGAAACGAGTTTTTGTGAATAATTTTTATGAGGAAATTATGCAGAGCGCTGAACCCATAACATGGTTAAAAAAAAATGTTCCGTTTTCAGTAAGATTCAATGATATCTATTTTTCTAATTCAGGCGGATTAGAGGAAGTTCAGTATGTGTTCTTAAAAGGAAACAGGCTCCCGGAATGCTGGTTAGATAAAAATGGGCAATTTTTGATAGGTGAAACTGGCTTTGGTACCGGGTTAAATTTCTTTGTGACCTGGAAATTATGGCGTGAAATCTCTTTGCCTGAATGTGACTTAGTATACCACTCAGTAGAACGATATCCGCTTACGATAGAGCAAATAGTTAGATCTATTAGTCAATGGCCGGAACTAAACCCGCTTCTCGAGCAATTTAAGGATCAGTATGTTTCTCTCGAAGATACTTCTAAAATTATTTCATTAGACGACGGTAATGTTTCTTTAAAAATTCTAATTGGTGACGCTACGAAAATGTTGTCTGGTGTAAAGTTCGCGGCGGATACTTGGTTTTTAGACGGCTTTGCACCTTCTCGTAACCCTGATATGTGGAGCCCTGAACTTTTTCGTGAAATAGCTAGATTAAGTAAGACTGGAACACGATTAGCAACTTTTACAGCGGCATCAGCGGTGAGGAAAGGATTAACGGAAGTTGGATTTGAAATGAAAAAGAATGTTGGGTTTAGTGGAAAACGTGAGATGCTCACCGGTGTAAAAAACTGAAAAAATAAGATTAATAGCATAATCTTTTTTAATCTATTTCCCTAGGTAAAAGCAGCCACTGGTGGTTGCCCTGTGCTTATTTGTGTTCTGTGCATTAAGCGCCTCTCGCTGGGATCAAGTTGCCCTCTTCGGTGGAACGTGCATCTGTTATCCCAAATTATCAAATCACCTTTCTCCCATTTTTGGGTCCAGGTAAAATTGTGGGTATCAATATGATGCCAGAGAGTATTCAAAAGGGTGTCACTTTCATGGGGTAATAACCCAGGTATCCATGCGTTTGGGCGACGCCCTAGATATAACGCCGTCCTATTTGTTTCAGGATGGCGGATCACTAATGGATGGATGGCCCCCGGTCGTTCTTCATTACAGTATGATTCTGAGTAGCCAACTCTAAGCTGGCCAGCAGAATTACGCGTTGCATCATGTTTACATGACAGATCAGATATCTTTGATTTTAAATCGGCTGGAAGCGATGCGTACGCGTCGTATAGATTGTAAAAAGAGGTGTTACCTGTCGTCGAAGGAACTTCTATACCATAAAGTATGCTAGCTTTTGGTGGGGTTTCTACATAGCTCATATCCTGATGCCACACTAACTCTGAATTTCCCAAGGAGCCTGTTTTTTTTCCGTTTATTACGATATTTGATATTACAGCAATCTCTGGTTGCTTTGGGTCAAAAGGTGTTCCTCCTCTGCCCGTGGGGGCCATATCGAGTGGACCAAATTGTTTTGAGAAATTGACCAAATGCTTATCGTCTAAATTCTGTTTTCTAAAACGGAGCACGCTATACTTGTGCCAAGCGTCTAGAATTAACGTAAACTCGTTTTTGCTTAATTCTTTGGAAAGGTCTATGTCTATTATATCAGCACCAAGTGCACCGTTTGTGGGTTCTATTTGCATCTTTGCGGTCCCATAATAAAAAAATTGGAAGCTGTGGCAATTATTTCTTTTGGATCTTTAGGCGCCTGTTTCCTTTAGGATCATTGTTGCGCATTTTTCACCAATCATAATACATGGGGCATTCGTGTTTCCTGAGGTCAGCGTGGGCATTATGGATGCGTCAGCAATCCTAAGACCTTTGATTCCATGTACTTTCAATTCGCTATCAACAACAGACATTGGGTCGTGTCCCATTTTACATGTCCCAACTGGATGATATGTAGTTTCAGCATTGTTCCGTACCCAGTCAAGAAGTTCTTCGTCGCTGTTTCGTTCTATTCCAGGAGCTATTTCCTTGCCCACAATGCCAGAAACAGGGAGCGTGGACATGAGTTCTCGGCCCTTACGGATCGCAAATAATAGTCCATTACGATCCATTTCATTGGACAAAAAATTAAAGTTGATTGCTGGCGGATCGGCTGGGTCTGTAGATTTTATGTGAATACTCCCTAAGCTTTCCGGTCGGAGAACATTAGCGCTCATAGTGATGCCTGGTTTTTTCGAAATTGCGCGAGTTCGGTTAATACGCTCTGTCAGAAATGGCATAAAAGAAATTGTCGCATCCGGAGTTTCTAAGCCCTCACGTGTTCGAAAATACATACGTAAGGGGACAGTTGTTAGGGAAATAAATCCAGACTTTAAAAACACATACTTCATGGCTTCGATCATTAGCCGAAATCCGTTTCCTCTTTCACTAAAGGTCGCGTCTTTTTCTGTGATTGCATATTTTAGACGAGGAGAATAGTGGTCTCGAAGGTTCTCACCCACTCCAGGTGATTCATGTACTAGATCTATTCCATACTCTTCTAAAATAGACTTCTTCCCTATGCCAGATAGCTCTAATAATTTTGGGGAATTAATTGTACCTGCACATATAATCGTTTCGCGAGATGATAACGCTTTCATTAGTTTCCCGTTGATAGAATAAGTAATTCCTACACAACGTTTGTTGTCAATAATCAAACGTTCGACTGTGGCGTCTGTTTGAATATGAAGGTTTTGTCGATTACGCGCAGGATCCAGATAACAAAATGCAGTACTTTGTCTTCGCCCGCGGTTTATTGTTGCCTGAGTCATCGCAATTCCTTCTTGCGATTGTCCATTATAATCTGGGTTATGATTAATACCGATTTTTTTTGCCGCGGCTATTAGCTTTTGGAACAGGGGGGTTATTTTTTTTGAGTCAGTGACCTTTATTGGACCATCACGGCCACGAAACTCATCTGTACCCCCATTATATGCCTCCATTTTTTTAAACAGAGGTAAAACGTCTTGATAGCTCCACCCACGGTTCCCGAGTTGGGCCCAGTGATCATAATCTTGAGCTTGCCCTCGAACAAAAACCATTCCGTTAATTGAGCTTGATCCCCCCAACATTTTTCCACGTGGAATTTCAATTCTTCTTTGTCCACTTCCATTATCTGGCTCAGAGCTATAACACCAATTGACCAACGGGTTATCGATGAGCTTGGCAACGCCAGCGGGCATCTTAGACCAAAAATAATTTGAACCTTCAGTCCCTGCTTCAAGACATAATACATTATATTTACCACAGCTAGTGAGCCTGTTGGCCAACACCGCACCCGCCGACCCAGCACCAATAACTATAAAATCATAAGTTTTTGACTGCACAATAAACCTTCCAAAGTAATTTTATGTCTGAAATCTAACGTCAATTATAGTTGTAATCCAGATATCGATTTTATATTAGTGGTAATTTTTCTGATGTTCGATCGGATAGATGATAAGGGTGAATTTATGAGTTTTTATGGAGGCATACAGGCCGAAAATCTTCAATGATTAAGTTTTGGCTGTAAAAGTTACGGTTTGTTACAAAAAAAGATATGATGCAGAATGGTAAAAAACCGTTTATTAATCAGGATGCATGCGCAGTGAAATAAAACAAATTCTATTTGTCTGGATTTGGCGTGTCATGGGTTTAAGTATTGTTATCCCCATAGTCGGCGAATTGACAAATAATTTAAAGCAATCAAGCGGGATACTGGATGTATTGGTATCTTTGGTTTTGTCCTGTTTGCTTGGCCTGTTTGCAGTGTTCGCCGGTGCTTTCACAGATGAATGGGGGTCGCCTGGTCAAACACCATTAATGTATGGCATTTATTCGTGGTGTTCTTATCTATTTTATTCGGTTCTTCTTTTTGCAATCTTTATAGGGATGCGTGCAGGAGAAGTTGATGAATAAACAGAGGTGCTTTGTGGTGTGATCTGGACAGTTAAAAAAACCGTATACTTATAAAAGGAGAATAAAGATGTTAAACAAAAAGTATTTTTTGACCGCAGGAGTAGCGGCGATACTGTCAATCGGAGCTGCGCCTGGTTTTGCGGGAAGCTGTTATGAACATAGCGACAAGTCGGCTGCTAACCTTATGGGCGAAGCAAAAAAGTTGTTTCAATCAGCAGATATAAATAGTGACAACGCGCTCACTAAAGCTGAGCACGGAAACGCGGGTTTGGATAAGTTTGGCGTTGCATTTAGAGCGTTTGACGTAGATAGCGATGACGTAATTAGTTGGGACGAATACAAAGCAGTGTTTAGTAAGCATCACAAAAATAGTGGGTCTGATGCTTAATTAATATCCATAATGGTGCTGGTTTCCGAGTAACATGAGTGTTTTGCCAAAAAACATAATTAGTTTTTGGTTGGGAGCCAGTGCCACGTCGCCTGATAATGCTCTGGCTAGAAAGTCTTTCTGGTATGACGGAGGTGAGCGGGTTGATCAGGAAATTCGGGTTCGGTTTGCCGCAATATTAGAGCGTGCTCTCAATTTTGAACTGGATGATTGGGTAGATGGCCCTGCGGGCGCACTGGCTCTTATATTACTTTTAGATCAATTCACTAGAAACTTATTCAGAAATACATCAAAAGCCTATTCCGGCGATGAAGCGGCGATGTCCTATTTGCGAGTGGCGATTATGACTGGTGTGAGTTTGAAGCTAGATGTGGTTTCGACAATATGGTTGCATCATCCACTACATCATTCAGAGTCTCTAAAAGATCAAGAAATGGGGTTAGATGTTTTGAAAACACTTCGTGCGGAATGTGATGAAAATTGGCTGGGGTATGTTGATCGGAGTATAAAGGGCTGGGAGGGGCATTGGAAAATTATTAAAGAATTTGGCCGGTTCCCGCATCGGAATGAAATTTTAACCCGTAAAAGTAGCACCGAAGAGGCTTTGTTTTTATCATCCCGCAGCGTATCTTTTGGTCAAGGTCCAAAGCGGTTATAGGATTATTTTTAGAACTATCACTTGAAGCAATGCGTTTAAAACACCTTAATTTCTAATTGGGGTTAATAACTTGATTTCCCCTTTATCATTATTTGCGTTCTTTGGGTTCGGTTGGGCCATTGGCATCTACCCATTCAGCATACCCGCCAGCCATGTGGGCTACCGGCGCAAGTCCCATATGATGGACAGCTAAAGCGGCAAGCGCTGATCGCATTCCTCCGGCGCAGTAAAATATAAATTTGTCGCCAGAACCAAAAATTTTCCTGTAATATGGGCTTTTAGGATCTACCCAAAATTCTAGCATTCCGCGTGGAGCATGTATCGCATCAGGGATTGTCCCATCTCGCCACAATTCACGTATATCGCGAATATCAACTAGCTGAACGCCCTTTGTTTGCGCTACCTCCATCACTTCACTGACCGATAGAGTTTCGATCTCTTTTTCTGCTTCTTCACAGAGTTCTTTTATACCCTTGGTGATCATATTTTATCCAACACTAAAGTTTTTATCTAATTAAGTGTTATCCACTTAAATGAATAAATAGATTACAAGCAATATTTTTTGTCTATTCTAAAGCAATAATAATACAAACAATAATATGTAATTAAAGATTATCTTCTATTAAGTAACCAAAAGTGATCTGCATGAAACACACATACGTAAATTATGTATGATTATTTTAAAAAATATAGCCTCCCAGCTAGTGGAAACCTTTGTCGTTTACAGTGACCAGTACCTGGTTGCCTCGGGACTGTCTGAACCGCGAGAAACCGAAAAAGTTAAACGGTTAGAACGTTAGTACATTTTGTATCCATCACTTTAATCAATATAGTATTGATTAAATATATCGGTAACTTTTTAAGTGTACGGAAATGCTGGATACTGGAGCGACCATGTTTCTGGTAAAGGTGTGTTTGGGATTAGTCGCGGCCAGCAGTTTGTTAGGCGGCTACAGGCTCTTTATAGGTTACGGTTAACGTCGACGTTGTGGCGAGAAGTAACTCTTGTTTTGAACGCTGGAAACATCACACCCGTTAACATATTATTTTCCTAGGAACGCTGTTCGAATTGGGCAATTGGACCCAAGCGGTAAAGCTTTCTTCTGTGAGTGGAAAGGGGCCGCCATTTATTATTATTTTCATTTTGGATGCCATAATAATCTTAGACGTTTGTTGTTGTTGTAACTAACCAACCTCAAGCTTTTCTGATATGATGGGGTATTTAAGCTTCTATGCGTCCAAGACCGATAAATGTCTTGTAAAACGGAGAGCGTGTTGAGTATCGGGAAGGAGACTTTTATGGCGGTTGGATTACTAGCAATTTGATTGGGCCGTTTAAAGGAGCTGCCGGGACACTCGGTTGGTAGAGGGAGTATTCACCAAGTCTATTACATTTATGCTTTATACTTTGTAGGGTCTTGTATTCGTTATTGGCGCCTATTAAAAATATCGATAACGTATCTGTTTTGTATCGTTATCTAAATTTGTATCGTTATCTAAATTGTGGAAATGTCACGAGGGAAGATTTATGCAGGACTCAGAAGTCATCATTCATAGGCATCATGACGCCATCAATGAGCAAAACGCCGAAAGTTATATGGAGACTATAAAATTTCCGTTTACGTATCAAAATTATAATGGGATTTCTATCACAATTCATAACCCAGCCGAATACATAACAGAATTTGATATGCCATGGGATATAATTAAAAAAACAGAACCGAATTGGTCGCACTCTGTTTTAGAAAACCTTGATGAGGTAGCTCGATCTAAATCGTCTGTTGTGTACAAAGTGCTTGCTAATAGGATTAACAAATTAGGAGGAACCGATTTACAAATCCAAGCAATTTGGATAGCAGTCTTTAATAACGATAGCTGGGGCGTTCAGTTTAGACATAACCTTGGGGCGCCTATTCAAGTGAATTGCTGATCATTTAATAATTGATTGTGTCAACTAATTAGTAATTCGAAAGCTATCTAATAATTTAATGGTTTGGGTACTCCTTATTTAAGACTGCGTCTATTACTTCAGGAGAAAGATTTTCTCTTTGTAACCCTCTTTCTCGCCAGTCTCTGATGCAGGAGAGGCAAAGATACAACCAGTCAAATCCATCATTGTTTTCTCCAAGAATAACCCAGCGGCCGTCCGTTTCTTTACAGTTGTTTTTGCATTCATGACAAGTACACATAGGAATACCTTCACCTTCAAATCAAAATAACTAATTGGAGACAGAGTTTATATGTGTCTCAAAAATTGTGTGCATCGCTGAACGGCTCGTGCTTGTTTTAATGCCATCATTGTACGGCGTGGGAATGCGTAGATACCACCGGGTTAGTTTTTTCTGCATTGGATGGACCCATCATTATTAACGATGTCAGAGACTTCAGATTCAAGGCCAAAAGAGCTAGAGGTCATTATCATTGTAACTGACGCATCCTTCTCTTCATGGCCCTCTCTGCCAATTGGTGTGATTCTAGTAGTGGATAGTGAAAAAAACAAACTCGCATCAACGTTATATTTGGTTATAATTTAATTTTAAGGTAATTCCGCGTCTCCCAAAATACCACCCTTTAATGATTTATTAATCTTTAGTTTTAAAGCATTTGAAATTTTGTTTAGCGGAAGAAACTTATTATTATATTTGTTGCTGAGTTGCGTTTGCAAAATTACCATAAAAAATATTTAATTGTACCGAGAGGGATGAGAAGAATGACAATAGTATCCGAAAGTTTTGATCCAGATATAATTAACTGGAGGAGGGTCGTTGATCTAGAAAATAAGACCGTAAAGGTAGACTTCGAGTATAGCCTATTAGGCTATGACTTGGTTGCGGGACGATTAGATCTACTTCTGCGGTATGGTAATTTAGGTCATTGCAGAAGACATAGGCATGTTGCATCAACATTAACTATGGTTTTGGAAGGAGAGCAACATCTTACTGAATGGCAATTGGATGGTTCTAAAAAAACTGTAGTTAGAAAAAAAGGGGATTATGCCTTAGCTAGCCCCGACGCATTACCACACGACGAACGCGGGGGCGAAGCGGGGGGTACGGTTTTATTATCTATGACGGCACCAGATGGAATCTTATTTGAATATTTTGATGAAAATATGGAAAATGGTTGGAATCTATCAATTGATCAGTTCGTTAATAGTTGGAATAAAGGGGCAGTCTACGGCTCTAAGGAAACATAGACCCAAGAATAAAACAGAAAGGCTGACTGACTATTTACCTCAACCTGTTTCGGTTTCACGTGTGCGCTTTTTTAACTACATTTTCTTAAGGAAATAATTTATTTTTTGTAAATGAAAATTTTTAAAATTAATCGTTTTGGGATCAATGGGGTTAATATTCTGTCCATTAACAGCCCTTGGTTCTCAAGTTAAAAACCTTTCTAATGCATTAAAAACTGCTCGGATAATTTTTGCTTTAAGAACGATAAATTCAGAAGCGTGTTTAAACCTTGCTAGAAAGTTAGAGGAGCAACCAACTTGGGTTCATTCTTATGACTCAATCTTGCGCGATGCTAGGATTAGTGATGATAGCTCCTTTCTTCTGGGGTCAGCCATTAAGGAAACCCATAGGGTTCAAAATATTCATTTAGATAATTTTTAGCATCAGTTATAACAGGGAGCTAACTACGGTTGGTTTGATAGAACTACTAGAAAGTTTGCCAGATAATGTGACTGAGTTTGGCGTCGTTGTCTGTGATTTAGCTGATGCAGTTGGAGAACATTTAGTTAGTTTATTTCACGATCTAATAAATTAAAAGTAATATGCGTAGAAGATAACTTTTTCTCATCCTCCATGGCGTCAAAGATATTTGGGGCAGTTAGACACTTACCAGGCTGTTTAATAGTTGTATAAATTTGGGGGCTAGTCTTATTATTTAAAACAATAACTGAAATTTATTTATGAAGTGTAATTAAAATGAAGAAAATACAGAAAAACGTTTTAGGTTCCGAATTATCGGATTGTAGTATAGATCCCCTTACCGGTTTCTTTAGAGACGGATGTTGTAATACAGGTGAAGGAGATGTCGGAACCCATACGGTGTGCTCTGTAGTTACTGATGACTTCCTTGAGTTTTCTAAGCGCCAAGGAAATGATTTGATAACACCAAGGCCTGAATTCAATTTTAATGGTTTGAAAGAAGGAGATAGCTGGTGTCTTTGTGCGCTGCGTTGGCGTGAGGCAAACGATGCAGGGTGCGCTCCGCGAGTAAAGCTTACCGCAACAAACATTAAAACGTTAGACTACATCGAATTAGAAATACTTAAACAACATCAAATTGACTTGAATTAGAAGAATAAGAAGAAAAGTCGAAAGTAATCTTTGTTAGGAAAAATTGTTTTTTACATTTTTTTTCAAAAACTTTTTCTCTATTCCAGGATTTTTGTATCTTCCAAAGGAGTAAACCGAATGCAACTTGCTACAACTCCATTTATGATGACGAACTGGGACAGTATGCCAGCCACAGTACACAGTGGGATCACAGGTGAAGCTCTGTGGCGAACTCTCAATATAGGTGACGTTCGTGTTCGTATGGTGGAATACACCGCTGGGTATGTTGCAGACCATTGGTGCGACAAGGGACATATCTTATTTGTTTTGAGCGGCGAGCTTGAAACCAAGCTGAAGGATGGAAGGACCTTTAACCTAGTTGCTGGGATGAGTTACCAGGTTTCAGATTTTGGTGATTCAGCACACCTTTCGTCTTCTAAAGAAGGAGCCAAATTATTCATAGTTGATTAATTTGAATTAAAAATATGTACTTTTTTAAACTAGGTTATAGAGGAGTTAATCCCAAATTTTAAATAAATGCTTTTTCTATACCATCACCTGCGATGGCGGCGGTGTTTCATAGATGAAAGTCAGGGCTTCAATGCCTAATGAATCAATATTTAACTGCTAAGGTTTTGATCGCTATTTAATAAACTATGGCGCTAGTGCTAGAGTTGGACTGGAGGAAAAATTTGATGGAAGTTTTATCTTATAAACGCGCAGAGATTGCTGACCGAGAATTAGTCATGGAAGGCACAGATATGCGTGTTCAAGTTCTAACTTTAGGAAAGAACGATAGCATTCCATGGCACTACCATAGTGAGATAACTGACTCATTTGTCTGTTTAGAAGGTACCCTTGTAGTCGACACAAAAGCCCCCACCACTTCCTACGTGCTTAAGGCCGGGGACCGTTGTGAAGTGCCGCCGATGGTAGCTCACTATGTGCACGGGGAAAATATGCAGGCTGCGAAATTTATGATTCTGCAGGGAGTAGGTGTCTATGATAACATTCCTGTTGGAAAATAATAGAAGGTGAAAAATGGAGATACTTACAGAAGAGAGATCGAAGATAAGAAGCAGAAGTGATTCTATTTATAAAAAAAGAATGAGCCTGTTTTCAATTAGTATTTCTCGGGTGTATAGTCAGTAGAAGTGCATCTTTATTCTTCAATATGAACTTCAAACATTATCTCGTTCCGTCTCATAAAAGGTAGTGTCCAAGGTGGATTATAGAAAGCGTATTTAGGTTCACCAACTATTCTAATTTTATTCTTTCTAATATAACCTAAAAGTTCACTCTGATACTTAGTAATCTGTTCATCAGAGTTTGTTCCTGAAAATCTTATAACAATAAATTCTTTAGAAGCGATTAATGTCAGTTTAATCTCTTCTCTGTTGGGTTTCGGAATCGTGGAAAGCGTGTACTCCGATGGCATGACAAAGCTGATAGTCCATGAGGCGCCACTTTGTTGTTGTTGTACTGGTGCTGTCATAGCAATCTTTTTAGTTTGTTGCTGCCCCACTGGTGCTTTCATCTCTATGTTTTGGGCGATGGAATTATTTCCAAAGATATAATCAGCGATGAGACGAAACCCATTTCCAATGGCTTCTTTTCTTTCTCCGTTAACCTCTACAGCTGCAATTATCATGGGTTCATAGGTCCTATGTTCAATATTGTCGCTTGAGTAATTTACTTTGTATTTTGGAGTTTCGACATTACTCATAATCGGACCTGCCATCACGCAGCCAATTAATGTGAGTGAGCATAACGTTAAAACTATTAACCATTTTTTTTTCAACATAATTCCTATTGTCCACATAAAAACAACGATAATGAAAACTTAATATCTTATTGGGGTCGTATATTAATAATAGTAAGCGAACGCCTGTTTTCATTTGGTCGCTCTTTTAAATAACATATTTTACAGATCAAAGGACCTTTGTTTCTTGGACTTCATTTTA
Source organism: uncultured Thalassobaculaceae bacterium (assembly GCA_964276085.1). Taxonomy (GTDB): domain Bacteria; phylum Pseudomonadota; class Alphaproteobacteria; order Thalassobaculales; family Thalassobaculaceae; genus UBA7326. The sequence goes on along the minus strand of CAXYEO010000014.1, from coordinate 34,721 downwards.
TAAATTTTTTTAGAAGAAATTAAACCAGATTTTCGGCTCCCATGCTTTTCTACAATCTCTCTAGCTACCTGTTTATGTCGGCCCACTTTTCTAAGGCCATAGACATTATCAGCGGCTGTCTTTCGGGCGGATTTCTCTTCGACAATTGGCATTGGATAGTCCCCAAGGTTTGATGGGCAAGTCCATGGTGTGTGTATTGTTTCGGCAGGGTGCGATCTTAATTCTGGGATCCATTCACGGATAAAACTCCCTTTAGGGTCTTGGTCTATACCTTGCTTTATCGGGTTGTAAATCCGAATGCTATTTATGCCTGTAGTGCCTGACTGCATCTGAGTTTGACTATAATGAATTCCAGGCTCGTAATCTGTAAAAAGCCTTGCAAGATGAAGGGCAGGCCTTCTCCAATGTAACCACAAGTGATAGCTTGAAAAACTCATCAACATCGCGCGCATACGGAAATTTATCCAACCTGTTGTGATTAGCGCACGCATGCATGCGTCTATCATTGGGAAGCCCGTACGGCCTAATTTCCAGGCATTAAAAAAGTTATCATCAAAGTCGTTTTCTCTTAATCCGTTGTAGAGCGGGTGCATATTTTCAAATTCAATGCTCGGTTCATCCTCTAGTTTTTGAATAAAATGACAATGCCATCTTAGTCTGCCTCCAAATGAACGTAAAGCGCCTGGCCATTTTCCGCGTTCATCGATCTTCATGGACTTGACTTCATTTGTTCTCGTCTCAGTGGCATAGAGTAGCTCCCGAATTGAGACTGTACCAAAAGCGAGATGCGAAGATAAACGCGAGCAACTATCGAATGCAGTTACTGGAGATGACATGCCTTTAGTATAATCTTCTCCGCGGTCGTAGAGGAATGTATTTAGTAACTTAAGAGCCTCCGTTCTGCCACCTTTTTGACGTCTAGTGCAATAGTCCTCTTGTATGCCTAATGCTGTTGCGGATGGCACAGTATCGGAATCCTCTATAACGCTAGGTAACATAAAGTTTAGTTCAGCTCTTGGTTGACGCATTTTTTTATACCACTGCGCTGACCAACCATCTCTGCTTTTCAGGTGCCTAACTACCCCATTATGGGTTGGCTCTTGCCAGTCGATGCTGTTGCAACCAACCCATTTTTTTAAAGCTTTGTCTCGCGTATAAGTCCAACCATTCCAGGTTTCCTGATGAGACCAAATCTCTTTTATTTTTGATTTTGCATGGATAGCTGAAAAAACCTCAAGGGCATCACCAACTTTTAAGGTGAGTGTCTGTCCAAAGGCCCCAAGGTCATTTTTCAAATCGCTTAGACTCTCCATTAAAAACTCGTAGTGACGATGGCTGAGGTCAGGCTGTTTCCATAGTTTTGGTTCGATTATATATAGTGGTAATATGGGGCCTCGTTTAGATGCTAAAAGCAGAGCAGCGTGGTCTTCAACCCTAAGGTCTCTTTTGAACCATACAATAATCATCTCTCAAGAACGGTTTTGATGCGATGTTTTGAATTTCGTCCCGTTACTCGTTTACGCCACAAACGAAAACTCGAAGGTTTCAAATTGCTGCGCATTAGTTTGATAATATTATTCTCGGTTAAACCCGTTATGTTGTGAATGTCGTCAAAGGATGTCTTGTCACACCAGGCCATTTCGATGACTTCACTAACCTTGTGATGTTCAGTAAATTCGGCCATAGGTATTCCATTTTTTTTAAATTGATTTAATCAAAACTTTACGTTGTTTTACAAAACCTATTTTTCTTTTGACACAAAAGCCCGGCCTGGTACCGAGAAAATTCGAATAGATGAAACATAAGTACTTACACCTTACGGTTTCTATTGCCCAACAGATCACATTGTTAGAGATTTCTATTTGCTTTTTATGAGGTGATCTATCGTTAATTTATCTTTCGTATAAGTTACGTAAAGTTGTCTCAGAAGAGAGCTGGTATTTACAAAATTATGTGTTGTTAGGGGTTGAAATGCCAAGTATAAAAATCTTAAATTGCGAGTAGCGATTTTATCTTTCTTATTTTTCGGGGGGCTAGGCTCTGGCGTGTCAGCAGCCCAGGATGCCTCGGGCCTCTTTGCTATCGGCTCTGTTCCCTGCTCGAATATCTTAATGTTTCAAAATAATCCAGTAACGCAAAAAGATGTTACCGGATGGGTCCAGAAATTGGTCGCGGAAGTGAATAAGTCTGCGGTAAAAAAGAGTGGGGAAACCAATATACCCCAGGTAGTCCTGACCCCTGATATGCTATGGTTTGGTACTCTGTTATATTGCGGTTTAGATCCAGCGCAGCCTTTAGTGAAGGCTTCTCTGAGGTTGATAGACGCTGAATGGGATAAATTGAAACAAAACACTCGAAGGGCGTCCTGAAACTAAGTTTGGGGTTTTCATCTTGGATCAGTGAAAAATTATCACATGCGGTAAGGTAAACTGTAAGCCATGATATAGTGGAAAATTACATGTTGCCTGTGGCTCTATCAAAATAGCCACCGGCACCTTTTTTTCGACAAGTTATTTGGTTAGCTTTTGCGATAATGCCCCGCAAACATATTTGTTTATTTATGTGGTATTAATCTTAACATTTGATCGGGGGTAAATATTAAATGATCTCTGCTATATATCCATAAGAAATGGTTAATTATTTAATCAATCAAGATAAAGGGTTGGGGTGTCCTTACTCCAGCCGGTACATTTCACAATAACTGGGCGCCGCATTCCCTCTTCCTGTTCCGTCATTGTTTTTTCATAACTTCCGGTAGTGCTGTTCCAACGCCAATTTCCAACTTGTTTCTTAAACGGCACCGGGGCACCTTTCCCAAGATTACAAAACCGTACCTGACCAGACTTTAACTGCCAAACTCCATTCGATATCTCATTATTTACCTCAATAATGGTTTCATATCTATTGGCAGTCCCTTTTGCCGCCAAAGTCGGTTTATGAAAAAGGGCGCATGTGATAGCAGTGAGGGAAATAATAATGATTGGGAACCAATCTCGGTTTTTCATTTAATCTTCCTATGTATCAGAAATTATTAAATATTACTGTGGTCGTAGCAGTGGATTTATTTTTTTTGGTAAGTTCGGAAACTGCTTTTTACTTTGTGTTTTAAAAAATGAGATCTGTGATTTTACTCGGAACTTGAGGTAGTATCGATAAGTAGAATAGTAGTAGGCTTTGGCCATTATATTAATCATTATTGATTTCGAAATGTAAATGATGAAGATCAAATCTCACAGTCGGTTTTCAATCTTTGAGGCGCCTTCGGGCGATCGCCCGATTAATGCGATGAGCCTTTTGATTCTTGGAGTGATTGTGCTGGCCCTACAAGATTCTCTTATAAAATATATTGCGCCGCAAACGTCATTTTGGCAGATGCAAACGATACGGGCATTTGGTAACTTTAGTCTCATAATTTGTCTTGCAAAATTGGCTGGTGGATTAACTTTAGTAGTCCCCGAGAACTGGCGACCGGTGTATCTCCGAGCGATAATGCAAGTGATGTGCATGTTTTTCTTCTTTTCAGGTGCACCATTTCTTTCCTTGGCGCAGATGGCAGCTGGGTTGTACACATATCCATTATTTGTATCACTTCTTGCAGGGCCTTTGCTGGGAGAAAAGATAGGTGTGTGGAGAATAAGTGCGTTAGTAATTGGTGCTGCAGGGGCGTTGTTAATATTAAATCCATTTGCCGCTGAGTTTTCATTCATACAAGTCCTGCCGGTTGTGGCAGGTTTCTTTTATGCCTGTAATCTCATTATTCTCCGAAGGGCATGCCGTACCGAAAATCCATTAGCATTAACATTCGCTGTTGCAGTCATTTTTATAGTTTGTGGATTATTAGGAATAAGCATCCTAAGTTTTTTCAAACCTGCAGACGAGATCATTATAGCGATGCCATTTGTTGCTATTGGTTGGCCTGAGTTGACGGTCATGGCAGTAGCGATACCGTTACTCTGTTCGATATTAAACCTGACTGGTAATATTTGTCTGGCGCGAGCCTATCAAACTGCAGATAGCAGTTGGTTAGCTCCACTCGATTTTTCGTATTTACTTTTTGCAGCTGTCTGGGGACGTTTGCTTTTTGATAATTGGCCAACCTCACAGGCATTAATGGGCATGGCACTTATTGCCACCGGTGGCATGGTCACAGCATGGCGGGAAGGCCGAAAGTAAACTGAGCGGGGTTGGATAGCATTTGATCAACTATGTTTGAAGCCCAGTTTCTTTTCGTTGGGTTTAATAAAAAATACTTATCGGCACACAACGGCATGTAAGCATTTTATTTTAAAATATTGCGGCACGGTTCTTTTTAAAAATAATTGAAGGTCATTGAATATCATTGGTGAAAGGATTGGATTGCAGCCATTCAATAGTCTGACGTAGCAAGGTTGGGAAATCCCGGATATGAACACCTAAGCTGTCTCGGCGAGAAAAGTCAAAACTAGTCGGCAAGTTGGGTTTTCCCTGTGATGGCTTTGGCATGCGCATATTAGGGAGTATCTTTTGGCATTCTGCATAAATATCGTGCCAATGAAAGCTATCCAAAACACCAAAATATCTCCCCCTTGCGGTTGGGTCTTCGTATGCTGCTAAGAAAAGATTAGCCAAATCGTCTAAATGGATCATAGAAGCGGAATCATTGGGTGTAATGTCATGACGTGGTGCGTCTCCCTCAATAACGCGTTTAAGCCACGCAAATGGATTATGATTAAGGTGCTCGGGTAAGATAGCCTCTCCATATAACCCGGTTGGTAATATTAGGGATAATCGAATATTATGTTGATTTGCAAACTCTAAGGCAGCTTTCTCCATAACGGTTTTTGCTGCAGAGGTAAACTTTTGAGCTTTAAATTGCTCGTGTTCGTTTGACCAATGGTCGACTTCATTTTTGTTGCTAACCGATGGTATAGGATTAGTGCTAGATGTTGATGAGCAAATAATGACCTTTTTGATCCCTTCATCATGTGCTGAACGTAGGATTTCTAAGCAACCATCGACAGTTGGTTTTACTATTTCTCGATACCCTTGCTCATAATCCATCTCCCGAGCTAAAACACCCGTAGGTCCTCTGTAGGTGGGTATGAGACAAGTTATAAAAACTGCATCTGCCCCAGACAGTGCATCGTTAAAAGTCTTGGTTATCTGCATGTCCGCGTTGAATAGTTTGAGATTCTCCGAACGTTTTAGTCGTTGAAGATATTTCGTCCGTTCTTGTGTTGTAACATTTCTCATGGTTCCGTTCACTTGGTATCCGCGTGATAAGGCTTCTCTAACGATACTAGAGCCTACTAAACCGCTAGCACCAGCCACACAAATTGTTTTACTCATCTTACCCGTCCAATTGTTTGATAAAGAGAATATTTAATTTCCTATTCTAAGTCTTGTAACTTTCGTCCGCTCTTGTGAGCTATTTTTTCAGTTTTATAAATTTTAAACTTTGAAAACTGGTATTTTGTCTTCGTTGTCTAATTGACATTATATCGATTGTTGAGTTGTTCACTATGGTCCCTCGAGCTCTTTAGCGCGATTAATTTTATGCTCCGTGAATTACACAAAAACACATGGTGTTTTAAAATCAAATTATTGTCGCTCGGTATTGATTTTGGTTTATACATCATCTTTGCCATTCTGTTTTGATCAATTGTCAATATCAAGGTTATTTTCCCATTAAATCTTGATTTGCCTTGCGAACCAAACCATGTCCGCATTGAATAGCTCTATACTGAGTTTAGAAATGAAAATACCCGAAAGTATAACAGCAGCAAGATTACTAATTATTGTCTCAAAGACTTAAAGAAAATACAGCAACCTATAAAATAAACGATAACAAATTAAAGTTGGGTTCTGAAAATGTATGTGAAGTGAAGCTCGCCCAACAATAAAATGACTTGTGACAAAGCCATGTCCCAAAAATGCCCGCGTGAGATAGTGATGAGAAAGAAGATAACTTTATCTATAAGACAAAAGCTGATGGATGAAAAAAAATCCATATAAATTTGCACGTTTAGAGCTGAAAAAATTAAAAGATAACGCAAAACAAAGGTGTGAGAGATAAGGTTTTAAAAGCAAAATCCAATTTGAAATATCATCGTTGTTATTCCCTTCATATTGGACTCTAGCTTTTATCCGAGCCAATGATCTGGTCGTTATGTTCAGACGTATGGAGTAGAGCTGAATTAATCCCTGATTCAGACAAACCCATAGGGGCTTTGGTTGCAGTTTACAGGGGTGTGTAAAGGTAGACAATTGTATCTACGGACTATCAAATGGCTAGCTGAAGGAGAACAAGACGTGGTGTGTAGTAGTAAGGTGAGCATCAAAGATCTCAGTCTAGAGGCTGACATTGGATCCTATAATTCTAAAGATAATATGCCGTTAGTCCACCTTTTGGACTTGTCGCTTACTGTAGACCCGTCGTTAGCCCTGATCGAGGATGACGGTATGGAGTTTGTTTTTGATTACGATCCATTAATAGCAAAAATTCTTCAGTTGTCCGGTGAGTGTCATTATCATACACAGGAGCGTTTGTTGACGCGCATAATACAGGCTTGCGCTGGTCATACTGAGATACAAAGCGTAACTCTAAATCTCAGAAAAACCCCAGTCGTAAATGATGGTTTCTTAGGCTTAGAAGTTACAGTTGATAATAAATATCTTGATGGGTTGCGGTTGGCATCCTAAGGAGCTAACCAGGTTCCTTTCCAGTCGGAAGAAGCTGAAAACCGTGCTCTGATATGATGTGGTCCAAGATGCAGTAATTCGATTTTTATTACCTGGCATTGTAAGACAGCAAAACGCTCGCAGTTACTGGGTTGTTGGTATGCTAAGGAGCTTTCTATGGGCGTTCCTGGTGAAGGGAGTGTGCCATAGGAGATTCGTGATTTCTGAGGAACTTTGTCCCAGAGGTTTTTGACTGCAGGACCAGTTTGGATTTTTGCTATTATATTTAGTCGAATTTGTAGGCGGCCTTTTGGCAGCCAGATATGGAGGGCTCCGTTAGGGTTTATTGAGAGGTCGCGGACCTTTTTACTGGTTTTGTCAGTATGTAACTGAATTGTAGCATCTTTTCGGTTCGCTTTTCTTAAAACGACTGTTCGTATTTCGGGGGCGTTAGTTTCTGATACTGTTGCTAATGTGGGATGCCTTGCGGGAGACTTGGCGTCGGCAACACCACGAATGATACAGTTCCAGCCATGATCAAGAAAGCTTTGTAAATTTGGAAAATCAGTCATATTTTTGCACCCGGGTATTTCTATATCGTTTGAACAAGCAATTTAATTACTAATAATTGCTCTAGTCCAAGTTCGGGAATTTGTTATGTTTGGTCTTTCTGAGCCCAGCCCATAAGAACTAATACAGCGGGGATCCATGCTAGCCCAGCGATGATGTAGTATACCGTCTGAAAAAGTAGTACATCTGGTAAGAAATCCGATATATTTATAATCAAGATAGTATATAAAGCCAGGACCAAAAGTATACCAAAGCCAGCAGTTAATGTTCTCCATCTCATCACTAATAAATTGGCACGCTGGTTAAAAAATCAACATTAAAAGTCACTTATTTTTTCCTTCATTCGCTTCAGTGTCAGCACTAGCCCCACGTACTGTTAATTTTTGAGGCCTTTTGGGTTAATCCTCGGACACTTTTAAATTTATGAAACGAGAATAAAAAAAATTGCTCAGATACGCTTTACCTATTTTTTATTAACAGTTTTTCCAAAGATAATTAAAGCAGTATATAGCAAGCCCTTATTAGACCCTGTTAAATTTATTAGTGTTATAGAAGCAGTATTTAATTACTAAGCCGTGCATTTTGTGGGAACATAAATTTTAGCGCTTCTGCGTCCATTTCGGTTTTGAAGACGTGTCCGTGACGATCTTTAATAGTCAAAGCTCTTTCAGCGGCTGGTCTCGCATTGATTTCATCAACTAAGCGCTTTAGGTTTGACCGTTTCTCTAATTCGCCCTCGCCAAGAACCAAGGGTAACATTCGGGCCCAACCCCAAACGCACATATCAACGATGCTATATTGGTTGCCGAGCATATACTGACCTTTAGACAATTGGTCATCAAGGATATTGTAGTGACGTTCCGCTTCAAAAACGTAACGGTTTATCGCATAAGGAATTTTTTCGGATGCATGATGTTGGAAATGTACTGCTTGACCGGAGTAGGGGCCAATCCCCGTTGCTACGAACATTAACCAAGAATATAATTGACCATGGCCAGTTAAGGTATCATTAGCCATAAATTTTCCTGATTTCTCCCCTAAATATAACAGGATTGCATTACTATCGAATACGGTGACATCTCCGTCAACTAGAGATGGCGATTTAGCGTTTGGGTTGATTGCTAAATAATCTGGGTTGAACTGAGCGCCTTGTCGAGAATCAATTGGAATAGGCTCATATTCTATACCAGCCTCTTCCAGAAATAAGGCAACTTTCATTGGATTTGGTGCCGTATTATAGTAAAATTTCATAAAGAGTATACTCCAGATTAATTTTTATTTAAAATATTGATGCTTAGAGTTAATTAACTGTATTAGCTTATTTTAACGGATGTTAATAGGTGTGAAGTAACCCTTTATTTGAAACACACTCTTTCCAATGTTAGTGTTGTATAGCAGTGTGTAAATAAATATGAGAAACGGAACCATATCTTGGGTTGTAAAATAATTACTTTAAATCTACCCCGCGAACTTACTGAAGAGGAACTAAAAGTATTATTTGAACCGCACGGAGAAATTTTATCTTGTGATTTAGTACTTGATAAAGATACGGGCGTGTCGAAAGGGTTTGGTTTTGTTGAGATGGGGCTTGATTCTGAAGCGGATATTGCCATCAAAACTTTGCATGAGACTCGAGTTAAAACGAAAAAAATTAGGGTCAAATTAGCGAAACAAAGTTGAGAAATAAATTCAATGATTAAGGCATGGGAAACAGTGGTTTAGTGATGCTGATGCTGATGCGGAGGATGCAAACTTGAACCAATTAGCCATTGAGGTTGTCATATCAAAAATAAAGCCGCTTCTTATATCATCTGATTTCTTTCATCACTAGAATAGCATGAGATTTATATAAACTACGCTCCTATTTTGTCGAACTCTTGGTTTAGGACGTTGATACTGTTTTCAAGACGCTGCCTAAATCACCTTATTAATTGGTTACTGATTATAACCCATAGGTAGATCAAGCGACGTTGTTAAAAAGCTTGTTAGAAGCAGAACTAACGAAGCAAGAAGCATTTCAAGGCGCACAAAAACCCGCAACCTCCGTGCACCAAGATATAAGTTTTGCTTGATTAAGGGAACTAGTTGAAATTTATTGAGAGCTGCAAGAGAGAGTAACAAAGTTACCACGATTAGCTTAGTCAGCAGTGTGTTTCCATAAGTCGTATCGATCAATGGAGTTAGTCCTCCCAATATGTTGTAAGCAAACATACCCCCTGCAAATACTAATGCGCTAACATATGCTATCGCAATAATACCAAATCGATGGGCTATAAGAGGTAAATTACCAATATCGGGTATTTCGCATAACCTAGTGAGTGGTAAAAAAGAGCCTAACCAGTACGCAATTCCTATTAAATGGACGAGCAGAAGAAATTGGCTCAGCAATCCTTCTATTAAAGAATGTCCTACTATTACAAAAGATAGAAGAACAAGAATACTACCAGTTATTAATGCTCCAAGTCGCCATTTTGAAAACCGGTTTTCAGCAATAAGTATTATTATGAAGCCTAGCAGGGAAGTAATTGCAGCAGCACCTGATTTCGACGAAAAAGCAAATTGTAACATGGAGTACTCAAAAACACTCGCCAGATCTCCTCCCATATTACCTGCAGTTGAGAGAAATAAAATTAGTGAAATAAATACACCAGCAAAGGCACTTTTTTGGGTTAATTTCATACAGTAATAGAGCAATTCTGAATGAGCATATTTTCTAAAGTGCAGAATAAATAATATCGTGCCTACCGTTCCGAAGGATGCAAAATAAAAAATGGTGCGCAATACGGGATTTATAAGATCCCAAATTTCCATCCTATTCGCCCAGAACTTTTAAAGAGAACTTACCTTTGATAATATGGCCATCTTGACTGATAGCGCGCCATTTCACATCATACGTTCCAATATCTATAAATGGCAGATCGATAGAATGATTTGTGGTTTCTTTTTTGATGAAATCATTTTTCAGACTTATTTTCTGACCCTCAACGGTACTAAAAAGATTTTTTAACATTGATTTACTATCACTTGAAGTGACCTTCCAAATATCTAATTTTATTAAAGTGGCGGGTGACTTAAAGATAATTTCTATTTTTTTAGGCGGCTCATGAAGTGAACTTCCATCTTTTGGTTTAGTAGAAGCTATCGGCGAATGGGCAGATGCATAAAATGGAATTAAAATAAAAAAAGATAATAGAAAGTATCGTACCATATTTGCTACTTCTGTCTCATATTGGCGCGTGTGTTTAATTGGGTATGTCGACGCTGGATAGTATTTGGCCAAGTACTTTTTATATAAGAAAGCGCTGCAATTATGTCGTCATCGTTAAGGATACTCCCAAATGCTGGCATATTATTAGGGTATTTTTCTCCGATCATTTTCTCAATGCCATATTTGGTCATTTTAAAGAGGTAGTCAGCTGAGTGATGCCATGTATGCCCACTCTGATCATGAGGTGGTGCAGGTAAATAACCGTCTCCATCACGTTGACGCCAATTTGGTGCTCCCTCAAGATTGAGGCCATGACAGGATGCGCAATTCTGTCCATAAACTTTCTTACCCGAAGAAACCACATTATTCTGATTAAAGAAGAGGGATATGCCTTTCCCGTTAGATGCAGGTAAAGGAGAATTTGTATAAAACCAGGTACCTACTATTAGTAATAATCCGACCGAAAAGATAAATATTTGTATTTTAAGGTTCTTTAAATTTCGCATTTGATCAATGGCATCCTTTTCCTAAGGCCTTGATACGCCAGTAATTATAAGGAAGTGGCGTAACAAAACCAGCGAGCAACATGAATGGAAGTACCCACCAAGTTAGAACCGCACCACCAGTTAAGAGGGCGTCCGTAACATTCATCGCTGTTTCCATTGAGATCATTGAAATCATTGACATTCCTATGGCAGTTTTAAATGCTATTTTTATTCCCATCTGGGCTTTAAGTATCACGGTTTCCAAAAGAATTGATGTAATCAACCCATTGATAATGGCTAAAATCATTATTGCGAGAACTGGCCAATCAAACTCCGTAAACTGAAAAAAAGCTATTGTTCCAAAATCTCCTATGGCACAGCCTAAAAGGCACCATGATGTATTTTTAGATGCTAGTTTCCACGTTCTTGTGCAAGCCCAATCAAATTGGATCACGCTAATAATGAAAGTCATCTTGATCCCTCCCTAAGAAAGAATATAATGTCTCCTGTTGCAGGAGAGTAAAGCGGGGTAAACAAATAAAATGAATATAGGAAAAGCAGCAGAATTAGCAGGGTTAACGGTTAAAACGGTCCGCTATTATGCTGATATTGATGTTGTCGTTCCTGAAAAAAACTACAAGACGGGGTATCGTAAATTTTCAAGTGCCGATGTGGCCAAACTCCAGTTTATCGGGAAAGCTCGCAGATTTGGGTTCAGTGTTCACCAATGTAGAGAACTACTTACGCTCTACGAGGACACAAAAAGGTCAAGTAAAGAAGTTAAAGCGTTAACCCTTATGAAAATTGCGGAGATCGATCAAAAATTGCAAGAACTTGAAAGCTTGCGTAGCCAATTAACTGATCTTGCATCATCGTGCCAAGGTAATGAGCGACCAGACTGTCCGATATTAAATGCTTTGTCTTCGCAACCGATCCAATAAATACGATCATTGATGCACTGCCCCAGTGTCCCGCACTTTGATCCGAGACAATACGGCAGTCTGATTAAAATTTGTGATATGTCATGATTTTTTACATAAAAAAACCCATATTTTGGCACGCGTCTCTGACGCCTTTGGCAAATAAGGTATTATCATTATTATTAACTATAGATTAGGCATTTAATATTGAGATTTCATCTTTACCTACCAGTTTGGGACTAAAAACAGCTATCTTGTTCAAACTTATCCATAATTAGTTATAGTAACTGCTAACGGTTTTACTGATATATAATAGCTTAATGGATATCACTTAGTCATCAGAGGATGGCTTTGTGAATTGCTCTCGCATTGAAATAATACCGTCTGATAAAGTTCCAATGCCCGTTGCTAGTGAAGCTAAAGCAAGCACTTCAATAATTTCCTTATCTGTTGCTCCATGATGCATTGCCTCGTAGCCTCGTTTCTGAACACCTGGTGCATGACGGATTGCGGCGGAACATGCCATTAGAATTAATTCCTTATATTTTTGAGGGATTTCCGATCCTTGCTCAGTTAAATATTGCGAAAATTCGTTTATATTTTTTTCTAGAATGGGATCAATATTTTTGATTATCCTGACCCAGTCTGCTTCCAAGTTGTTCATGGATATCTCCTTTAATTTTTATATTTTTTAGCATTGGCGTACTGTAACATTTTATGGGCTGCTAATTGAGCGGGGTCGTTCAATTTAACTCCTATTCTAATAGCAGTTTTGTTTAGATGACTTATGCGACCTGTGAAATAAGTACTTTGTGCATCCCCGACACGTGCTGTATTGCAATCGACCGTAGCTGCTGGGACGTCAAAAGGGTCGAGAAGAGCCAGGCCTTCAATGCCCGAGTTATCCTTGGATAACCCAACGTCGTTGGTTATTACGCCAGACAGATTAAAACCTAAATCGTCAATATAACTTGCCATGGCGCGCGCTGCGTGCGATCCCATGCATAAGACACTACCTGCAATTCTTTGATCTGCATATTTTACTGTATCCAGAGCAAAAACTTCACCCAATTCATCGGAATGAACCTTTATCTGTCGTCGAGCCGCTGGAACCTGGACAGGATTATTTTCTAACAACTGACGGGCAGCATCGATAACCTTCGTACCAACCTCCAGACCCATCCTTACCGCAGCTTGGTTGATACGAGAAATGATACCGTTATTGTACATATCTCTGCCGTCGGATATACGTGCAGATTGCCCATCTACCGAGGCACATGGAATTAGATAAGAATCAAGTAATTTTAAACCATTCACTCCGCCATCTCCCAATCCTATCCCCGCGTCGTGAATAAATAGACCTCTAGGCCTGGCCCACATCACTAACTGGGTCGCACATGGGGCTCCATGGGATCCGCATATCAGTACATCTGAAACATCATTGCGATCATCTACATATCCGGCCGAGTCCATGGCTAATATTCTTCCTCTCGAGTTTGAAAACATTTCGTGTTGTGGCCATTGTGTCATTTGTCAATTGCTCCCTATTGTTTTCTATTAAAAAAGTAGCAGATATATTTTCTTTTTTAACTTAGTGGGACAAATTTTTGCAGTAATCCTTTATCTTCGTGAGATTTTATAGCGAAACTGCTCGTTATTTTTTTCGATAACCAAATTAATTTTCGGTTAAAGGAAACTTTTTCAAAACTTTCTTGTAATCAGATTCTGTATCTATTTCTAAAGTCGCTAAAACCCGAACGACCGCGCAATAAAAGGCGATGGCAAGTATCAGTTCGATAATATGTTCGCGCGACAGTTCATTTTGCAAAAACTCAAAATCCTGATCTGAAATTTTTAAGTTAGTAAACATATCTCTTGCTGCCCTAAGCACGATTCTGTCCAGATTGGGCAACTGACTTTTTTGCCCATTGGTTTCACTAGTAATTGCATGAATGTCATCTTCAGAAAGGCCGAATTCCTCTAAACCCATTTGTACATGGTGTGTATATTCATATTCACTTTTAGATAAATAACCTACTTGGATGATAGCCATTTCACGTAACCGTGGGTTGAGGGTACTAGTGAAGCGAATATGATGTCCTAGACTTCTAAATGCTCTTGCTCCATCTGGACTGTTTACTAATTTACGATATAGATTTAACGGTAATTTGAGAAGATCACGATCTTTTGGATCTAGTTCGTCGAGTTCAATATACTGCAAACGAGACACTATAAACTCCCTCATAAATCGTTTGAAAACGTCCATAAGTGATTAGATTTAGTTCAAAATACCACCATGGATAAATTCAAAAAAGTCAAAACCGAATAGTTTTCTTTTGATCTAATACCTGATTTCAACTGAATTTAATCTGGAGAGCTTGATCTTTTATTCATCGACTTTAAAGTCTGCAGACAGCTAATCTTGTTTGTTTTAAGTTTTAGGAGAGCAAAGTTTTAAAAACAAAAATTTTATTTTAACGAATTATTTTATTATTCGGGGGTAGGGGATGACGATTAGTCCCACAACAAAGGAAGTTCAAGCGTATCGTAAAGATGGATTACTATTTCCAAAAACAGTTCTAACTCCCAGGCAAGCAAGCATTTTTGCACCTGTGCCATTAGAAACGACGAACAATTACGGTGTTTTTTAAAACTCTGGGTTTAGGCAATTTTACGTGTAGCCAAGTCCTGGAACAAACCAGGTATCCCAATTAATTCTTTGTAACTACCATTTTGTACAATATGACCGTCTTGGAGTACGATGGTCCTATCAGCTTTGATCACCGTTGATAACCTGTTCTAGCGACGGGCACAGGTTCAGAATGATTAGACAGCTTCCCTTGGGAAGACATTTAATGAGTGCGCGCAAACTCTCAAATTCAGCCCTGAGGGACACTGGCCATGAAAATTAAGATGCTAGATTTTGATCTGGGTTCGCATAGTTTCAGGGTGAGTACAGTTAGCGCTGATGCGCAGCGACTGTTCGATCTCGGATTGAATTGGTGTTTTAGCTTTAATCAAGAAGAAGGCTTGGCGTGCTTCAAAAAAGCGCTGGAGCACGATCCAAACTGCGCCATGCTACATTGGGGCATCGTCTATGCGGCTGGCCCATTTTACAATATGCCCTGGACCGATTTCAGTGAACCGGAAGCAGCGGTATGCACGTCTTTTTGTCGGAGTTATTTGGATAAAGCTACCGCGCTGTCTGATGTTACATCGCCGCTTGAAAAGGCTCTGATCAACGCACTTTCGCAACGTGTACAAAAACCTCACACTGTTTCTCAGTCAGAATTTGACGCATGGGATGATGCATACGCTCATGCCATGCGACGGGTGAATGTTGAGTTCCCGGACAATCAATCAGTAATGGCGTTGTGTGTCGAAGCAATGATGACGCGCACACCCTGGCACCTGTGGGATGTAAAAACCTGTTTACCCCCCAAAGGCGCTGACACCTACGCAGCGATCCAACTGTGCGAATATGCCATCGGTTTGGCGGACCAACGTGACGAAGAACAGCATCCAGCCATTTTGCATCTCCACATTCACCTTTTGGAAATGTCGACAGAGCCTGAACGTGCTATGGATTCCGCCGATCGGTTAGGTGGTCTTTGTCCTGACGCGGGCCACATTCAACATATGCCTGGCCATATCTACGTACTATGCGGCAAGTATGAAAAGGCAAAAACCGCAAGTCAGGCGGCTATTCGGGTGAACCGAAAATACCTGTCTTATGCAGGGCCCTACAACTATTATACAACCGCTCGCTGTCATGACCTGCACCTGATGATGTATACCTGCATGTTACTTGGTCAGTTTGAACCTGCCATGGCTGCCGCAGAAGAGATTTGCGAAAACCTGCCCCCTGATGTCATAGACTTGAAAGCTAAACCCTTCATTGCAGGAACTATGGAAGGGTATTTTGCCATGAGAATGCATGTGCTTGTGCGGTTCGGAAAATGGCAGGAAATTATTGACGCCCCTATGCCTGAACAGCCGGACCTTTACTGCTTAACAACCAGCATGCACCACTACGCAAAAACGATTGCGTTTGCTGCGTTAAAGCAATTTGACAAAGCCGATCAGGAGAAGGAGGCTTTTTACGGCTCTCTTAGGCGCATTTCCCCCAACAGAAAGCTCTTCAATAATCCAGCCCTCCAAACCTTAGGGGTCGGAGAAAAAATGCTTCTGGGCGAACTGGAGTACCACAAAGGTAACTATGACATTGCGTTTACTCATCTGCGTGAAAGTGTTCAGCGCTGCGACGATTTGCATTATTCAGAGCCCTGGCCATGGATGCACCCTCCCCGTCATGCGCTTGGGGCGCTGTTATTGGAACAAGGACATTATGAAGAAGCAGAAGAAGTGTACCGCGCGGATCTTGGGCTAAACGATACAGTGCCTCGCTGTGCGCAACACAAGAATAACGTCTGGTCTTTGCATGGTATTGTTGAGTGTCTGAAAGAACGAAATGAAGAAACGGAATGCAACAAGTTGCAAGGCTTGCTAACAGAGGCTCTTTCTAAAACAGACCTGGCGATTACTTCGTCCTGCTGTTGTCGGAAAACAGTTTTGCACCCTTCAACTTGAACACGATCAGGGAAATACCGATGATTGCCAGTTTACCAATGTATGCCCGTCCCGAATTAGACCATGCTATCTCGCACTTATGGGACTTAATCCGAAAAAATTTGAGCAAAAAAGGCATTTCCGCGCCAATTACTCTGTCGCAAGATGCCGAAGATGTAAGCAGCTGGCTGGACCCCGGTTTGGTATTAAGTCAAACATGCGGCATGCCATATCGCAATATCCTGCACGGCAAAGTTCAATTGGTTGGCACACCGAATTATGATTTACCCAACTGTCCACCAGGCCACTATTGCAGTGCAATTGTGGTACGAAAAAATGATCCGCGCTTGTTGCTCAAAGACTACGACCAAGCCGTTTTGGCCTACAATATGAAAATCTCGCAATCAGGTTATGCGGCACCGCTTAATTATGCGGCAGCGCAAGGTATTCATTTCCCAAACCGGATTGAGTCGCACGGGCATTTAAAATCTGCTGAAATGGTTGTGAGCGGGAAGGCTGATATTGCTGCAATTGATGCGGTGACATGGATTCTGATTGAAAGGCATGAGGCATTCGCATTAAAGTTGCGAGTATTGGAGAGAACAACGCCCACTACACCGGTATTACCTTTGATCACATCGCTGGCGCTGGATGCAGATCAAATCTTTGATGCTGTTAAGCAAGCGATTCAAGACATTCCACAAGATCTGCGCGATGCTATGCTTTTAAAGGGGATCGTGAAAATCCCTGCTTCCGAATACCTTAATATCCCCAACCCAGAATAAAATAGAATATTGAAATAGTTATTCTCAGCCTCATTTTGATCAGAATGTAGAGTGATCGAGCAGTTATTTACTAACTGATACTGTCTAGAGCCCCAGGATTGGCAGTACTGGATGTATGCTGGCGAGACGCTGATTAGCGAGGAATTTGCTCAGAACATCAGCCGGAATCCTGCTACTACATACACGGAACTTGATTCTTCACCTTCTGCGCGGGCAAGGTTGGCACTTTCGCCGAAGATTCTCTCCCAATGCACCCCGATATAGGGTGAGACGGCTCGGTCGATTAGGTCGTAGCTGAGCCTTGCGCCGATTTCCAAGGTTGGCCCAAACCCTCCCTTGCCGATTTCTTTGTCATCGTTCAAAGGCAGATCAATCTCGATACTTGGGGTGAGTATCAGGCGGTTTGTAATGAGGGCTTCATAATCGACTTCAAAGCGCAATGAGGGGTATTTCGAGACGAACAGGTCTAGGTCGACCTCAGAACCATTGCCGGTGCCAGGCCGTGAATACCCAACACACCATGAACTCCGGTCTGGTCCTTCCGGGGTGTCAAACCTGACCCCGGCAACAGCATCAAAGAAATCCGATTATCGGCGTTTGCAGACGGAACTGATTTTCCAAGGTTTCGAAATTGTTGATATCAACTGCGTATTCCGCCCTCGCTTCGCCCAAACAAAGCGAAGTTCATCCTTTCCGATGAAGGCATCGGCATCCCAAGCATGGATGTCAGAGCCTTCCCCCCACTCGGTATTCGAACTGCTCGGCTTGGATCCCCCCAAATCAGGGGCTCAGCGGATGCCGGATCCGCGAGAAGCGACGTCCCAATGACTGTCGCAGCGATAAAAAGCGCATTTCTCATAGTTTCATCCTCCCGAAATGGAGGTAGGTGAACCACCGTCTGCCCTAGGACCGCCCTTCGACCACAACCTTACGGAACATGCCGCTATCAGCGTGGTAGGAGAGATGGCAATGGAAGGCCCACTGACCAGGCGCGTCTACCTCGGTTTCCATATACACAGTGGTTCCCGGAGACACGCTCACGACATGTTTAATCGGATTCCATTTGCCTTTTCCGGTGTCGAGAATTGACCACATTCCGTGAAGATGCATGGGGTGCGTCATCATCGTCTCATTGACGAATTTAAAGCGCACCCGCTCCCCGTATTGAAGGCGGATTGGTTCGGCGTCCTCGTATTTTACGTCGTTTATCGACCAGGAATATCGCTCCATGTTACCGGTCAGTCGAAGTTCGATCTCACGCGTGGCGTCCCTGAGTTTGTACAGCGGTTTTTGGGCACGCAGGTCCTTGTAGGAGAGGAACTTCCCGCCATTCGCCGCGGACGGTGCAAGGCCACTACCAGCGGCATAGAACGGATCAGCAGTCGCCATGGCACTATGATCCATGCCCTTCATCATCGTTCCATCGGGCATTTTGTGACCACCACCAGCGGCCATCTTGCTGTCAGCCATGCCTTTCATGGCGCCATCTTTCATGACTGTGCCATCTGGCATTTTATGCGCGCCACCAGCCATCATTTTGCTGTGGTCCATTTTGCCGCCGGACATCATGGCGCCATGGTCCATGCCTTCATGAGCCATACCCATATCCGCCATGGTCAGCAACGGTGCCTCACGCATTTCCGGCACCTCGGCGGTCATGCCTTCGCGCGGTGCTAGAGTGCCTCGAGCATAAGCAGTGCGGCCCATGGTTTCAGCGAAGAGTGTGTACGCCTTGTCTTCCTTGGGGTGGATGATGACGTCGTAGGTTTCCGCAACCGCGAGCCGAAACTCATCCACGGGAACCGGTTGGACGTTGTTTCCGTCTGACTGGACCACGGTCATTTTCAATCCGGGGATCCGGATGTCGAAATAGGTCATGGCCGAGGAATTGATGAACCGGAGCCTGATCCGCTCACCCGGCTTGAACAACCCAGTCCAGTTTTGATCCGCACTTTTGCCATTTATCAAGGGGGTAAAACCCTGAAGGTCCTCGATATCGGTTGGCATCATCCGCATCTTGCCCCAGGCCTTGTAGTCAGCCATGGCGGCACCAAAACCTTTTTCCTCGGTATCCTTGAGAAAATCAAAAAAAGTGCGTTGTTTGCGGTTGTAGTAGTCCGGCATCATCTTGAGGTTCCGCATGATGCGGTCGCCGGAATGCGGGTGCGTGTCGGTCAGTTGGACCACGTATTCCTTGTCATAGCGGAACGGCTCGCGCTTCTTTTTGTCGATGATGATCGCGCCATAAGCGCCGTCTGGTTCCTGAAATCCTGTGTGGCTATGAAACCAATAGGTGCCGCTCTGGGTGATCGGGAAATTGTAAGTGAACGTCTCACCAGCGGCGATGCCATTATAACTTATGCCGGGCACGCCATCTTGCTGGTAAGGTAGAATTAAGCCATGCCAATGGATCGATGTCGATTCTGACAGATTGTTCGTCACGTTGATCGTGACATCCTCGCCCTCCTTGAAGCGCAACACCGGACCCGGTGACGCGCCGTTAAAGCCGATACCGCTTCGTGTGAATTCACCAGTGTCGATCGTTACGGGATCGACGGTTAAGTTATATTGGCCGGCTACCGCGACGCTAGAAAGCGCCGCCGTTAGACCGACAACGAGCACGAGTGCCCATCTCTTCAGTGGAAAGAACATATGCAAGATCCTTGAATAATTGGTTTAATTTAGCATGGTTTCAATGCGAGAGTTTGATCTCGCCCTGCATACCCGACTGGTAATGGCCCGGGATATTGCAGGCGAATTGAAGCTTTGCGTGAGACGGAAAAGTCCAGACGATCTCCCCAGTTTTGCCAGGCTCTAGAAGGACACTGTTGGCCTCTTCGTGCATCCCGTGTCCCATCGTCTTTTGCATCTTTTTCGCCGCGTCCAAATTAATTCGATCGGGCTCCAGCACTCCATGCTCCATCATCATCATCATTTCTGGTTGATGGGCGACGTGCATTTCAGCGGTGGCAATGTTAAATTCGTGAACAAATTCGCCAGCGTTCTTGATCACAAAGCGAACGGTCTCGCCTTCCTTAATGTCGAGGCTTTCTGGTTCAAACAGGTTGTCAAGCATTACAATGTTGATAGTGCGGGTCGCATCCGAACCCTTGCCAGGTTTGCCAATATCGGCAGCTTCCTGGTGGCCTTTGCCATGGCTACCGGCGGCAAATACCGGAGTGATGGCAAAGGGAGTGGCAATCGCTAGCGTTGCGGCAAAAAGCGCGCAGGTAATAATATTCTTAGTCATGGTTGATCCTTGTCGATTCAGAGTGAACACTGGCGCGCGCTAGGAGCCGTTCGTGGCGGCACGCCCAAAAACAAAATTATGATGTTCGCTTTAAATTCGAGGGGGAGGCGTTTCTGCTTCCGAGTCAATGCCCGACTGAAGTCGGTCACTCGATATGAGCACCTTAGCGCCCTGCGGTCTCCAAACCACCAATGTCGTTGGCTCTTTCAGAAATGAACCTGGGGTACAGTGCCCGCCAAATACCTCACAGCAGACCATCATTTCGGAATCTCTAGAGCTCTCGTCATTACAGGAGACGTCACCGGCGTCGCCGTGAACCATTTGGTGACTTGTTGGGTTTAACGAAGCATTGATACCATGCCCGAAGGCGATAGGCGCTACGGCCAGAGCCATGACGGCAATGATGGAAAAGAAAACTTTCATAATTTTATAGTTGCTTTGAACCAATGGAAAGTCAATAGAAGGCTGGTTCCCGTCAATTTTAATGGGCCTAAATCTAGCTCTTTTTTGTTGCTCGTCACGCCGGGGCCGGGGGTATTATCAACCGCAGGGGTGGGTGCAGCTCGTTGTCGCGCAGGGTTATTTCTCTTGGGCTTATTTAAAATGGGTTATGTATTAAGCCCAGAAAAGACTTTTGTCGAATATGCTCCAAATTGGGTGCCCAATTAGGTGGCTCTGGGCTTAAATAATTATAAAATATTGCCTCAATCCGCAAGAAACGGGTCGTAAGCTTTAATTCTATATTATATCTTTTCTAATAATTGATTAGCAACAATGAGAGTATTATCGATGAGAGGTGATCAACACCATATTAATTACGCCCGAATAGAAAAAGCAATTGCCTATATCAATAACCACTTCAGAGAGCAGCCCTCTTTGCTGTGCGCAGCACAAGAATAACGTCTGGGCTTTGCATGGTATCGTTGAGTGTCTGAAAGAACGAAATGAAGAAGCGGAATGCAACAAGCTGCAAGGCTTGCTAACAGAGGCTCTTTCGAAAACAGACCTGGCGATTACTTCGTCCTGCTGTTGTCGGAAAACAGTTTCGCACCCTTCAACTTGAATACGATCAGGGAAATACCGATGATTGCCAGCTTACCAATGTATGCCCGTCCCGAATTAGACTATGCTATTTCGCACCTATGGGACTTAATCCGAAAAAATTTGAGCAAAAAAGGCATTCCCGCGCCAATTACTCTGTCGCAAGATGCCGAAGATGTAAGCAGCTGGCTGGACCCCAGTTTGGTATTAAGTCAAACATGCGGCATGCCATATCGCAATATCCTGCACGGCAAAGTTCAATTGGTTGGCACACCGCAAGATATGCGCGATGCTATGCTCTTAAAGGGGATCGTAAAAATCCCTGCTTCGGAATACCTTAATATCCCCAACCCAGAATAAAATAGAATATTGAAATAGTTATTCTCAACCTCATTTTGATCAGAATGTAGAGTGATCGAGCGGTTATTTACTAACCTTAGATATGTTAATACCATCTTTAGTAGCGGAACCTCAGATGTTGAAGGACTGTAAACCTATACCAAGACTTAATTGCCCTATTTGTTTTGTAAGAGCGACAAATAATGATATACTTAATTCATTTTGGAAATTGGATGAACTCACGAGTTTAAAAAATTTTATCGTGGATCTCGACGCTGGGCTTTTAGACATATAAAAAGACGAGTCTGTCTTAGATCTTTCAGAAATTGTGATGACATCAATTAGTCAACATGAAGAGCGCCATCAAAAAAATAGACCACGAACTAAAAAATTAGCATGTAAAGAAAAGAATAATGTCCGATCTCGATTATAAAGAAATTTTGTGGAAAGAATTAAATTTAGTTTGGGAACTCTGCCAAATAATAAATAGTAAGAAAAATGAGGTGCCTAGGGATCAGCATCTGGTTTGGTCGCGATATTTAACTGATAATTCCGGATTCAGCATCGATAAAAATCGCACTATTTATGGAGACACATTTGAGGGAACAACTATATACAGCAAAGGTACATATGGTATTCGTTACAATTATCAAATGAAGATGTGGGTGCCATTTAGGCACGCAGATATAGATTTTATTAATCTCTAACTCCAAACATTTTGAGGCACATCATGGGATACAATAGTTTTATTGAATCAACTCCATTAATTATGAATGGAAAGGCTTTACGAGAACGGCTTGAATCCGATGGTTATCTCTTCATCCGAGGGCTAATTCCGTCCCAGAGTATAATGGATGTTCGGAATAGGTTACTCAATATTGCTAAAATAGGCGGCATCCTTAAAGAAAGGTCTAATACACAAGAAGCAATAGTGAAAAATGGGTGGGATAATATAAAATTACGTAGTGAGTGTAGCGCGACGCTTAATCAGATGTGGTGTGATGAAGGGCTTCATCGTTTGTTATTCACAAAAAACGTTGTGGAACTATTTGAACGTATTTTTTGTGAAAAAGTTCTGGTTCATCCAACTTTTGACCTTAGAAATGTGTTTCCATCTGACAGTCCTACAGAGAGTCATCAGGATCAAGTCTTTGTCGGTGGAGAGCGTTTCTGTACTCTATGGGCTCCATTGGGAGATTGTCCCATTGAGCTTGGAAGTCTTGCTTTGGCACGTGATTCACATGAAAAAGGAATTCTCAGAGGAAAATTCGCTGGTATGGGTATTCCCGAAGATTTGGTGCCAAACTGGATAACTGGTGACTTTCGAAGTGGAGATGCTTTAATATTCACTAACTTAATGGTTCATAAAGCGCTTCCGAATACAACAAATCGATTAAGACAATCCATAGATGCCCGTTATCAACCCGCTAGTTTGCCAATCACAGACCTGCAGATGCGTCCTAATAAAGACTCCGGTGTTACTGATTGGGGATCGGTTTATTCGAATTGGACGTCAGATGACTATAAGTTCCATTGGGACAAGTTTGAGTTGGAGATAATTGAACTTGACCGACGTTATTTTGAGGTGGATTACCCAGTAGCGTTTGAAATGGCGAGGAGTGGAAACCTCAATGTTCGCGACGCTCTGTTAAGACTTGTTTAAATTATATTGATGTGTGCATCAAAGATCAGCAAATTAATGATTTGATGAGAGTTTTAAGTTATAAAACAAAAGGTCAATTATAATTCGTAAGTTACTTTACGCAGCATTGCTTGTTAGAAGCGGGTGTGGGATCAAGCAAAAAAACGGCAATACCTTTTTGACGATCCTGCGTTCAGCAATCTTGTCCGATTAACTCTTAGATCTTGGTGTACAGAGAGCTGCAAGGCACAACCGATACACGGCTATCATTGGGTTGTGTTAGAGTACGATAAATATAAGGAATATCAGTATGATGGCTACGAGTACGCAGCGGAAGTCTTCCAGGTTTATTTCTAACTGGTATTTCCAGGGGGTTCTTGGAACATATAGTGGCGGAGGGGAAGTCCGCCAATGTAGAGTGGTTTTGTGTTTCATAAAGTCTAAAAATATAGTATAATCAATGCTTAATGACTAATGTGGTCCAGCCTCATATCTTTTAATCCAAAACAATTGGGGGGACTAATTAGAGTTGAATTGAAATTGAGGAACATCAGATAGCAATTCATAGGCTTACTTCACGCAAGGTAGCTACAGCCAGTTTCGGGAAATACGAAGATGGCGGAGGACTTCGGCTTATTGTCTCTAACTTAGGCGCAAAAAAATGGGTTTTACGCTTCACCTTAAACGGTAACCGGCGTGAGATGGGCTTAGGTAGCTTCCCAGATATTGACTTGGCTAACTCGAGGATTAAGGCTTCCGAATACCGTAACCTTGCAAAAGAGGGAATAGATCCGATTGAGGCACGGAAAATTGAAGCTGAGAAAGTGCCTAACTTCACGGTCTGTGCTGCACAGTTTATTCGAGCCCGTCGAAGAGGATGGAAAAATGCTAAACACGCAAGGCAATGGGTAAGTACTTTAAAGACTTATGCACGTCCGATTATTGGCTCTAAACAGGTGGATGTCATCGACACGAAACATATTCTAGAAATACTAACCCCTATATGGAGGACGAAAATCGAAACTGCCAAGCGCATACAAAGTCGCATCGAAAATATTCTTAACTTCGCTACCGCTCATAAATATCGTGATGCACCAAACCCCGCGCAATGGAGAGGGCATTTAGATATGATGATGCCAAACCCTTCGAGCGTAAAAGTGGTCACTCACCATCCAGCGATGCCATACACAGACGTCCCCAAATTCATGGTTGAACTATCAAACAAAAATAACTTATCAGCATTGGCACTTCGTTTGTTGATCATGACCGCTACACGTACCAGCGAAATACTAAAGGCGGAGTGGTCAGAAATTGATCTCGAAAATGCTATCTGGGTTATTCCTGCAGAGAGAATGAAAACCAAAAGGGAGCACAGAGTACCATTAACAAAACCGATGATAGTCGATTTAATGTCACTTCCCCGCATAGAAGGTCACCCGTATTTATTTCCAGGTTTACGTCACGGGAAGCACTTATCCAATATGGCTTTGCTTCAGCTGATGCGTGGAATGGGTTACGGCATAAAAGGTCAGCGTGGAGCATATGTCCCGCATGGCTTTCGATCCAGTTTCCGTGATTGGTCAGGTGAAGTTGCAAATTTTCCAAGGGATGTGGCCGAAATGGCACTGGCGCACGCCATTAAAGATAAAGTTGAGGCAGCCTATAGACGCGGCGACCTGTTTGAAAAACGGCGAAAAATGATGGAGGCCTGGACGTACTATATTCACTTTAAGAAATCGTAACGCGACGATGTACCCAAGAACCAGCTGTATTAGGAAATAAGACTGCTAGCAGTGATTTGAGGACGGTGCTGTCTGCTTATTGATTGAGTGGAGGTAGTTCTGGGCTGACTTATATCTCTTAAGGCTTGGATCTTATTTCCAATACTCTCCGACATCAACGGCAAAGTTTAAGTTTTGGCCACCGGTGTGGCCATACGTATTAATGCCGACGAGATTACCCGCCGCGTCAAAAAGACCACCTCCGGATGAGCCTGGCGACGTAGGCGCACTGGTTTGAATGCATCTGGTGTTTTTGTCTTTTAGAAAAGAGGTGACATCGCAGCGCCTAAGTCCGGAGATATTACCTTCCGCAAAAGTATTTAAATATCCTTGTGGCGTCCCCAAGGAATATACTGTTTCACCAATTTCTAAACTGGAGTAGCTACGGAGGGCGGGAACGGGTGTTAAAGGGACTTCAACACGAAGAGTACAGGCGTCTTTCGAGGCTTTGGCTTTAACAATTTTCCCACTTGTCATTTGCTGTTGCTTATTCCCCAAAAGTATTACGGGGCCACCCATTACGACATGGCAGTTGGTAAGAACCGTATTAGAGGAAATTGCGACACCTGAACCTTGGGAAGTCCATTTGCCTCGTTTTAAATCTTCTTTGGATTTGTAAACTAAGATCCCAAATACTGATCCTTTTAAGTTCTCAAAAATACTGGACGCTGTCTGCCGTCCTCCCCAGTTAGTAACGGCGTTATCAGCCGAACTAGACCATCTGGGATTAGGCATTGAAGAGGTGCTGGTAGCAGTCGTTTTTAATCGGTGGTTAGTTGATGAAAACACTTTCTGTGTTTCTTTAGCCAAGCAGTTGGCATAAACCTTTGGCGCGTCCATTTTTTGGAAATAACATGTTGCTTTGATTTTTTTTTGGGCCTGGTCATCCAATTTGGTCATATCAAAATGATCATTAGCGATTGCGATATTGCTCTTCATTAATATCAATAAGCAAAATATTAAGCGTAGATTGAATGAGGGTCTATATTTACACATCCACTAAATCCTGTTTGTTCAGTTTGATTAAACCTTTAAACCAAAATTGCACATAAGTTAATGAATGTTCAATTTGATTAATGATCTTATTAACCGATTAGTGGAAAAGTTTTGGTTAATTGTCTAACAACATCTTCTATTAATGCTTCAAACCCATCCTGATTTGTGACAAATAACCCTGCGCTTCTTGTGTCTAGAACCAATGAGAGAGGACCAGTAGGTATCCCTCCCTGACTTCGTTGGGCAGAATGCGTTCCCGTCCAGAGAATGGTTTCATCAGAAAGGCGAACTAAATCCATCTTTAAAGTTATATTCCTCGAGGCCCATGTGATGAGATAGGTTTGTTCAAGATTTTTTATACCAACGTTAAGACCATAATTACAATTTACAGCCTTGCTAAAACGTCTCCGCTCAATAGGGACATCTAAATTAAATGAACCCCGCCGAGCCTCTACCCTTCGCATAGATCCCGGGATAAACTTTTTGAACAGACCTGCAAAATGACGTTTGGTAATATCTTCAAGTATCAATACTGCGTTGTTGGCTGCATAGCCTTTGACGGGCATCAGCATAACGCAGTCTGGAGCGTTATTATAAAGGGCACTCGATGAATGACTGGTTGGTGAATTGGAGAAGGTTAGGGTGTTATTGATCTTTTTTGTGGATACGCAAGATGAGAGGACAAGTAATACCAAGATCACACAATTATATTTAAGCCACTGTTTTGAACATTTATGTTTAACTAGGAACATTGGTTTTTAATACCTGGAAGTCTAAAGTCTCTCGCAAGTTCTTTGTCATCAAGTCTAATATTTTTAATAAAAATAGCATTATTTTTAATTCCATAAGCTGCATTTATATTTTTGGATTTAGAATATTTTTCGCCTGCTATCGATCTTAGACGTGCTAATAAATGAGCGTCTACAACGCGTGGAAAAATCCGGATTGTTGATTTAAAGCTTTCTTTTGGATGTTTTCGATTAATCATGCGAACGCGCGACTGTTCGGCTTCTGGTGTTAATCCAGAAACTTCCCTAATAAAGCCACTCATTTTATCCATATTGATAGCCCATTGAACGCCAGAGGGACCAATCGAATAAAATAACTCATCCTTTGAATTCATTCGTGCCGTTTGCATTCCGTAACACTTAGTTAGAATATTATATATTTTTTCTTTTAGGCTCGGATGGTTGGGCCAAGCTATTTGTATTTCTGGACCCTTTCCGTTTTCTAATTGGCGCAACAATACTCGGCCGTTTGCAAAGGTATTAATTTTTTCTTTAGAAAACGACTTATTAGAAACGGAACTTTTTCTTTCAGTGCTTTTCTTGCTCGAGTGGTTCGGTGGTTTCAAATTATTTCTGGGTAAATTTCTCATTGTGAGCTTATTGGGATTTAATGATGGTAATTCTTTTTTCTTTTGATTGAGCGTATTGGGGCTAACTTCCAAGGGCTTGAACTGCTCGAATACCTTAGGTTGAATTAGAGAGGGGACGATGGGTACAATAGTTATCACCGGGCCGTCTATTTTTTTTGAGTGCTTAACTTTTAAAGGTGGAGGTGGTGGGAGTTGAATGTTTTTTGCGGACTTTATTGCTGGTTTAGTTAATATTTTTTTTAACGTAGTTGTTTGAGGTGCTTTTTTTTCAAAAGTTTGTTCAGTAAATAAAATACTTACAAATAGCGTGCCAACCGAAATGAATAGAATGACGCTCAATGAGAGCGCCAAACTGTCGTGAACCTTTTTTGATTTATACACCGGACGAATTCTTAAATGCATGTTTAAGCGCTTTGCCGATTGCAGGACCAGACGCAATTGCGACGATTATACTCTAGACATCTAGCGCCACCAACTTCTTCATTAAAACAGCATTTTCGTTTTTCCAAATTGATTGATGGTGAATATCTCTGTATGTGCCGGGGACTATCCAATCGCGCTGACGAATAACTCAGCTCAGTCGCTAGGCTCTCCAATCTTCTCAACCATTCAATTCCAAGGTGTCCCATTTTTAATCCTTTCTAAAACTATTCTGTAAGCGATATGGAGGAAGGAGGAGGCGGTTTTGAAGTGAGTAAAAAAAAGAGGGAAAATAAATCCCCTTCCGTCTAAACTTTTAAATGATTATGTGTGTGAGGTGTTTCAGTTTTGGGCATTATGGTTGACCAATTTTAAACGCTTCAACCAGTCATCGTTTAAACTTGTAATTGTGGTGTTATCGCTCCCAAGTTTCTCTTTAATATCCAATAGATGTTTTAGATCTGTATTTGGTGCGACTGCTAAAACTGGTGCGTGTTTATTTTTCAACCAAGAGCGAGGATTTATCTTTTCTAAATTGCTATCTAAAAATTGGTTTTCAAACCAGATAATTAAATTAGTATTTTTCACTTGTATTTTATTTGCTACGTTGTGATCGTTTTTCATTTTCGTATTGTTTTGGCTTTCAACTTTTAATGGTTTAACAAAATTGGATGATACGTCTTTAGCTCCGGTCCCAGTACTCATAGAAACCATTGCCAATACCATTATGCTGAAGAAACCCATGGCCAGTGCCAAAGCAACCTCGACCATAGCCTTCGTCTGATTTGATTCTTGAAACATGGATTAATCTCCATTTTAATTCGAATTATTGTGTTAAGCGTCGAATGAATAATTTTTCAGCTGACCTCGCTATTTTTAGTAATTCCTTTCGGCGCTCTTCATTAGACATGAATTCGGGTTGCCGCTGTTCCGCGATCTCTAGAGGAACTGGGTGGCTTCCTCTACGTGAAGATGCTGCTACAGAAACTGGTGGCCTAGGGGCATTAGTTTCTGGAAGCACCCTAATCGCTTCTGGTTGAGGTAAGGGAGGGACGTCTATCGATTGTTTCGGTTGATTATTTTTATCAGGTGCAATTTTCGCAATATCATTGGCCCGTAATTCTGGGGTTGTTGTTTGCTGCATTGCTATTGGTTCTGGTTTTTTCTCAGGCTTAATTGCCCTTTTAATGTCGGTTGTTTTGTCAGTAATCTCTTTTGAGTTTGGGGTATTTAGAAAAGCAATCGCTTTCTCTAATGAAACGCCTCCTTTCTCAGTAACTTTACTTCCAATACCTGACAACTGTTCCTGTCCTAAAATTAAGTATGCAAGGGCAGCCACTACTGAGAGATTGAATATTAAAAATTTCATTGATCCATTCCTTTTGTTATCGCTGAATACGAAGAGGGTTAGATGCACATTTTGTTTCAGTGATTTGAATTAAAGCTCTTAATATTGCCGCGATGGGTAGGCCAAATACAGTGGTCATAAATGCCAGTGAAAAATGCTTGGTTAAGTCTTTAATGACGAGCTGAATTGTTTCTGGGGTAAGGGATTTCTCAGTTAACGTTCCTATGCCAAGACTAATGCCAAGAAGTGTAAATGTCAGAGCGAGCGTTGATAACCCATCTGCGAGGTGCATTCCCGCTTGTGTCCAGGGATGCCGTCTAGACGGTTCAGCTTCATAATCAAGTTGCCGCTGCCAACAATATAAAGTTGAAAAAATTAAACCTCCTGACAACGTAATAAAGACAGGGCCAAAAGTTGCTAGTAGCAATTCGATGAAGTCCTTGGGTTGAGAGCCAAATATCATCACGACGACTAATAGCGCTAAAACGAGTATGGCTAGAAGGTAGCTAAACGTTTGTGAACCGGTCTTGAGATATGAGAGTATGTAAGTCATGTTCAGTCCTAAAAATTTTTGGAAAAAATTCTTCTGAATTAGATGGGGTAAGACAACCGATTTCAAAAACTAGTTATCTATTCCGAGGGGGCAAATATACCCCCTTGGTTTAGGCCCTCAATTCGCTGGAGCTGTCACTTTTGTTGCGACCATAATTGTGTCTGTGGTCACGCCTACTTGAGTTAACCATAGATCAAATAATGTTCTGTTTTTCTCGGAAGAAGCATGAACCAAAAATGTAAGGTCGTAATTTCCAAAAGCTTTTCTGATGGTCGGGGTGTTTCGGCCGGTTAATTTATCGTCCCTTAAAACCATCCTTTCCAGGTCAATTAAACGTGGCTTGCTATTTTCAATTTTGGATAAACGCTCGCCATTATCAAGATTAGCATCGAGGAATGTTTCAATGAGCTGAGCACGTTCCCGTTCCAGGTTCTCAAGTGTCCCTGCATGGGCCATCTGAGAAGTAAAAAGAAGTCCAGAGACAAGTGAAATGTTGATCATGGCATGTAATTTTTTCATAGTAAAAATCCTCAGAGTTAATGTTGGTTTAATTTGTCATAAAAAATGGGACAGCCTGCGCAGGGGAGCTGTTGCCCGGTAAAGGGCTGTCTGCGAGTTCAGCATCCATAGTTTCCTCGGATAACGCCATGGCGTCTAAAGCGACGAGCTTTGCCATATATCCCTAAAATCGTGTCGTCTTGATCAGCTAGAGCAAGTTCGGCCTCGGCCTCGGTTGCCATATGACGAATGAACTCTTCCTTGGTCATTTCAATTCCGTCTGCGGTTAGAGATTGGTTCATGTCGTGTTGCTTTACGTGATCGAGAAGTTTTTCGATGGCTTGAATATTTTGACCGTATTTGACAGCGTATTGACTTTCAGGAAATGACGCCGTTTCAAAAACTTTTAGATCAACTTGTGCTATACTTGATTTAAATCGATCACGGGCTAGTGTTTGCTTTTCAACTAGCTGCTTTACGCCGGCTGATTTATTGGCGTTTTTGCTTCCAAAATCCTTAAGCATTTTCTCGTAAAGTCTCAGCCGAGTTTTTGCTTGTTTACGATTTAAGTCTATTTGGCGTTCCATCAGATCAAGATATGTGCGCTTTTCTGCGAGAAATTGGTGCCTTAATTCCAAGCGCATCTCACCTTCTGATGTCTCAATTGTTTTCTGCAAATCGGATAACGTATTTCCTTTATGGCCAATATTTTCATTATTATTTTTTATAGCTGTCCCAAGTTGAGAATCCGCTAAATCTCTATCCAATGACTTTTTCAAGTAGCTTGGCGGTAATTTGACCAAACGTTCACTAGACGCTGGAGACCAAGAGGGTAAAGTTTTATAAACTCCATTCGAAGTGTCCGAAAAACTCGAAACACTGCCGGTAAGAATAATACAACTAGCTATAGCGGTACTCGCCAGTAGATATCTTAATGATACTGTTCTCATTGCTTTGTCCTTTCAGAATTATAATGAGATCAATTACGCTGCCAATATCGAGCGCGTCGAAGCTCAGATTTTAAAACAGGACTTACATTTGCCATGCTGAAGGTCCCGATGGATGTCGGCTCTGACATTGTTAAAAGCATCGACAATGTTTCGGTAAATGAAGTCCCGTCTGAAAACCGGAGATCAGCGTTACCAAAATGTTGTTTAAATTTTTTAAAACTCGACCTTGCTCTATCGATATCACCACCTTTCAGAAAGTTTAACGAAGCAATAGCCAATGTTCGCATACGTTCTTCTTGATTTAATCCCGATACTTCAGGCCCAATATTTGCCTCACAGGTTTCTATTGCTTTGGCGCTGGACAGATATTGAGACGCTAATCCCTTGACCCGGGCTGATTTATCTAACGCGAGTGCCTCGTCGCGGCAGTCACGCCATGTTTTCATAGCTGACATTTCTGCAAATCGGGCTTGGCGAAACCCTATCCCTTCGCCAGCGGTGTTTTGTGATACCGTCGTGACATTGCAGGCGCTTAGGGTTAATCCAAGTATTCCTAGCGCACCAAGTTTTTTAATGGGGAGTTTTTTGAGTAATGTACATTTAAAGTTTTGCTTACTATAAGTCTGGTCCATATTGGGTCCCTCCAAAATTAAATTCTGGTAGGGGTATGGAGCACTCAGGATGATTTTTTGATTAACGGTACGAAAAAGTTAAAACTATTTTTTTCAAATCTATCTTAAATGTGCCTTGATAACGGTGATGAGAAGACTCGCTTCCGATATCATTGGATCAATTTTTCGGAAAATATCTGAAAGCATCGATCCCATTTGATCAGGTAAGGGCGGTAAAGAATTAGCTTTGGTTTCTTTTCCTCGCAACTCTTCTGGCAAATCCATCGTGATATCTTGTTGGCTAGCAAAACATTTTACTAATTCGGTTCCAATGGGAGGAGAAGTTGTAAACGATGCTGAGACTTTCTTCTTGTTTTTGGAGTGAGTAGACCGCGGTATCGAGATAATCTTTTGGGGCGGGATTTGAGGTGTCTTATATTCTGACCAAGTTGCGTGATTTGGATAAATCATAATTGTTTTATTGTCTTCTGGGGTCCGGGTGTTAGCGAAAAAATAGTAACAGTAAAGCCAGGCAGGTTTATTCACTAATACGTCTAAACTCCACTTCTCACCAATTGATAAAGTGTTACTTTTTCCTGCCGTGGGGATTGTTAACTTAAGCTCGACTCCTCGCATTTTATCAAAAGACTTTAATTCTTTTAATGCCTTCGCGTTAGATCGACCCTCGTAGGTTAACTTTCCTGTAGTTCTTCGATCAATGACGCCTGTCCAGGATGATACGACTTGGCTTTTTTGATCGCTTAACACCAGAAAAATATCAATTTTGTCGCCAAAAAGTTCCGCTGACCCCGAAAGGAAAAAGTTGCCATTCTTTAACGTTTTATTTCTATGGGGGACTCTCTCCGTGATTAATTGTTTCCGAGTAAGCGGATTTGCAAATCTTTCTTGGATATCAACAGCTAATTTTTTCATGAATGCGCGTCCAAATAGGGTCGAATTACCATGCCCTCCGTCAGAGAGATAATCCCAATACAACTTCTTCATGGGCATCGCTCCCTCGGAGGTAGCTTTGCCATAATCGGAAAATTTTTGTGCTGCCTGTGATATTCCATCAGCCATAGACCAGTAACTTGGCAACTTTAAGATCTTTTGAGGGGAAGATCAAATATTCGTACAATATGGGTACTGATGCTTATGCCATCATTTTGGGCCCTGAATGTTATCGTCAGTTCGCGTTTCCGCAATTCTAGTTCACTAGTTATAAGATAGTTTGAGTTTTTAAACTGTTTATCATTTTTGATGTATTTATTATCAGACCTTTTAAATCTCAAGTATGAAGGTTTATATTTTAGAAAAGACCCTTCAAATTTTGTGAAATATAAATTGGCTGTTGAGCGCGCTATTGGAACCCCCGGCATGGAGTGGAATGGGGCAAAGAAAACCATTGTTGCTTTATTATTTTTAACATCCTTGATAATTGCATCTGCAATCTTTTTAGCCGCGAGTTCAAATTTGACTAGTTGTTGGGAAGGGTCATCTTGTGCCGCCTGAACTGGAAAAGAATTAAAAAACAGACATAGTGCGACAGAAAAAGAGAAGAACTTTACCATTTTGTTTTTTCCTCCCTACTATCTTTTAGTGGGTCTTCGATGAGTTGAACCTCCACACGTCGATTAGTGGGGCTATTTGGGTTGAAAATATCTTTTAGCTGCGTTTCACCGTAGCCAATAGCCGATAATTGTTTTGGGTTAATTTTGAAATGGGTAGTTAAAAAAATTACAACAGCTTGAGCTCTTCTTTGGGAGAGTTCCTGGTTCTTAATCTTGGAGCCAGAAGCGTCTGTATGGCCGGCTATGATAAAGTTACCATCCTTCAATTTTCTATTATTGAGCGCTTTACCCAGGGCACTAAGTTGTTGTTTTGCCGCTTTAGATAATTGATTGGAATTGAGTTTAAAATTAACTTGCAGATCAACCGTTGGTGAATTGGTAGACGAGAAAGCATTCTGATGTCCAGGCGCGAGCTGCCTTACAATGTCGACCGCAGATTGGAACCCTTCGGCAGATAGTTTCTCGGAGCTGATAGCTGGCTTTGCCATAAATAAAGAGATGAAGAAAGCAACGCGACCCAAATCAATCAATTTGCCAATTTTGTCCATTGTCGTTCTCGCTTGTTTCAGGGTGCAATCTGATGGGCTATCGCACTCGATTGGCCCTGTTCTGTTTCTACGTAAACATTATATTTAATCGACGTTTCCAAAAAATGTGGCGTGTATAAATAAAATAGATCGTTACGAAAGTTCTCAATCTCTATGTGTTTCGTACCTGCATTGACAAATTTCCCGTTATCAACGCTTAATTTCACTATTTTGTACTTGCGGTTTGGGGCCAACTTCAGGGCAACACCGCATATATTCTTATTTTTAGTTAACTTGAGTTTCGAAGCTGAAATCAGTTTTATTTCATTCAACTCGCCGTCAATATTTTTTAAGTGAACCTCGGCGCAATTGTATCCCGGTGGTGGCTTAAGACTGTGTATTGTGACTAACTCATTATCAGTACTTTGGTTAGTAGAGGGTTGTCCTGAAGTTGCGACAGGTGGGGTATTACTATTGCTTTTATCGTTCTCTTCTATCTTGTGATTTTTTAAATCTACTGCCCAATTTAATTGAAAGAAATTGAAGTAAATTGCAGCAAAAAGGCAAAAAACACCAACTCCAGTTAAAGCAAAAAACATACCGGAATACTTTTTTGTTT
>CAXYEO010000013.1:0-25747 GCA_964276085.1 uncultured Thalassobaculaceae bacterium | reverse complement strand
ATACTTAAAGGAGCTTTTGGACATAGATCTGATGGGCCTTGTGGACTGTAATGTTCCTTTGACAGCCAAGCAAGTTTCGCTTGTTTCTCCATCGTTCACGAGCATAGTAGCTGCCCATTATGCCTTGGAGGTCGGGGAAACTCCCCAACCATAGATGTTGTTAAATCAGCCTTTGCTAATCGCGTTGCACGTCTTCAGCATTTCCTTATCGGTGTCTGGAATCCATTGACTTATGTACACTCCAAGTTTTTCTACACGAATCATTTTCTCGCCCAGAGAGCCAAGTTTATCATAAAAAGTAATATTAGTTAAAGCTGGTATACGAGCGGCAAGTTTAATAGCTTTATCTTGGTCCCAAAAAAACTTGGCATCTGATAAACGGGCACTCAGTACTTTCTCATTTCCTCTAACAATGGTTTGATTTCGTTGGTTATCAGAGGGCATGTTAGAAACTGTTACGAAATATGGTGCTAAAACTCCAGAAGGTTGCTTTAGTGCAAAAAATTTCTGATGGCTTCGCATCGCACAGACTAATGCTTCAGAAGGTACGGCCATAAATTCGTCTTGAATTTTCCCTCTTAATGAATTGGGCCATTCGATTAAACCGCAGACTTCTTCCAATAATGACGGGTCATTTTCTATTTCTAAACTTTCTTCATTTGCTAGAGTTTGTAACTGTTCAATTATGATAGATTTTCTTTTTTCACGATCGATAATAACATAAGCGTCGTGTAACTTTTTTTCATAATCTGAAAATGACCTTACTTCAAATGGCTGAGGCGCCAAAAAACGATGACCTCGGGTCACGTTGGTATAATCGATAACTTCATCACCTAAGTCGAACTGACCTTCTAATTTTTTCGAGTTAAAGATAGCTAAAATATGATGCAAAGGCCGAACCCAACGAAACGAATTACGTCCCCACCGCATACTTTTGGGCCACGGCATTTCTCTTATCGCATTATTAATTATAGTGGGTAGAATCTCTGTTGTTTCTTGTCCAAGTTTTTCGATCACTGCAAACAAAAAACGCCCTTTTTTTGTCTCCCGCTCTTCTAAGTCATCTCGGTTCAACCCAACGCTACTCAAAAACCCCTGAATTGCTATATCGGGAGCGTCTATCCTTGGGCCACGTCGTTCATCTAGCATGTTTGGTTGTTGGACGAGCAGACCGTTTACGACAACACAAAGGCGGTGTGGCGTGACATGGCAAAAAGAAGAATCAAAGGTTAACGCATTTTTTTGCAGACCATCAATGATAAGTCTATTTAGATCTTCAGCCGCTCGCTTTTGCATCCGCGCCGGTATTTCCTCTGAAAAAAGCTCTAGAAGAAATTCACTCATGGCCTGAACCTTGTAACATTTTCAAACGTTCTTCTTCTGCTGTTTTCCAATTTTGACCTGCTTTAACCCAAGTTTCACAACACTGACGTGCCAAAGATCGAACTCGTCCAATATAGGCCTGCCTTTCAGCCACACTTATTATCCCTCTTGCATCCATAAGATTAAATAAATGACTAGCTTTCATACACTGATCATAAGCCGGCAGAGGTAATGGTTCAGTACGTTCAAGTAAAAGTTTACACTCTGCCTCGGCGTCTGAGAAATGTTGCAACAACCTATCCGTGTTTGCGGCTAAGAAATTAAACGCAGAATATTCTTGCTCTGCTTGATGGAATATATCTCTATATTTTTTCCCTCCACTTTCCGCCGGCAAGCCATTCCAATCGAGATCATATATTGACTTTACATTCTGTATATACATAGCCAAGCGCTCGAGGCCATAGGTTAATTCTAGCGGCACAGGACTGCACTCTATCCCGCCTACCTGTTGAAAATAGGTGTACTGTGAAACCTCCATCCCATCGCACCAAACTTCCCAACCTAATCCCCAGGCCCCAAGAGTAGGACTTTCCCAATCATCTTCCACAAAGCGGATATCGTGGTCGAGAGGGATTTAAACCTATCGCCTTTAAAGAGCCAAGATAAAGATCTTGGCTACTACGTGGTGAAGGCTTTAATAAAACCTGAAACTGATAATAATGTTGTAAGCGGTTCGGGTTCTCGCCATATCGACCATCTGTGGGCCGTCGCGATGGTTGGACATAGGCAACGTTCCAAGTATCATCCGGGCCTAATGAGCGCAAAGTTGTAGCGGGATGAAAGGTTCCTGCTCCAACCTCCATATCGTAGGGTTGAAGTATGACACACCCTTGTTTTGCCCAATAGTTTTGTAATACTAAAATTAATGATTGAAAATCGGTTCTAGTAGCCGTTTCTTCATCTTCAGGCATAAAATATTACCAATTCCGATAGTGATTACAGTGAGCCGAAAAATAAGGCACCTGAGCCTTAGAATCAAGGAGGGCCTTTTGTTTTTTACTATGGATATCTTTTGTATCTTCTTAAAAGGACTTATAATTTTTTTAGCGAGCTAATTCTAGGATTTCCAACACTTGTTTGGGGTTACTGATTTTACGAGGGTTAGAAAAAG
The DNA here is from genome assembly GCA_964276085.1 of uncultured Thalassobaculaceae bacterium. Classification (GTDB taxonomy): domain Bacteria; phylum Pseudomonadota; class Alphaproteobacteria; order Thalassobaculales; family Thalassobaculaceae; genus UBA7326. The sequence continues at coordinate 23,253 of CAXYEO010000013.1, read as the reverse complement.
TCCAGTCATCCAGCATACAATTTTCAGCCAACTGTTCAAACTGCTCTTGTTTCACACCCACGGCTTCCAAACGTCTAGGCATACCCAAGCTATCTATTAGATTATGAAGGACCTCAGAAGCGGGAAGATTTGGTTTACCTAAAGCTTCAGAAAGATTTGCCTGCCGCTTGCTATTAACAACTTTGTTCCAATCTAAAACTGCTGGCAGCATAATACATGATGTGTATCCATGTGGCACTCCAGCTGTTCCACCTAGTATATGCCCAATAGCATGGCTGGCTCCCAAACGACACCCGGACACAATGCCTGTCATCGACAGCCACGCACCCATTAAGCATTTTTGACGAGCTTCAAAATCACTAGGGTCTGCTTTCACTCTGGCCAAACCTTCACTCAATAAATGTAGCGCATGCAACGCGGCGCCATCCCAATAATCGTTGGCATCTAGTGATAAATAAGTCTCAACGGCATGATCTACCGCGCGTATTCCAGTCGACAGAAATAACCATTCTGGAGTGTGCTGGGTCACCTCGCCATCTAGGATTACTGAAATAGGCATAATGCCGCGATGAACAAAGGATTGTTTTAGCTTTAATCGCGGGTCAGTAACCCCTGCTCTAGCATTAAACTCTCCCCCTGATAAAGTCGTTGGAACCGCTATTTGTCTCACCTTTGGAGCAGTGTATTCTGGAAAATTTCTTTTGCCTGTTGAGTCCACTGTCGTGCGGTATGCTTCGAGACCGTCAATATCTGTGATATTGTGCTCAAGACAAATTGTTACAGCTTTACCCCCATCTGTGACCGAACCACCGCCAAACGTAACTAATAAATCCGCCTCAGCATTACGTGCGACATTCGCACATTCGATCACTGCATTACGCGGAGAATGTGCAGGCATATTATCATGAAGACCACAAAACTTAGATCCAAGTGCATCCACAATTTTTTGAACTTCGTCAGTTTCTCTGTTTAGTGTTCCTCCAACTAAAAGAAAAACCTTTTTAGCTCCAATACGATTCGCTTCACTTGTGATTGCCATAGCTGTTGGCTCACCAAAGATTACACGTTCCATTATTCCAAAATTTATTATTCCGGTTTTCATAAGCTTCTATCCTTGGATAAGATTATTTTTTTTCCACGGGGCCATTTTTTTCTGGAGAAATATTATTGTTATTGGTGGTATTTTTAGTTTCCGATATTGGGAGCTCGCCTGGTTTAGGTAAAACCTCTTGATCTGGGTCTAGAGCTTCTGGACAAGCGTATTGGGCAAACCATGTAGCTAACAAAAAAGATGCAAAACCCATTACAAGGATGCCTTTTAGCATGTCTGGGGACCAGGAAACCCAGAGTAACAAGGGGGTAATTAGCGCAACTAGCCCGCACATAGCCATGCCTATCTCTGCTCGTTTTTGGGTCAATAAACGTCGTAATATAGCCTTCACAAACGCAATTATATCAGCCATTTTTTTTACTCTCGTGGCTCTGTAATTGTTTGAGATATTGAGTGGTTTTAAGTCCCATGTAGTTCCCCCGTGTATAGCTTCTTAATTCGTGTATCAAGATAACGGAAACTATGTATCACGCATACTCTTTGGTGTGAATGTGTTATAGGATATCTTCATATCACGTAATATACTACTCCGGAATAATGGAACGCTCTGACCTAGGAAAAATTCAACCTAACTTGCAAAATAATAATGGATGAAACTAAATGGCTAACCGATATAATATTGAGGAATTAATACTTTATATTGAAGCCCTTTTTTTGGCCGCTGGAATGGATGCTGATAAATCGGCGATTGTTGCCCAGTTGCTAGTAGAAGCAGATTTGATGGGGCACACCACCCATGGAATAGCACAAGCTCCAGCCTACTTATCGGGCCTTGAGAATGGGCTTATGCTGGGCACGGGTGACCCCATAATTGTGTCGGACAGAGGTGCTACAATAACATGGGATGGTCAACGAATTTCTGGTGTGTGGTTAACAGCGATGGCTATAGACCTCTCAGTGGACAGGGCTAAGAAATATGGTACAGCGACAATGGCCATTAGACGAAGCGGCCACATCGCCTGCCTGGCTGCATTTTTGACCCGCGCTACTGAAAAGGGTTGTATGATAGAGCTTGCCTCTTCTGACCCTTCAACTGTCAGTGTTGCTCCCTATGGGGGGACAAAGCCGGCCTTTACCCCTAATCCTATAGCAATAGGAATACCGACCAACAAAAACCCTATTCTAATTGATATTAGTGCCTCTATTACAACAAATGGTCTAACAGGGCGTTTGTTCTCCGAAGGGAAAAAGTTGCCTGGAGATTGGGTGCAGGATAAGTCTGGGCGAGCAACTAATGACCCTGCTGTTTTATTTACTGAACCACCTGGAACAATTTTGCCAATAGGAGGCAAAGAATATGGTCATAAAGGGTTTGGTTTGGCGTTGATGATTGAAGCTTTAACACAGGGGTTATCAGGCCTGGGCCGTGCAGACCCACCCGAGGGTTGGGGAGCTGCTGTCTATCTAAAAGTTACGGACCCCAGTGCTTTTGGAGGAATGGATGAGTTTACACGACAAACTTCTTGGTTAGCAGAAAGTTGCAGGAATAACCCTCCAGCAGAAGGAGTAGATAACGTAAGGTTGCCTGGCGATAATGCTATTTTGAATAAAGCAGAAGCCATAGCAAATGGGTTAGAATTATATCCTGGTTTGTTAGATGGCCTTAAGACTTTTTCTGATAATTATAACATCCGGGTGCCAGGAGCCATCTGAGGTAAAACGGTTTGTTTAGTAAAAAATGTCATCGAGGGGCTCTAATGATTGCTTTTTTAACACTCGTTTTGCTTTTTCGCTACTGATTCTCGATGTGCTATATAAGTTGCACTCCCGATAATTACAGCTGATCCGAGCCATGTCCAGATTGCGGGTGCTTCTGAAAAAACAAAAAAGCCGATTAAGAGCTGCCCAAAATAATTGGAGGAATTTAATCGGTTGAAGTGCTGATAATTCTGCAACCTTTACACCCTTAATCATACAAAGGTGGCCTATTGTGGCTAACCCAGCCGTTAAAAACATCCACGCCCATTCGTCTAGAGTGGGCCATTGCCAGACGTATAATGCCGGTCGCCATAATAACTAAAGTAACAAAAACTGATAGATAAGCTACGAGGGCAGGTGGACTTTCCTTGCGTGTTAAGACTTTTGACAGTAAGTCAGACGCGGCAAAAACTGGTGCTGCAACTAGCATTAATAAAGCGCCTAGCTCAATTTCAGCAAAGCCTGGGCGTAATATTATTATGGCTCCCAGTAATCCAATTAGTACGGCTAAAATTCTTCTTACCCTCACTTTTTCACCAAGAAAAAGAGCTGCGCCTATTGTAGCGAAAACAGGCCCAGTAAAACCAATAGCCGTTACATCTGCAATTGGGATCCGGCTCATTGCGTAAAACCAGCACATCACACCTATAGAATGAATTACTCCACGCGTCGCATGTAACGAAAGCCGGGCACTTCTTAATATCGACTAGAGGTTAACTGGAAGAAAAATGGAAGCATAAAAACCAGGCCCAAACCATAGCGTAGAAATGCGACCTGTACTGGATTTAAAGAGGTTCCCACATGCCGAACAATTCCCATAAATGATGCAAAGATAAACCCGGCCAGGCCCATCCAAATTATCCCTTGAACATTAGGGGGCAATTGAGCCATTTTAATTCGGATTTTTTCGAAAATTAACATATTATAATATAACCTAGTACACGTTTTATTGAATAAATCTAAAACTCAAGCAGGACAACGGAATGACCAATAATAATAGCTTTACAAGTCCTCAGTATTTAGTAACAGCAGAGTGGTTAGTTGAAAAATTGCAAGATACTAACCTTCGAATATATGACTGCACTGCCCACCTCCTGCCTCATCCTACAGAAACATATACTATTGGAAGTGGCCGAAGTGATTATGATAAGGCACATATACCAGGAGCTGACTTTTTAGATTTACAAGAAGAGCTCTCAGATAGAGATAGCAAATTTCGTTTTACCTTCCCCAAGGCAGAGGATTTTGCAGAAGCTGTTGGAAAAAAAGGATTAGGAAGTAATAATACCATCATCTTGTATAGCACAACATCTCCCCAATGGGCGACTAGAATTTGGTGGATGTTGAGGGCTTTTGGCTTTTACAATGCCAAGGTACTCGATGGCGGACTTATACGTTGGAAGCAAAAAGGTTATCCAATCTCAACAGAGCCTGCACAATATCCGCATACCACTTTTATAGCTGATTTGCAGGCCGGCTTAATTACAAATAAAACCGAGGTACAAAATGCTGTTAATGACCAAACTGTTTGTACTATCAACGCATTATCTAGAGAACAACATACTGCCTCGGGTGGCACAGTGTATGGTCGTCCAGGCCGAATTTCCAAAAGTGAGAACGTTCCAACTTCGAGCCTAGTTAATCCAGACACCAACATGTTTTTATCGCCGGCGAAATTTCTCAAAAGTTTTCAGAGATTGGGGCGGATAAAGCAGATCGCGTCTTGACTTATTGTGGGGGGGGGATCGCTGCGAGCGCGACTGCTATGTTGCTCGTTATGTTGGGTTATGAAAACGTTGGTTTGTACGATAACTCTATGTCTGAATGGGCAAATAACCCCAGTCTACCTATGGAAACAGGCTAATACCTGCTTCGTTATGATATTTACTATTAGTTATATGCCGTTATACACAATTTGTTATTCAGCAGCAGAACGTTGCTCTCCGATAGCGGCGCGTCCTGCCGCCTCGCCTGCTATTTTTCCGAATACTGCTCCATTGATTAATCCGCTTCCACCAGGATAATTGAAATAAAAAATACCGCCGACCATTTCACCTGCAGCGAATAACCCATGAATTGGTTGATAATCAGTATTTTGAACTTGCGCATTGCTATCAATACGAACACCCCCAAACGTAAAGGTTATACCACAGGTAATTTGGTATGCTTCAAAGGGACCTTCGTCTATTGTATTTGCCCAGTTGGATTTTGGTATCTCCAGCCCTTTTGTGTCCCGTCCATCTTTAACATTTGGATTGAAAGGAATGTCTTTTTGAACTGAAGCATTCCACTGATTTATTTCGGTAATGAAAGCTTCAGCATCAACTCCTTCGAGTTTAGTTGCCAATTCTTCTATTGTATTACCAGTTACCTTTGTAACCTGTTTAATCCGATATTCGTCTCTCAAGAGATGGGTGACTTTCTGATCAAAGATTTGCCACGCAAATTGATTAGGTTGGTTAAGAATCACACGGCCATATTTTGCATACGTATAATTCCGAAAGTCTGCTCCCTCATCAACGAAGCGCTTTCCTGTGGCGTTTACCATTATACCGAAGGGGTAACTATGCTTCTGAAATGCATCGCCAACAGCAAGATCTCCAAATTCAGGCGCATTTCTTTCCCACCCTACAGCATGGCAGCCTGACCAGTTTCCTTTGGTGCTTGCGCCAATATCGGTTGCCATCCGAATACCATCTCCAACGTTGTAGGGTGTTCCCCGAACTTTCGCTAAATCCCACCCTGGACCAAGATAGCGGGTTCGCCATTCGGTGTTAGCTTGAAATCCACCAGAGGCAAGGACAACTGATTTGGCTTTTATTTCCTGAACCTTACCGCGATGTCGGACCTTTACCCCCTGGACCTGATTGCCGTCAGTTATGAGATCTAACGCCCGAGCCTCAAATAAGATTTCTATTCCTCGCTTCTTCCCAGCTTCCCAGAGCGCTTCACAAAGTCCAGGGCCGCCGCCGTATGCTTCAACTGTTAACCCGCCCCAGAACACAAATCGTCCATCCACTTTAAATGCCTGACGTCCCCAAATTGGTGCGAACCTAACGCCTTTTCCACGCATCCATTTGAGTGTATCAAAACTATTTTTAACCAGTATCTCAACCAGTTCTGGATCCGTTCTATATTCGGTCACACGAAACATGTCGTCGAAAAACTGATCCTCTGTATATGTACCGAAGTCCGTTATTTCACATTCGGCATCCGTGAGGTCTGGCATTAATTCTCTTAGGTCGTCAACGCCATTGTATACAGTGCGAATAGCGCCAGCTGTATAACGGGTATTGCCTCCACCTAAATCTTCTGTCGCTGCCTCCAATACTAGAACCTTTGCACCGACCTCTTCCGCGGCTAAAGCAGAACACATAGCGGCATTTCCAGCACCTACTACAACGACATCGTAATCCATATTATTTTCCTTAAGATCTCAAGAATATTTTACTGATATAATTACCTTAATTTTCCAAATAGCGAAATGGTTTGGACGAAATTATTACAATTCTGTAATTCAAAACCGTACTTCTGGAGCGCATATAGTTCAATTTTACCGAATTTCACTATCAGTTATCCGATAATAAGTAATTATTTGTTTTTTAAACTGGACGCTTTTCCCTTATCGACGGAGCATTGAATTGGATTTTTAAAAGATACTTTTATTCGAGGCTTATTATTTATGAAAATAGACGATTTAACTCTAACGTTATTCAGGTGGGATGATATTCCCATAACAAAATATGCTGCAGGCTCCCAAAACATTACAGGGGAGAGCACCCTTGGCTTATTGAGGATAAAAACTGACGGTGGAATTGAAGGATATGCATTTCTTGGCTCTGCAACTTTCAGTGCAGAACTCGATTGTAAGGGGTTAATCCATTTCTTAAAGCCTATTGTCATGGGAGAAAACCCACTTGATCGGGAAAAAATATATCAGGCCATGTGGAAACAAAACAGGAAGGTGACGATGAGATCTATCGGCGCTATCGATGTTGCTTTGTACGACATAGCTGCCAAAGCCGCAGGTCTACCACTTTATAAATTATTAGGTGGATACAGAGAAGAGATTCCGGCCTATGCTTCGTCAGCGATACTTTCTGAGCCCGAGGCATACGCTGAGGAGGCGTTACAGTATAAAAAGAATGGTTGGGCGGCTTATAAAATACACCCGCCGACAATTTGGAAAAAGGATATAGAAGTCTGTAAAGCCGTGCGCAAATCCGTTGGTGAAGACTTTGATATTATGCTCGATTCGACGTGGGCTTATACCTATGATCACGCTATAAAAGTCGGCCGAGCTATAGAAGAACTTAACTTCTTTTGGTACGAAGACCCGTTGGCGGATGATGATCTTATGGGGTGTATTAAACTACGAGAAAAACTCTCAATCCCTTTGATGGCAACTGAATATTCTCCTGGCGGTTTCACTCATTATGTCCCCTGGATCATTAATAAAGCCACAGATTACCTCAGAGGTGATGTTGCAGTTAAGGGAGGTATTACTGCTTTAATGAAGACAGCTCATTTAGCCGAAGCATTCGGAATGAACTATGAAATCCACCATGGCGGGAATTCACTAAATAACTGGGCAAACCTTCATGTTATTTTGGCTATTAAAAACACAACATTTTTCGAGGTGCTCCTGCCATCTGGAGCTCAAAAGTATGGAATAATTGATGACCTCAATCCAGATTCTAATGGAATGATAAAAGCTCCTGATACGCCTGGTCTTGGAGCGAATATTGACTTTGACCTGATAGAGTCCAAGACATTTGAAACACTTCGGTAGCTGTGTCGATTGGATTAAAGGCTAATGCCTCTCCTCAGGGTCTAGATTACACAAATTGAAATATGTTTATTGAACTAAATAATAACTAACCAATGGAGAAGAAATGGATACCAAAGACTTATTTGACCAAGGCCTTGAGACAAGAAAAACTGTTCTAGGGGCTGATTATGTAAATAACTCGATTAATAACGCTGACGAATTCAGTATGAAATTACAAGAATTTATAACTACTCATGCCTGGGGTGCGATTTGGGGCAGAGAAGGGTTACCACTCAAAACGCGCAGTATGATAAATATTGCTATGCTGGCTGCGTTAGGACGACCGCATGAATTCAGGCTGCATTTGGAAGGTGCTATAAATAATGGGGTTACAAAAGATGAGATAGCAGAAATTCTAATTCAGGTTGGTGGCTATGCTGGGTTTCCGTGTGCTGTTGATGGTTTTCGTCAGGCACGGGAAGTCTTTAAAGAAAAGGAAATTTGAGTAAACGGTTTAAATAATTTTGGTGGGTTTATGTTTGTGCGGACCACTATCTTTAATCTTGTTTGTTTTATTGACGATGGGGATGCACCTGTTAAACTCGTTGGTGTGTAAATGAATATGGTGATAAACGCCGTGTATGTTCGACCTCAAAAGCTTGAAGAAGCCGTAGAATTAATGTCCACAGATACTTGGCGTATTCTGGCAGGCGGAACGGATATTTACCCATCCATTGGAGAAAGCGTAGTAAAAACTTCTTTCATGGATTTGACAAATGTATCTAGTCTAAAGGGGTTCACAGAGGATCAGTTTTGTTGGAAGATAGGTGCGCTTGCTACTTGGGCAGACCTATTGAAAACAAAACTACCTCCAGCCTTTGATGCGCTGAAACAAGCAGCTCGAGAGATTGGTTCTCTTCAAATACAAAATAGGGCGACAATCGTTGGCAATATTTGTAATGCAAGTCCGGCAGCTGATGGTGTTCCGCCATTACTGATACTGGACGCAAGTATCGAACTTACTTCAATAAATGGTTTTAGAGAAGTAGCCCTCAAAGATTTTATAACAGGCAATCGAGAAATAGCACGCGACAAGAACGAGATTGTTTCTTGCATAAAGGTTCCAAAAATTGATTTAGGCTCTCGTTCTGTCTTCAAAAAACTAGGGGTCAGGAAATATCTAGTGATATCAATAACGATGGTTGCTCTTAAACTAAGCATTGAGAAAAATAGAACAATTAAGAGAGCTACATTAGCTGTAGGGGCATGTTCCGCTGTTGCTAAACGATTACTTGAACTGGAACACTTACTTGAAGGGAAAACGACCGCTGAAGCAAGAGACTTAATAAATGATGCATACCTTACTGACTTGACGCCTATCACTGATGTAAGAGCAACAGCAAATTATCGAAAAGCTGCAACTAAAATTTTAATTCAACGATCCATTTCCTCATTTGAGAATAGAAATGAGGACGGATGATTGTTTTTAACTTAAATGGAAAGGAAGCACAGGTAGATTGTGATCCTATGGATCGCCTGAGCAATATTTTGAGATATCAACTTGGGCTGACTGGTACCAAAGTGGGCTGCAATGCGGGTGACTGTGGTTCTTGCACAATTATTCTTGATGAGAATTTGTGTTGTTCATGCTTGATTCCGATGGGGCAGATCGAAGGAAGCGATGTTACGACCATAGAGGGCTTTGGAGACGGCGACGTGCTCTCAACTATGCAACAAGCTTTTTTAGATTATGGTGCTAGTCAATGTGGAATATGTATTCCAGGAATGGTCGTCAGCGCGGAATGGTTATACAGGAATACAATGCATCCAAAGGAAAAAGACATAGAGGATACTTTAGGGGGAGTTCTTTGCCGCTGTACGGGGTATAAAAAAATAATCAAATGTATCGCAGATGTCACAAGTCAAAAATATAAAAGAACAGCTGCATCGATTAGCCCTAAAAAAGTAATTGGATCAAGAATCAATCGTCTTGATGGGGCCCCAAAAGTTACTGGAGCTGAAGTATTCGGGGCTGATATAATTCCAATGGATGCGTTACGTATCCATGTTGTAAGGTCTCCATTTAATTCTGCTAATTTTATCATTAAAAACATCCCTGAATTTCTAGAAAAAAATCCTGGCATTATTGACGTTCTAACGGCAGACGATATTCCAGGAGAAAATTGCTTTGGTGTTATACCAGAATTTTCTGATCAACCAGTTTTTGCTCAAAATGTCACTAGATTTGCCGGTGAAGCGGTTGCTGCTATAGTGGGGGAAGCAAAAGCGATAAATGAGTTTGAATTAGAAAGTTTTCCAATTCAATGGGAGGAGCAACCTGCTGTTTTATATCCAACGGTAGCTACTGCGATAGGTGCGCCAAGGTTACATGTTCAGAGAACTGATAATATTTTAATAAAAGGTTATGTGGCAAGCGGCGATACGGCAGGGGCGCTTATTGGTTCAGTGCATACAATCGAAAATAAATATGAAACTCCTTTTATTGAGCATGCTTATATCGAACCAGAAGCGGGATATGCTATCCGTGATAGAAATCGAATTATTATTCATGGATGTACACAGGCACCTTTTATGAACCGGGACTCTATATCTAGAATACTTGGCTTAGAATCAGAGGATGTAAGGATAATACCGACGGGGTGTGGGGGTGGGTTTGGGTCCAAATTAGATCTTTCTTACCAACCATATATCGCTTTGGCTGCCTGGAAGCTCGACCGGCCAGTTGGGATCGTATATTCGAGGAATGAATCAATGAAAACGACTACAAAGCGTCACCCTTCGGAGATCTCGATTAAAGTTGGATGTGATGAAAACTCAAGGATCACTGCAATTAATTTTCATGGGACTTTTAATACCGGCGCATACGCAAGTTGGGGACCGACGGTCGCTAATCGAGTGCCGGTGCATGCATCTGGCCCTTATAAAGTCCCCAACTATTTGGCAAAAAGTATTGCAATACATACTAATAACTCACCGTCTGGTGCATTTAGAGGTTTCGGAGTGCCACAAGCAGCAATAGCACTTGAAACATCCTTATCTGAATTAGCTCAAAAAGCGAGCGTTGATGAACTTGATTTTAGAATGTTAAATGTCTTGAGAAATGGTGATCCAACGGTTACTGGACAAGTCTTTGATTCAGGAGTCGGCATAGGCAAATGCCTGCAGGCAGTTAAACCAGCTTGGCAGCGGGCTCTAAGACAAAGCAAAAAACATAATAATAAACCTGGCAATTATACTCAAAAAAAAGGGGTTGGTTTAGCAACCTGTTGGTACGGGTGTGGAAATACGTCGATGGCTAATCCGTCCACAATTAGGCTAGGCGTAAAACCAAGTGGCCAAATTGTTCTGCATCAAGGGGCAACTGATATAGGGCAAGGTTCTAACACAGTTATCACGCAAATCGTTGCAGATGCATTGCAAACGAATATTAGTTCGATCGAGCTGGTAGGACCAGATACAGACTTGACCCCAGATGCGGGTAAGACATCTGCGTCAAGGCAGACTTTTATATCGGGAGGGGCGGCATTACTAGCAGGAGAAGTTTTGCGAGAAAAAATTCTCCGTCACGCTAATGTTGGAGAGAATGCTCAGATAAAGTCTAGCCCAATAGGCCTATATATTGAAGATAATGGACGAGCTCACAAAGTTGATCTTTCCCATCTACTTTTGGATGAGTTTGGTTATGTGCTAAGCGTGCAAGAAAGTTATGACCCTGTCACAACACCTTTGGATTTAAATGGTCAAGGCAACCCATATGCATTGTATGGTTATGGAGCCCAAATAGCAGAAGTCACCGTTGATACAGAATTAGGAACTGTTTTAATAGATCGTGTGACCGCGGCTCATGATGTGGGGAAAGCGGTCAACCCTACGTTGATAGAAGGGCAGATCGAAGGAGGGATTGCGCAGGGGATTGGATTTGCTTTAATGGAAGAATACCGACCGGGGCTGACAGATAACTTGCATGATTATCTCATCCCTACTGTTGGAGACATACCAGAAATAGATATTTTAATTATAGAAGACGCTGACCACACAGCACCAAACGGTATAAAAGGCCTTGGTGAACATGTCTTAATTCCGACAGCGCCAGCCATCTTAAATGGAATAAGGAATGCGACTGGAGCTAAAATTAATCAACTGCCCGCAACACCTGCTAGAGTGCTAACCGCCATAAAGGATGTGAAATTGAGAAGTGCCTGAAAAACTTTCAAGCCAGCCTAAAATACGTTGTGATGCATGTCCGGTCATGTGTTACATCGCCGAAAATAAATCGGGAGCCTGTGATAGATACGCCAATGAAAATGGCGAATTAATTCGAGTGGACCCATTAACAGTTATTGAATACCGTAATGAAGGTAGTGTGGTGCCATTTTTAAAAGGGGGATCGGGTTGGAATGGCGATGTTGTACCCACAGAGAGCTTATTCATCAGTGCCGTTGGTGCAGGCACTACCTACCCAGATTATAAACCTGCCCCGTTCATAGTCAGTAGTAATATTAACGATGTCGATATGGTCACGGTAGTTACTGAAGGAATTTACAGTTATTGCGGAGTTAAGATTAAGATTGATACCGATAGGCATATTGGTCCAGAGACATCAGTCGTAAGGTCCAAAGGTGAGCCTGTTGGCCATGTAACAACTGGTGAATATGGTTCGCAAATGTTGTCAATAGGCGGTGTTAATCATTTAACGGGTGGGACCAAAAAGGAAGGTAGGACGACTTGTTCTACCATGCTTAATCTTTGCAATAGCGAAGCAGTAGAACTTTCAATTGATGGGGGTAGCGATATTGTTGTTGAGGCAGGGAGGCCTCCCATAATTGATGGAGTTGCTGAAAAATTTATGCGTGTTGGGTGTGGATCTGCAACAATTGGTATGTTTGCTACTCAATGGAAGGGACTGGTTGATGAGGTTGTTATAGTTGATGACCATATTACAGGAGTGGTATCAGAACATCAGGCCGGGAAAGTCATTGATTGGCCCTCGACAGGTATACGAATTAATGGGCGAAGGTCAACACCAGGGAGGTATTTCCAGGTTGCGGAACCAGGAAATGGCTGGGGTGGAACCAACATTAACGATCCCTTGGAGATTTTGGACGATTTCAATCCAAAAGTAGCCTGTCCGGGGCAATCTCTTCTCATGATATCCACAACGGGTGATCAATTTGCATATTTTGAACTCGATGAAAACTTAAATCCTATCCCTCAGAAAATACCGAGCACTCTCGAAAAGCCAATATCTATAATAACTGACAATTGTGAACCGGCGCTTTGCACGGTTTTATTTGTTGGCGGTGCTGGTGGTTCTCTAAGAGCTGGTGTTACAGAAAACCCTGTTCTCTTAACACGCTCAGTTAAAAAAATGTTAACAAATGTTACCTGCGGTGGTGCTCCAACATATATCTGGCCAGGAGGAGGGATAACGCTCATGGTTGATGTAACAAAAATGCCAAAAAATTCGTTCGGCTATGTGCCAACACCTGCGTTAGTAGCACCAATAGAATTCTCGATGCGCTTAGAGGACTATAAGTCCCTAGGAGGACATGTTGATTACATTCAACCGATCGAAGATGCCCTTCAAGGTATTTTGGGCCCCCAAAACGACCATATTTTGAGTTCTGATATACTTAGGACTTTTGACCTCAGAGAACTCGTCGCCAATGGATTCAAAACACTTTAGTTGGACGAATAAAGAAAAGACCTAATGCATAATAGTGTTCAATCAAATATCTTAGCTGATGGGAACCGGTTGCATTTAAATCACGGACCTATCGATTTAATAATTGAGGCTTTTGGGGAAACCAAAACTGTTCAGTACGCCTATGAGAAGGCAACAAATAAATTCAATAATGTTTTAACTGATCTAGCTCCGGAGCTTTCCACACTGCGTTCTCCAATATCGCAACACAGAGATACACTCAAGAGCCCTGTAGGTTTGAGGATGCAGAATGCTGTTCAGCTTTTTTATCCTACTTTTGTAACACCAATGGCTGCGGTGGCAGGGTCTGTCGCAGATTATATGCTGAAAATTCTTTGCGAGGGAAATAAGTTGAGTAAAGCTTATGTTAATAATGGTGGTGACATCGCAATATACCTTGATCACCATGAAGTTTTTAATATTGGTATTATTACAAATCTAAAAACGAGAGCTGTCGCAGGGACAGTTTCTATCAGTAAGAAAGATGCGATCAATGGGATAGCCACGAGTGGATGGCATGGACGAAGTCATTCATTTGGGATCGCCGACGCGGTAACTGTGCTCGCTCCGAACGCAGCGCAAGCAGATACGGCGGCAACGCTGATAGCAAATGCAGTAGATTTACCTGGCTCAACGTTAATAAAAAAAATGCCTGCAAAAGAACTTTTCCCCGACACTGATCTTGGGGATAAACTCGTTACTACTGATGTTGCTTTGTTACCTAAAAAATTGGCAGTGAAAGCGGTGGAGACGGGATGTAAACGCGCTAATGAATATATTCATCGAGGGCTCATAAATGCGGCAACTATTAGCCTACAAGGTGTTGTTAAGGTTGTTGGTCCCAACCGTGTTTTAACGCAAGATTAAAATGGATGAATAAAATGCTGAACCTTAAATTCGACACTTGATAAAAAAGGATTAATCATGGCTAATGCAAATATCAGGAAATTAGTAACCATTGTTGATGAAATCCATTCTGAAATGGGTAAAACGATTAATCCTCCAACAAGAAGAGCAGCAGCAATAGCAGTGATTGAAAACCCATTTGCTGGTTTCTATCAGGAAGATTTAGAGGATTTGATGAGTATTGGGGAAGAGTTGGGAAGTTTATTGGGGAAACGGTGTATTGAGGCATTGGGGATAAAACCTTCGGAAGCTGAGAGCTATGGGAAAGCGGCATTAATAGGAGAGAATGGCGAATTAGAACATGGGGCCGCTCTGTTACACCCTCGAATGGGGGCACCACTTCGTTCGGAAGTAGAAAAAGGCGCCGCGTTGGTGCCTTCATCTAAAAAAAGAGGCCCTATGGGAGACGCCTTGGATATTCCTCTGGGACATAAAAATGCGGCTTATGTCAGGAGCCATTTTGATGGTATGGAAGTGAGGGTTAACGATGCCCCGAGAGCAAATGAAATTTTAGTTGCAGTAGCTGTTACAGATTCTGGACGGCCTTTGCCTAGGGTAGGGGGATTAAAGGCCGAGGATGCCGAGGGTGAGGACGGTTTGCGATAAATTGTTAATGTGATAGCATCATGCTTTTTCTTCCTTGATCTCAGCAAAGACACGCTTTGCAACAATCATTGCACCCCTCACCGAAGGAACGCCAATATAGCCGGATAAGTGCAACATAGTTTCGAGTAATTCATCTTCTGTCCAGCCCTGGCCAATAGCAAAACGTAAATGGATTGCTAATTCCTCTTCTCGTGCTGTCGCAATGTCCGAAACCACGCAGATCAATGCACGTGTTTTGGTATCCAGACCTGGCCGAGTCCATAGCGCACCAAAAACTGTTTCAGTCGCTACATCCAGGAACTTTTGCATAATAGGATCACCGTAAACGGTATTATTTGCCTTTTCATAGGCATCATCCCCATACATACTTCTGCGCATGGCATCGCCTTTTTTGTATAAATCACTCTTAGTCATATTGCTGCTCCATTCAAAATATTAACCTCTTATACTAAACCGCCAGAAACATCGATAGTTTGGCCTGTTACGTAATCTGCATCTGTAGATGCAAGAAAGCAGATAACTTTTGCCTGGTCTATTGGCTCAGCCATTCGTCTAAGAGGAATTTTCTCAATCTGTTCCGCTTGATCTTGGGAACTTTGTTGTTCCCAGCGGGGGCGAATTCTCTCGCTTAGAGTTGTATTGGGAGCTATCGCATTGACAGTAATGCCAAACGGTCCCAGTTCCCGCGCAGTTTTTTTTGTAAAGGCAATAACTCCTCCCTTAGCAGCGGCATAAGCACTACTGCTTACATCACTAAAGCCACGACCTGCGATGGATGCTAAGTTGACAATTTTCCCGCCTCCCTGCGACTTCATCAACGGTACGATCAACGTTGTAAAAATAAACATACTGTTTAAGTTAAAGTTTATGATCTTTTGCCAGTCAGCTAGTACTAATTCATCTACCCTAGCTTTTGGGTTATCTATAATGGTACTTCCGCCGACAGCATTTATTAAGATATCAACCTTTTTATTATTCTCTGAAATTTGTAAGAGGGTGCGCTTTACAGCCTTTTCGTCCGTTGCGTCTATGCAATAGGTTAACACTCGGCCTGTAGACCCAGAAAATTCGGAACTCATATTCTCTAAACGCTGTTCGTCCGTATCGACGGCAATCACTGTCCCACCCTGTTGTGCAATGATACCAGCTGATGCGCGCCCAATACCACTTGCCGCAGCAGTTATAATGGCGACTTTTTCGGTAAATCTCATTCTGAGCTCCATAACGCATTTCGGATAATTATATCCAAAACCCTAGTCAAATATCTGGTAACTTTACAATCATACTTCGTTACAAATCACCCTTTAGATGAACTTAATATTATTTCTTTCCGCCTCAATCTTCTCTCTAGGTATAATATAGATTCGACTCATATGATTATATTCAGATATATTGTGTACGTTGAGTGTTAGAGAGCTAGATATAGATGAGCACATGGCCCTAGTAGATGATAATGACAACCAAACTTTGACTGGCACAATCCGGCGGTTACCAGAAGGCCTTGTTAATAGAATAGCGGCCGGGGAAGTAATAGAGAGACCCGCGAGCGCTATTAAGGAACTGGTTGAAAATTCTATAGATGCTGGTGCGACCCGTATTGATGTAGTGATGCGGGAAGGTGGTCGCACTCTAATGACCGTAACCGATAATGGATACGGTATGTCCAAGAATGAGCTCATGCTCTCGATTGAGCGGCATGCAACGTCTAAACTACCTGACGATAATCTTACCCGAATCAATACACTGGGTTTTAGGGGCGAAGCACTGCCGTCGATCGCGTCCGTTAGTAGGATGGAAATTGCTTCTCGATCACTAAATAAAGAGAATGCCTGGAAAATTATTATTGAAGGAGGACTGGCTGCTCAACCAGTACCGGCAGCGATAAAGTTAGGTACTAAAGTGGAAATTAGAGATCTATTTTATGCTACACCGGCAAGATTGAAATTTCTGAAAACTGTTCGGACTGAGTTTAATCTTACTGCCGATGTTATTCGAAAGCTGGCTATGGCCAATCCTCAAATAGCATTTACGCTTGGTGATGGAGATCGAACTAATATACGACTTAATGTTGCACAGGGTGATTTTCTCAAAACAAAGCTTGCGCGGTTGGCGGACGTTATGGGTCAGGAATTCGAAAGTAATGCTTTAGCAATACATTCTGAGAGAGAAGGGTTTGTTCTTACAGGGTTTATTGGGCTTCCAACCATGAATAGGCGAACTTCTAGCCATCAGTTTCTTTTTATAGACGGCCGCCCCGTGCGCGATAAGTTGCTGTACGGTTCAGTACGTGGGGCTTATTCTGATTTCGTTGCTTATGATAGACATCCCATTATTGCTTTGTTCCTGGAAACGCCTGCAGGAGCTGTAGATGTTAACGTTCATCCCGCTAAAACAGAAGTGCGGTTTCAAGAGCCTGGATTAGTACGCGGGCTTATTGTTGGGAGTTTAAAGAGTGCTTTGGCGGAAGCAGGTCATCGGGCTTCTACAACTGTGTCGACGGCAGCTCTTGGGGCGCTGAATAAATCCATGAACAATCCTTCATCCAGACAAACGTCCCAATATACAAGTAGAGATATTTTTAAACTACCGCCTAATGCCAATAACTTAAAAACAAGCTTTTATGAGTTTCAAAAGCCTAATGAAATCGCATCACCGGCAAATACTCACGGTTTAATGTCGAGTGACGAGTTTGATCCAAATACTGGTGTAATAGATGATTTAGCTCACTTTCCTCTTGGAGCAGCAAAGACGCAATTACATTCGACGTATATTGTTTCACAAAATAAAACTGGTATTATCATTACCGATCAGCATGCTGCCCACGAACGTATCGTTTACGAGAAAATGAAGCACGCTCTAACGAATGGTGGGATCAAAAGACAAATCTTACTTATACCCGAAGTTGTTGAATTAGAGGAAAGTAAGTTAACGCGATTGCTCGAGCAACAGATAGATTTCGCAAAATTTGGGTTCATAATAGAAGAGTTTGGTTCTGGGGCATTGATAGTAAGAGAAGTGCCTGGTCTTATAGGTGAGGCAGACATACAAACCTTAATAAAAGATCTCGCTGATGATCTAGAAGAGATAGGATCAACAACCATTTTAGAGGATAAGCTTGGGCATATCTGCGGCACACTGGCGTGTTATGGTTCTGTTAGGGCCGGTAGATCATTGAATATTGAAGAAATGAATGCTCTTCTTCGAGAAATGGAAAACACACCACATTCAGGGCAGTGTAATCACGGCAGACCGACCTATGTTGAGCTTAACTTGACAGATGTTGAGCGACTGTTTGGACGGAGATAAAGTTAATGATTACAGTTGTCCACTAAAGCTTCATCTTGACGATTTAGTGGACTATCATTATCATATTTATTATGATGAAATTAGAGATAGAAAACTTAGTTCGACAGCTTACTTTCCCGGTTCTTCACTAGAGCCGGGCAACTTAGACGTAGAATAGTCGAACCAATATTCTTAGAAGAAATCACGAGTATAGGCTGAAATTATAAAAGTGGCATTCTTCCAACTTTAGTTCCCAAAAGAAAAAACCCAAGTGAAATAATATGGAAAACTTAGAAATAAAAACTTGTGTTGCAAATGAGCCCATAGCTAGTGTTCGTTTTTTGGTTCCACGACATGGGGGTGAGTTCCAATGAAACGTATGCCAATTGAAAAATACCAAGCATACCCGCAAGTTCCAATAAACGACCGGCAATGGCCAAATCAATCAATTACGTCGGCCCCTATATGGTGCAGTGTAGACCTTCGCGATGGGAACCAGGCCCTTGTTGACCCTATGGATGCGGGGCGTAAACACCGAATGTTCAAGGCGTTGGTGGAAATGGGTTTCAAAGAAATAGAAGTTGGATTCCCAGCCGCGTCTGATACGGACTTTAATTTTGTGCGTGAGATAATTGAGCAAGGATTAATTCCAGACGATGTATCGATACAGGTGCTAACTCAGGCACGAGAAGAGCTTATTCAACGAACATTTGAAAGTCTTATTGGTTCTAAAAACTGTATTGTTCATCTTTACAATTCGACCAGTACTTTGCAGCGAAAAGTAGTTTTTGAATCAGATCGAGCAGGTGTAAAACAAATTGCAGTTGACGGTGCAATGATGGTTCGTGATAGAATGCAGCTGCTAGAAAAATCAGGAACTAACGCTCGATTAGAATATAGTCCCGAAAGCTTTACAGGAACCGAACTCGATTATGCATTAGAAGTCAGCGAAGCTGTAATGGAAGTTTGGAAACCTACAACCGATAATCCGACAATTATTAATTTGCCTTCAACAGTCGAAATGGCAACACCAAATATTTTTGCAGATCAGATCGAGTGGATGCATCGAAACTTTAACAACCGCAGTCAAGTGATCCTTTCTGTCCATCCTCACAATGATCGAGGGACTGGAATTGCTGCTGCAGAGTTGGCCCAAATGGCTGGTGCAGATAGAGTAGAGGGTTGCCTGTTCGGTAATGGAGAGAGAACAGGAAATGTTGACATAGTCACGCTTGGGCTAAATTTATTTACTCAGGGCGTCAACCCAAATTTAGATTTCTCCGATATTAACTCAATAATGGAAACAGCCATTCATTGTAATCAACTACCAATACACCCGCGCCATCCTTATGCTGGTGAGCTTGTGCACACAGCTTTTTCTGGGTCGCATCAAGATGCGATAAATAAAGGAATGAAAGCTATGGAAACTACTAATAGCCCATTATTTGAGGTTCCTTATCTACCAATAGATCCAAAAGATATCGGTCGAGATTACGAGGCTATTATCAGGGTTAATAGTCAATCAGGCAAAGGTGGGGTCTCTTATATATTGGAAAACGATTACTCCATAAGGTTGCCCAAGGCAGCTCAAGCACAATTTAGTCAAGTTATTCAAAAAATTACAGATGCGACTAGTCAAGAGATAAGTCCTGCAAAAATATGGGAAACATTTGAGAAAACATTTATAAATCAAAGTGGACCTTTTAAACTCATCTCTTTTACATCCGAAAGAGCTTCCCGGTCTAATGATTTAGAGAGAATGAAAGCAACTGTTGAGATTAATGGTAAAAGTCATCAGCTCGAAGCGACTGGAAATGGACCGATTGCTGCATTCATAAAAGGTATGCGAGACGAATTCAATTTAGCTTTTAGATTAAAAGATTATAATGAACACACGCGAACTGCCGGTTCAGAATCTGAGGCAGCAGCTTATATAGAATTAAAGGTACCAGACGAGAATGGTCAAAGCGTATTTGGTGTAGGTATAGACACATCAATTACACTGGCTCCTATCAAAGCGGTGATAAGCGCAATAAATCGCATCAATTCTGGTTAAATTAGTTACTAGGTTTACTATTTCCAATCGCATCAATGGCGTTCGCTTTTTTTGAGAGAGCTAGCAGAGCTTCAACACTTTTATCTTGGACCAACGATGGCATTCTTACACCAAGGTAATCAATAGCACATACAGTTGTGATATCTGCTAGTGTAATCTTATCCCCATGTAACCAATTAGATGAATTTAAAGCGATGCTCTCAAGAGAAGCTATTCCGTTCGAAAGTTGCTCTTCTAAATAACTTAACCACTCAGGATAAATTTTTTCCTTTGGGCGTCGGTTTTGTTCATAAGAGATAGCCACGCCTTTCTCCATCACACCGTGAGCTAGCATTGTGGTCTGCAGCACCATCCGGCGCTCACTTCCAGAACTAGCTAATAACTGTCGATCCAAATCAAACTCGCCGATTACATAATCAATAATAGCGTTGCTATCAATTAAAGCTTCTCCATCTGGCAGTATAAGCGATGGGACTCGTCCAATAGGGTTGGAGGCTTTTATCTCCAATTGATCATCTGCCGTAGATAACATTCTTTGTTCATATTTAATATTCAATATATTCATCACCGTCGCTGTTCGTCTAACAAACGGGGACAAGTTACGACCAAGTAATATCATTTTTTTTCCAGTATTTAGAACGAAGAAAGAAACATTGAGCAAAATAAAAGCAAACAAACTAAACAAAATTTTGTCGTTCTATGTCAACAGTAGAAATTTATTTATTTTTTTGAGTATACTAGAGTCCTAATACATGGAGTATGATTAATGGTGGATAGTAATCAAGTAGATCCAGATATAAAGCAAGGCTTGCGTATTCTTGCTGATAGTACAAAACTCAAAGGCACAGAAGGTGTGGCTAGACGTTTGTCTAAGGCAGCGGATAGCGGCATGATTGAAGACTATCAGCAGGCTGAAACCATTTTTGACTCCCTTCCTCTAGAAAAAAGAGCGACAATAAAAACTACGGCGGAAAGCAAAGCTGAGACGATAAGATTAACGAATCAAAAAAGACAAGCAACAAGCTCTAATATAACAGAACAAAAGCAGATTGCGGGGGATTCGCAAGGCTGGGATCTTGGTGATCCGAATAGTGATGAGGGCATTTTAAGTAACAAAGGCTTGTCGGACAAAAAACCGATAACAGTAGCCGAAAAAGGATTAGATACTAAAAATGAACTAGATGCTCTGAAAGAGGAAATGCAGCAGGCGCTTAAAGGCTAGTTTTGCTCTATGTCGCAGATTTAAATATGAGCAGTGCAGCTATTATTTGACTAAAAACAATACCATATAATCCAAAAACGTAAGAATCAGTTGATGCATATGCTAAGCCCACTAACCACGGGCTCATACCGGCAAATGTGTATAAAACGACGTTTGTCATCGCATAGTTTTTACCATAGGACAGCGACCCAAAAGCATTTCGGATCAAGATTGGCGGTAACATTACAATGCCTCCTACCACAAATCCGGTAATTGAACATGAAATGATAACCATAGAAAAAGTCTCTGAAAAACTAATAGAGGCGACACCCACACCTTGAACAAAATAACTCGCTGCTGCCAGTTGATTAATAGAGATAGATCGACTAGCGAATGCGATTAAAATTCGCCCTATTGCGGCTGAAATAGCTACAACTGATATAGTAAATGCTGCACTTAATTCGTCAACTTTTCCAGCTACGATTGGAATCTGGTGCGCTAAGAAACCTACTTGTCCACCCAACCCCAATGCAGCAGCAATAGTGATTTTCCAAAAAAGAGGTGTGCGAAGGATATTAAGTGAAAAGCTTTTATCTTTAAACTTAAGTATTCTTTTTGATGAACCTTGTGAGATTTGGTATTTAAAGAAAAGTGCGAGACAAAATAAAATTACCGATACCAACACCCCCAGAACAAAAGTTGTAGTTTCAAATCCATACACTCCTATAAAAAAAAGTGAGCAAACCGGAATTACTGCCCCGCCTAAACTAGCTCCTGTCAGCGCAAGACCTAAAGCGAAACCAAAGTTCTTTGGGAAGCGCTGAGCAAGAATAGCGCTGATTCCTGCGGCTCCTATTGCTGGGTATGCGAATCCCATGAGGCTGTAACAAATGAAGATTTTCCATAGTTTGTCTGCTTGGCCCAACCCAACTAAACCTAGACCAACGCATATGCCCCCTAGCAACACAACACTACTAGGGCCTTTACTATCTATTAAATAACCAACAAACAGAGTACCCGGCAAGCTCGAAATCCAAAAGATTAAAATAGCGCTTGCTATCTGTTGCGTGGTCCAAGTACCGAATCGGGTGAAAGAATCTAAGTAGACACTGTGGCCATAAAAAACTGCACCCCAGGCTGCCGTTGCCATTATAAAGCAGGCAATTACCGTCTTGAGATCTAAGCCTTTTATCTTCACCTTTGAAGCCATACTTTCATTCTAAAGTTTTATTTGACCATTTGTTTGAATTTATCATTGAATAATTACTTTAAACTTTTTTGAACTTTAATTAGTGCTCCTTGGTAAGTCTGGAATGTGACTATACAAAGAGTCAACAAAACCGACATCAATTAATAGATTTTTCCCAGTCATATATTCTGCCTCTTTTGATAACAAAAAGCCTATTATATTGGCAATGTCCGTGAGCCCTCCCACTCTACCCAAAGGAACTAATGCTGATCTGTCCTTTGCTATCTTATTATTTTCATATACTTCGTATGTCAGAGGTGTATGGATCATGCCTGGAGATACAATATTTACATTGATCCCATCAGCAGCCCATTCTTGAGTTAGGCCTGACACAAAGATATTAGTGCTGCTTTGCTGGGGCTATAAGCACCCATCCCTGGATGTGCGCCCATGCCAGACATTGAAGCAACAGCATCTAAGCCACCAAACTCATCAACTGTTCTTTTTATAAGTGATTTAGGGATATTTGGATCATCGAGGTCTCCTGTTAAGACAATTACTTCAGCGCCTAGTTCTCGCAGTTCATTTGCTAATATCACTATAGTATCGGTTTCAGTCATTTGACAGGCTGCTAACTTGACGTGCTCTCCCCTAAGTAGAGCTAATTCTGCAAGGCGGCGGCAAGTGGCACCGCCTATCTTGCTG